>NZ_BAABDQ010000034.1:0-144714 GCF_039539705.1 Nonomuraea rosea | reverse complement strand
GCAAGCACGTCGGCCGTACGCTTGGCTTCGGCGAGTGAGCCCGCAAATCGAGTCACCACGGCTTGGCGGCCGTCCGGCCACTCGGCGTAGATGGCGCCGCCGAGCCTCCCATGCAGAGCGCGGCCGACGATCCTCAAACCCGCACCGGTACGCCGATTGATCGCTGAGACGATCTCGTGATCTCGTGTCGTCGGAGACCTGCTATCCATATCCGTAGCCTTACGTCAGACCGCAATCAGGCGGTCACCCTTCGGTGCCCGGCATCGGGCACCGTGGCAACGTGCATGCGAGTTGGGGGGCTTGTCCGGGAACAAGGGGTCCAGTCAAGGTGGGCCCAAAAGCCACATTCGCGATCTTGGTAGTTGGTATTCGTCGGGCTGCTCATTCAGTAGATCAGTGGGCGTGGTCGCTGGGGCGTAGTGAGTCCAGGATCCTCCGGCGCGCGCGGCGAAGGCGGGTGGTGGTCTTGTGGTGGAAACCCAGGGAGTTGGCGATCACTGGTGGGGGAGCTTGCAGGACGAGCTGGCGGAGCGCGGAGACTCTCGCCGCTATGACGTGATGGTCGGCGGTGCCGTGGACGTGGGCGAGTCGTATGAGGACGCGGCAGCCCGCGAGCTGTCCGAGGAGCTGGGCGCCGGCGTCCCGGTGCGTTTCATGTTCACGTTCCTGTGCCGGGAGGGGGTCAGCCCTGTCTGGTTCGGGGTGCACGAGGCCGTGATCACTGAGCCATTGGTTCCAGATCCGTCCGAGATCGCGGGAACGAGGGCCGGCTGTCGGCTGGCTGATCGGCGTCGTTCGTTGCTCAAAGCGGACCATCTGACTGTTGATCCTCAGCGCCCGGCGCCGGCCCGAGGTCGAGCTGTTTGCTCATGCCAAGCTCGAACTTGCCGTACAGGTTCAGATGGGACCAGAACAGAGCCGACAGGGCGCGCCGGTCGGCGTCGGTGAGCTTCTTTCGCCACTTCGGCTCGGCGAGGACGATCTGCACCATCCTGGTGTTCAGGTAGACGATCGCGGCCTGGACCAGGTGGAGGGCCAGCGCCGAGACCTCGACGTGTTCGCGGTCGTCGCCGGTCAGATCACCGGCCTTACCGTAGAAGATGTCCCTATTGGCCGAATTCCAGTTCTCCACCACGTTCAGGCCCGGGCCTGTACAGGCGGGCCGAACCGATGTTCTTCAGCCGGGCAGCAGCTTGAAGTCCAGCAAGTGCGAGAACGCAAAGCCAACGATTGAAGCTCCGTGGGTATCGGTGTACTGGCGATCGATCTCCGCGCTGGTCAGATGACGGAGCAAGCCCTCGATCATCGAGGCCACCTCGGAGTCCGTGGTGGATCGCACCTGGCTGTAGATGCACACGTTCTTGCGCTCGACGTGCCAATACACCATACGGTCAGCAGATCCACGCCCCATGTTCGGACGTCGAGCGGGATCTTCCCGGCAGCCTGGGCCGCGTCGCAGTGGAACAGCGCGCCGCGGGCGTGGGCGAGGGCGGCGAGGTCGGAGATGGGCTGCAGGGCGCCGGTCTCGTTGTTGGCGGCCATGACCGACACCAGCACCGTCTCGTCGACGAGGCCGTCACCGTCCACCGGCAGGACCGTCAGGCGCCGCAGGGCGCGGCAGGTTTCCAGCACGGCCGGATGCTCGGTGGCCTGGGTGACCACGTGCGGGTGGGGCCGCTCGGAGGCGAGCACCGCGCCGCGCAGAGCCAGCAGGTTCGCCTCGGAGCCGGAGGCGATGAACACCAGCTCTTGCGCCCGGGCCCCCATCAGGCCGGCGACTTGGGCGCGCGCCGCCGTCAGGGCCTGGCGCGGCCGCTCGGCGTAGCGATGACCGCTCCAAGGGTTGCCGAACCACATGGTCAGGTACGGCGCCATCGCTTCGGCGACGCGCGGGTCGACGGAGGGGTGGCATTGTCGTCGAAGTACACCGGTCCGCCGGTGAGTCCGGGACACGGGGCAAGGATCTTCACCATGAATTCCTCCATAAATCATGCAATATCGGAGATAAACCGAGGAAGCTGACATTATTCACAAATTCCTGCCCCTTTGCCGGTCACCATCGCATTTGCCGGGCCCGGATGGGGCAGGCGGTTGACGACCGCCGGCCCCATCGCCGCGGTGATGGTCAGGGTCTGCCTATTTCACGATCAGCAGGTGTTCGCCGCGGGGGACGAGTTCACCGATCACCGGAAAGCCCGGGATCTCGCCCGCGATGAGCAGGCCGCCGGAGGTTTGTGCGTCGGCGAGCAGGAGCCGTTCGTTCTCCGGCAGGTCGCCGAAGTCGGAGTGGGGAGCGATCCAGTCGAGGTTGCGGCGTGATCCGCCGCTGACGTATCCGTCACGGATGGCCTCTCGGGCTCCGTGCAGGTAGGGCACGGCGGCACTGTCGACGACGGCGGAGACGCCGCTCGCCCGGGCGAGCTTGAGGAGATGGCCGAGAAGGCCGAAGCCTGTGACATCGGTGGCGCACACGATCCCCGCGGCCAGCGCCAGTCGTGAGGCGTCGCGGTTGAGCGTCGTCATGGTGGCGACGGCTTCGGGGAAGACTTCTCCGGTTGCCTTGTGCCGCGTGTTGAGCACTCCGATCCCGAGGGGTTTGGTGAGGGTGAGGGGAATGCCGGGTTTGCCGGCGTCTATGCGCAGCAGGCGGCCTGGGTCAGCGAGGCCGGTGACGGCCAGTCCGTACTTGGGATGGGGGTCGTCGATGCTGTGGCCCCCGGCGAGATGGCAGCCCGCTGCCTGTGCTATCGCCGATCCGCCGCGCAGCACCTCGCGGGCGAGTTCGAGGGGTAAGACGTCGCGGGGCCAGCCGAGCAGGTTCAGCGCGAGGACGGGTTCGCCGCCGACGGCGTAGACATCGGCGAGCGCGTTGGCGGCCGCGATCCTGCCGAAGTCGTACGGATCGTCGACGACAGGAGTGAAGAAGTCCGTCGTCGAGACGATGGCCTGGTTGTCGCCATTCACCTGGAGCACCGCGGCGTCGTCGCCGTGATCGATGCCGAGTAGTAGCCGGCCGGCCGACGGGGCAGAGGTCGGGGAGAGTCCAGCGACCAGAGTCTCCAGCTCGCCCGGAGGGATCTTGCAGCTGCAGCCGCCGCCATTGCCGTATTGCGTGAGCCTGATGTTGTTCACAGGTCTATGATCCACTTTGGAGGCGTTAAGGAGTCTGGTGATCCTCCTGGTCTTCAAAACCAGTGGCGCCGAGTACCTCGGCGCGGCGGGTTCGATTCCCGTCCGCCTCCGCTGATCAGCGAATTCGGGATGGTCGCGAGTGGATCGACGCAGTTTGGTGCCGCGGACCGATGTCATGCTGGCAGACTCCCAGCTGGCCGCCGCGCAGGAGAAGCTTGGCCGAGGCCTGGTCAAGGCCGCGGTGGCGAGCGCTCAGCAGCGGGTCCGCGAGGGCTTGGCCGACCCTGACGACGCTGTGGATGCCGCGCTCGCCCTCCTGCCGGCGACGGCCAGCGGCCTCAAAGGCGTCGTCAACGCCACCGGGGTGCTCCTTCACACCAATCTGGGGCGGGCTCCGCTGTCCGCCGCCGCCGTCGCGGCGGTCAGCGCGGCCGCCGGCTACACCGACGTCGAGTTCGACCTCGTCGACGGGCAGCGCGCCCGCCGTGGCCGTACGGCTCTGGCCGCGCTGGCGCAGGCGGTCCCCGAGGCGGGGGCCGTACACGTGGTCAACAACAACGCGGCCGCGCTCGTGCTCGCCACCACGGTGCTCGCGGCGGGCAAGGAGATCGTGATCAGCCGCGGTGAGCTGGTAGAGATCGGTGACGGGTTCCGGCTGCCCGAGCTGCTGGAGTCCGCCCGTTGCCGGCTCCGCGAGGTCGGCACCACGAACCGGACCACCTTGCGTGACTATCAGAACGCCTGTGGCCCGGACACCGGCTTCATCCTCAAGGTGCACCCGTCCAACTATCGGATCGAGGGTTTCACCTCCGAGGTCTCCATCGACGAGCTCGCCACGATCGGGCCGCCCGTGGTGGCCGACATCGGCTCAGGACTGCTGCGCCCGGAACCGCTGCTGCCCGGCGAGCCGGATGTGGCCGGCGCGCTGCGTCGAGGAGCGGCGCTGGTCACCGCCAGCGGCGACAAGCTTCTCGGCGGCCCGCAGGCGGGTCTCCTGCTGGGCGATGAAGATCTGGTGGAACGGCTGCGCCGCCATCCTCTCGCCCGCGCGCTGCGGGTGGACAAGCTCACCCTGGCCGCGCTGGAGGCGACCCTGCGCGGCCCGCGACCGACGCTGCACCGGTCGCTGCACGCGAGCGTCGGCGAGCTGAGGGGACGCGCGGAACGCCTGGCGCGACGGCTCGGCAGCCGGGCGGAAGCCGTGCCGACCATCGCCAGAGTCGGCGGCGGAGGCGCTCCGGGTGTGGAGCTGCCCAGCGCGGGAATCGCCGTGGACGAGAACCTGGCCGCGCGGCTGCGTTCCTACGATCCGCCCGTGATCGGCCGGATCACGGGCGGGCGGCTGGTGCTCGACCTGCGCGCGGTCGAACCCGATCAGGACGAGGTCATCGCCGCCGCCGTAGAGCACTCATGCAGGTGATCGCGACCACCGGGCACGTGGACCACGGCAAGTCGACGCTGGTCCGGGCGCTGACCGGGATGGAGCCCGACCGCTGGGCCGAGGAACGCCGCCGCGGCATGACCATCGACCTCGGGTTCGCCTGGACCACGCTCGGATCGGGTGAGCGGATCGCGTTCGTCGACGTTCCCGGGCACGAGCGGTTCGTCACCAACATGCTGGCCGGTGTGGGGCCGTGCCCTGCCGTGATGCTCGTCGTGGCCGCCGACCAAGGATGGCAGGCCCAGTCTGCCGAGCACCTGGCGGCGCTGGAGGCCCTGGGCGTCCGGCACGGCCTCGCGGTCATCACCCGGGCCGACCTCGCCGATCCCGAGCCCGCCTGGAAGGAGACCTACAGCCATCTCCAGAAGACCGGGCTGGCGGGGATCGACGGCGTCGTCGTCAGCGGGCGGACCCGGCAGGGGCTCGACGAGCTGGAGGCCGCCCTGGCCCGGCTCGCCGCCGCGCTGCCCGAGCCGGACACCGAGGACACCGTCCGGTTATGGATCGACCGGGTGTTCACCATCGCAGGGGCCGGGACCGTCGTCACCGGCACCCTGACCGGGGGCACGCTCCGCATCGGCGACGAGCTGGAGGCGGGCGGGAGCCGGGTCAGGATCCGGGGGCTGCAGACCCTCGGCGAGCAGGCGGAGCGGGTCGCCGCGACCGCCCGCGTCGCGGTGAACCTCAGGGGCGTCGATCGCGACGACCTGTCCCGGGGCATGGCGCTGGTGACGCCGCAGGCGTGGACGCCGGCCCAGGTCATCGACGTACGGCTGGATCCGGCGATGGACCATCGGAGGGAAGCGGCGGTGCTGCACCTGGGCTCGGCCGCCGTTCCCGTCAGGATCCGCTCCCTGGGCTCCGGCACCGCCAGGCTCACCCTCAACCGCTCCCTGCCGCTCAGAACGAGCGATCGGGGCCTGCTCCGCGATCCCGGCAGGCGGGAGATCGTCGCCGGGTTCCAGGTGCTGGACGTCCGTCCCCCCGCGCTGCGGCGCCGGGGTGCCGCGGCGGCCAGGGCGGCCGCGCTCGACGAAGTGACCCTGCCCGACGCCGCGGCCCTGCTGCGCTGGCACGGCCTGCTGACGGGAAGCGAGCTCAGGGCGATGGGCTGCCCGCCCGGCGGGTCGCCGGTGACCGGCGACTGGTACGCCGACCCGGAGCACTGGTCGTCGCTGACCCGCCGTCTCGCCGACCACGTCGCGCGGCGGCCCGCGCTCGATCCGGGCGTCACCGTGGACGCCGCGGCCCAGCTGCTCGGGCTGCCCGATCGGCGGCTCGCGGCGGCACTCGTCGTGGCGCCGCTGGTCGTCGAAGGCGGGCGTATCCTGCCCGCCGGCCGGGCGCTGCCGCCCGCGATCGCCAAGGCGGTCGCGCGGCTCGCCGCCGACCTCGACGGACACCCCTTCAACGCCCCCACCGCCGAGCGCCTGGACGAACTCGGCCTCACGGGCAAGGCGCTGGCGGCCGCGCTCCGGTCGGGCGTGGTGCTGTCGATCGGCAAGAACGTCGTGCTCCTGCCCGGCGCGCTGGACCAGGCCGCCGACACCCTCGCGGGGCTGCCCGCACCTTTCACCGTCAGCGACGCGCGGGTCGCCCTGGGCACCAGCCGCCGCGTCGCCCTTCCTCTCTTGGAGTGTCTCGATGTCCGGGGAATCACCCAGCGCATTGACAACGACCGGCGTGTACTCCGCCCCCGCGGCTGAGGTCGACCGGTTCCTGGCACAGGCCCGCGCGGAGCTGCGGCGTCTGTGGCCCGTGGAGGCGTGGGCCGCCGTGGGCCGTGGCGCGAAGATCGTCGACACCCGGCCCGAGCATCAGCGCAGGGCCGCGGGAGAGATCCCCGGAGCCATCGTGATCGAGCGCAACCACCTGGAGTGGCGACTCGACCCCACGTGCGACTCCCGCATTCCCGAGGCGGACTCCCGCCACATCCAGTGGATCGTGATCTGCGCCGAAGGCTACTCCTCCTCGCTGGCCGCGGCGGCGCTGCGGGAGCTCGGCTTGGACAACGCCACCGACGTCATCGGCGGCGTCGACGCCTGGGTGGCTGCCGGTCTGCCGACAATCCACCCCTCCCAGCCCACGGCACCGCGCGGGCCGGGCGAATGAAACCGCACGACGAGCCCGCGGGAAAGATCCATTGTTCGGTGATGATTTCTATGTTTAACTGTTGATCAGTATCTCCGTTGGCTTGTTCGCGGGGTTCCCGACCTCATCCACCAGCTCATTTACACATGTGCACCATGGCACCTCCCATAGGTAAGGCCGAGCGGAGTCGTATGAGCACAGGGCAGCAAAGTCAACCGATCGGAACACTCAAAATCCGCCGCGCGCAGAAACTCGCCGAGTTATCCGCCCGGCTCAACGCGGACACCGCCGAGCCGGTGACCACCATCATCACCAGATACGCTCCTGAATTTCTCCTGCAGATCCAGGTCGGCGCGCCGGCCCTGGCGGGCGTCCTGAAACAGTGGCACGCCGAGACGCCGAAGAAGACGAAGACCGCCATTGCCGCGCAGGACGCGGCGGCACCCCCCGAGGTGGACCGCCACGCGAGCCCTGGGGCGTCCTACCGGGCCGGCGACGTGGTCCTGTGCACCGGCGCCGACGGCACGCTGCCGGCCAGCCCGCAGCTCGCCGTCTTCCTCTCCGACGTCAGCAGCATCCAGCCCGAGGCGCCGGTCATCGGCCGCATCGAGGACCTCGCCACGCTTCGCCGGGTCGCCGAGGTCGTCGCCACGCAACCGGCGGCCGACGAGCTGCTCACCACGCAGGTCACCACGACTCTCGTCGTCCTCTGACACGCGCCAGATGACCTCTTATCTCCTCGCCCTGCTCGTGTCCGCCCCGCTGCTCGCCTCGGCCCTCGCCAAGGGCTGGGACCTGGTCTGGGGCGAGCGCCCTCGCGGGATCCTGTCCGCGCCGGTCGATCACACGCTGACCGTCGTACAGGCGCTCGCCTGCCTCGCCCTCGTCCTGTCGGGCGCGCCCGCGGCCCTGTACGCGATCTCCGGCCTGTACGCGGTGATGGGCCTCGCGGTCCTGTGGCTGCGAGCCCGGCGCGGCCGGGCTGACTGCGGTTGCTGGGGCCGGTCCCGCTCGGGACGTCTCGGTTTCCCCCTGGGCTTCGTCAACCTGGCTCTCGCCGTGTTCGCCGGTGGCGTGGCCTACACCGCCGCGGCCCCTCCCGACCTGGCGGCGCGCGTTCTCGTGTTCGGCGCGATGGCGGTCGTGCTCTTCCACGCGATGGTGATCATGCCTGTCTACCGGCCGGTCCTGCGGGCGTACCGGCAGCGGGCCGACCGCTATCGGCCCTGGTTCCAGGGCTTCCCCGACCTGAAACCCGCCGACAGCGAGGCGTGAAAGGAAACAGCGAGACATGTCAGCCTTGGGCATAGTGATCGTCGCCGTCTGCCTCATCGTGACCACCGTCAACCTGATCCTCACCGCGGTGCTGTTCCGGCAGCTCGGGCTGATGGTCATGGGCAGCGCCAGAGGCGCCGACGACAGCGGCATCTCCGTCGGCCGGAAACTGCCGGCGCTCGACCTGGTCGACGCGCGGACCGGTGCCGCGGTGGACCTTCATGATCAGCGACTCCAGCTCGTCTTCTTCGGGTCCACCACCTGCCACGAGTGCGCGGAGATCTACCCGGACATCCGCTACCTCGAAGACCACTACGACCTGCGAGTCGTCAACTTCCTGTTCGGCTCGGACCTGGCGGACATCGTCACCTACGCGGGCGAGCGCGGCGTCCTGGGCCCCGTCGTCGTGGCGACGGAGGACCTCGCCACGACGTTCGACGTCGACGTCAGCCCCTTCGCGTTCGTCGTCGACCAGCGTGGGCTCATCGTCTCGAAGGGGCTGCTCAACAGCCGCGGACGACTCATCGACATGCTCGCCCCGGTTCAGCGGGTCGACTTCGACAAGGAGGCGGTACATGAAAACGTCGCGTGATGAGAAATTCCAGTTAGGCGCCGCGAAGGCCACAAGACGGATCGGGCGGCGCAAGTTCCTCGGCAAGTCGGGTGCCGTGGCGGCCGCCGTGGCCAGCATCGTCATGGGTGTGAACGCCAAGCCCGCCTTCGCCCACGGCACCTGCTACCCGCCGTACGGCAGGTACTGCTCGGGGTGCGGCGCGAGCTCCGCCTGCCCGAGCGGCCGGGCCACCTGTACGCCCAGCTATGACCGCGGCTGCAACGTCTGTCCCTACAGCAGCGGCTGGTGGTACACCGGCACGAGCCCCAACCGGCACCGGTGCCGGGACTGCATCTCCAGCATCATCGGTCCCATCGCCTGCAACGGCACTTACGTCTGTGGCTGCAAGTCGACGACCCACTACTGAGCCGGGCCGGTCCGCAGAAAGGCGTCCATGACGTATTTCACGATTGTGCTCGCTGGTGTCGCCGGCGTGCTCTCCTTCGCCACCGCTTGAGGAATGAACGCGGCCGGCACGCTGTACGCGTCGCCACGTAATACCATTCCCCGATTCGTCGGTGGATTGGCCATCGGCGCCGGAATGCTCGCTGTCGTGGTCATGTCACTGTCCGCCCTTTCGTGGTTGCTGCCATTGGGTCAGGGACCACGAAACGTCGCGGTGGCCGTGCTGCTCGGCGCTTTCACGTTCAGCGAATGGGTGGGCGGCTGGCACCGGAAAATGTCCTTCCGGTGGCTGGTGCCGACCGAGTTCGTCAACATGAACAATGCCGACGCGGTGACGCGGTGGGGCAGGGCGCTCGGTTTCGGCTTCCTGACCGACGCCCCGTACGCTGTGTTCCATGTCGCTCTGGCCATTCCGGTGGTGACCGGGGACGTGTTCCTGGCGCTCGCGGCGGTCCTGGCGTTCGTGAGCGCGCGGGCGATCCCCTACCTGGTGGCGCCGATCGGCCGAAACGCCTCGGAGATCGGCGACTTCGAGATCAGGGGGCGGAGCGTGCTTTTCCGGGCGGCGCGGCTGTTGTCGCTCGCCGCTGTGACCGTGACGTTCGCCTGGGTGCTGGTGCCTTGAGCGGCCCGGCGCGGGCGATGGCCGTGGCGATGGCCGGGGCGGTGACCGCCGCGGCCCTCGTCGGCTGTGCCCCCGGCCAGGCCGATATGCCTTCTGTCGCCCCCGGGGGTGAGTGCCCGGTCACCCGTACGGTGACCCGGCCGACCGCCCTTGGCGGCGACATGCTCGGGGAGGGCCCGGCCCGGCCGGTCATGGGGCCCGTGCTGGAGTACACCGCCGCCGGGCCGGGCACCTTGTTCGAGGACAGCGGCTGGGGTGGCGCGAAGGTGCTCTGGTTCGCCGCTCCGCACCTGCGCGATCCCGTCGTCATCAAGGGGCGGCGGCTGGACGGCGACAGTCCCGTCGCCTTCGACGGCACGCAGGGGGAACCGCTCCGGAACGAGATCGTCATCCCGCCGGACCCGGCGGCCGGGGACTGGCGCGACCGCCCCGGCTATGTCCGGCTGCGCGCTCCCGGGTGTTACGCGTTCCAGATCGACACCCCGGACGAGTCCACCGTCCTGGTCTTCGAAGCCGTCGGACCCGTCCAAGGCTAGTAGTACTTTGTTGGTTTGTTATGGCGGGTGCTGGTGGCAGCTCGGGCAACGACCGCTCCAGGTGGCTAGCAACACCTGGAGCATGTGCAAGATCTTGTAGAAGGTCAGGCCGCTCCAGCCGCTTTTGGGCTGGTCAACCGCAGTTCAGTGCGGAACAGGTGGACGGCCGAGACCAGGGTGACGTGGCGATGCCATCCCATCCAGGAGCGCCCCTCGAGATGGGCCAGGCCCAGGCCGGTCTTGAGCTCGCGGTAGTCGTGCTCGATGCGCCAGCGGATCTTGGCCAGGCGGACCAGTTCCCGCAGTCGCATGTCGGCCGGCAGGGTGGACAGCCAGTAGTCGGTGGGCTCGCTCTCGCCGGATGGCCATTCGGCCAGAAGCCAGCAGGAACGACATCGGCGGCATACGCGCTGGTGCCGCCCTTGACAGCGACCCCGTACGACAGGCCGCGCCCGGTCAGGCCCAGCCGCAGCGCGGTCACATCGCCGTAGCCGGAATCGGCCACCACCAGCGGTGGCACCTGGCCCCAGGAGGCCAGTTCATCGAGCATCTCCAGGGCTTGCTGCCACTTGGGATGGTGTCGCTGATCGTCAGGGATCCGGCAGCGCCGCCGCCGCTCGGCGATCGCTGCCGTTTCGGCCGCGTCTTCGGCCAGCGCGTCGTCCCAGCGTTGCGGCAGGAACAGCCGCCAGTTCAACGCGGCCGAGCAGGCGCCGGTGACCGCGTGCACGCTGACCGCGATCTGGCAGTTGGTCACCTTCCCCGGGACTTGTTCGTAAATAACTGTCAGAGTTGATCTGCAGGGTGGTCATCGGTGGACGCAATATGACCTTGCAGTTGCTCAAGTGTGCGGGCGGGTGATCCTGGGATCGGCGTGACGGAGATCTTGTGCAGGTTGAGGAGCCGGTGGCCATCTTGGAACTGGTTGGACAGGTTGGTGCGCGTGACGCCCAGCAGGTGGGCCAGGAGGGTGCTGGTCGCGGCCTTGCGGCGACGGAGTAAAGCGGTCAGGAGCCGGTGAAAGTGATCCAGGCTGCTGGTCTGTGGATGGAGGTAGCTGCGCGGGCGGTGGAAACGGCGCTGGAAGAACGCCTCGGCCATCGCGTCCCAGTAGGGCTCCGAGATCTGCACCAGGTGCGCGAAGTCCGCACGCGGCATGCCGGTCAGGACCGGATCGGTGAGTATCCAGGTTAGGGCCGCGTCGATCGGTCGGCGGGTCTTGGTTTCTTCGGAAGGTCTGGGAGGGGTGGGAGCCAGGGTGTAGTTCCAGTCGCCGTGGAACGCACCGGGTGTGATCGGCAGGGCGTGGAACTCGGCGGGGGTGACGGCGGTGCCCAGTGGGTAGCTGCCGGTGTCCAGCTCAGCGTCGATCTTCAGTCCGGTCTCAGTTGTCGTCGCGGCGATCGTCTCGATGACGACGTGGTAGCTGGTCAGCGGGCGGCCACCCTGGCCCGGAGGCGTGGTGGCGGCAGATCGTCAGACGTCGGTGATGCGGATTCCCGCGTGCGCCTTGTGCCGGCGGTTGATCGCAATGAGGTTGGCGGTCAGGGCCTCTACCTGGTGGGCGTTACGCAGCCGTCCGCCATAGATGCCGCGCATGCCCGGCACCGCGTCCGCCAAGGCGCCCACGACGTCGGTGGCGTTGCGGTCGTCGCCCAGCACCAGCACGTCGATGCCTACGTCGGTGAGCGACAGGTCGGTCAGGTGAACGGCTGATACGTGATGGAACGCGGCCGTCACCCGGGATCGCGGGAGCAGCTTCTCCGCCTGCTGCGCGGCGCTGCCCTCCGCGACGGGCAGCGCGAATGGGCCCTGCTTGTCGAAGCCGAGCGGGTTCACACAATCGATGACGATCTTGTCGGCGAGCTCGTTGCTCAACGACGCCAGCAGCTCACCGTGACCCTCCCACGGCACCGCGACGAGCACGACGTCTGCGGCGGCGGCCGTTTCCCGGTTGCCCATGCCGGTCACGCCGTCGTCCATCTCGGCTGCCACGGTTGCGGCACGTTCCGCGCTCCGCGAACCGATGATCACTTTGATGCCGGCTTTGGCCCAGCGCAGTGCGAGGCCCTTGCCCTGAGGGCCGGTACCGCCGAGCACCCCTACTGTCAGGGTGGTCACGTCCGTCATCGTTCCTCCTCGTGGTGAACTGGTTGTTTCGTTCATCTGCCGGATGGCGGCTTTGCTTGGCGCGCCCTCGGGGCGGCTCGTGCCGAGCATGTCCGGCGCGGTCGTCGGTTCAGCCGACATCCACCCGTTGGGGCCGCCGCACCATTTCTTGATGGAACGCAAGGGCGAACCTTCCCAGCCCGATCTGGGCGGCGACGGCCAGGTCCTCCTCGGTGTCCACGTCGCAGCTCAGTGACGCCAGCGACCCGCCGATGCGCATGGCACCGGTGGCGGCGTGCGCATCAGCGGATCCCGGGCCGAAGCGAGGGTGAAGCGGTTCCCCGAATGCGGCCAGCAGCAGCGTGGTGCCCATGCCATTCCGGTCCGCGCAGTACGTGCGACGCCCGGCGGCCTCCTCGATCGCCGCGGACAGGTCGGCCGGACGCAACGCCGGCAGGTCGGCCAGCAGCGCGCCGACCGCGCTTCCTTCAGCGCGCAGGTGTTGTGCGCCGAACCTCAGGGCCGCGTTCAGACCGGGCAGGCCGCGCTCGTAGACGGACTCGACACCGATGCCGGCCAACGCCGGCGGGATCCGTTCGTCCTCGCAGACCACCAGGACCCGGCGTACCCCACCGGCCCGCACGGCCGCCGTCACGGTGTCCAGTAACAGCGCCAGCACAAGATCGGAGTGCTGGTGCGCGGGCACGGCGCCACGCAGCCGGGACTTGGCCCGGTCCAGGTTCTTGATCGGCACGATCAGATCCACGCCACGCTCCACGCCACCTCAACCAGCCGGATATCTCGCGAAATTGCGGTCAGTCACTGATCAGTGGCAGCAGGTTCGGCCGCCATACGCCGTCGTGCTCGCGTCCGGTCGCCAGGCGTTCCTCGTCGACTTCTCCGTACGTGGTCGTTCGCTGGCGTGCTGGGCGGCCGGCCGCGTGCGCCAGGGCTTCGAGGTCGGCGATCGTCTTGTAGCTGCCGTTCTCGGCGCCTGCCATGCGGCTGATGGTCTCCTCCATCAGGGTGCCGCCCAGGTCGTTCACGCCGCCGCGGAGCACGTCGAGCACGCCAGCCGGGCCCAGCTTCACCCAGCTCGTCTGGATGTTCGCGATCCGGCCGTGCAGCAGCAGCCGGGCCAGCGCGTGCACGGCCCGGTTCTCCAAATGGGTGGGGCCAGGGCGGGCGATGCCGGCCAGGTAGAGCGGTGCGTTCGTGTGGACGAACGGCAGCAGCACGAACTCGGTGAACCCGCCCGTCCGTGCCTGGATGTCGCGGATCAGCTTGATGTGGGCTATCCAGTGCGCCGGGTTGTCGACGTGGCCGTACATCATCGTCGACGTCGTCGGGATGCCCAGTTCGTGGGCTGTGGTCACGACCTCGATCCAGGACGAGGTGGGAAGTTTGCCCTTGGTCAGGATCCAGCGGATGTCGTCATCGAGGATCTCGGCCGCGGTGCCGGGCAGCGAGTCCACTCCGGCAGCCTTGGCGGCGCTCAGCCAGTCGCGGATGGACAGGTTGGTGCGCGACGCGCCGTTCACCACCTCCATCGGGGAGAAGGCATGCACGTGCAGGCCCGGCGCGCGCCGCTTCACCTCGGCGGCGATGTCGAAGTACGCGGTTCCCGGCAGGTCGGGATGGATGCCGCCCTGCATGCACACCTCGGTCGCGCCGACCGACCAGGCCTGCTCCGCCCGCTGACCGACCTGTTCCAGCGACAGCGTGTACGCGTCACTGTCGGTGCGCCGCTGCGCGAACGCGCAGAATCGGCAGCCGGTGTAGCAGACATTGGTGAAGTTGATGTTCCGGGTGACCACAAAGGTCACCTCGTCGCCGGCCGCGTCTCGGCGGACGTCGTCGGCCAGCGTCGCGAGCGCTGAGATTTCCGCACCCGCACCCGCGGACAACAGGATCAGGCCATCCTCATCAGACAACCCACCCGGGTCGGACTCGGCACGCAGCAGAGCCGCGGAGAATTCCCGGCGCAGCCCACCGGCCGGGCGGCTCGACCTCGTGGCAGGCATGGCGGCCACCTCAGTCCGCAGCGCCTCCCAGTCGCCGTACACCGAGTCGAAGTCGTCGCGCCGGTCCGACGCGCGGCCCTCGGCATCGATCCGCACATGCAGGTCGGTCCGCCCGGATGAGACCAGCGCGACCTCCGGCTCCTGCCACCGCCGCCCGATCGGCCGAGTATCCCGCACGGCCAGGCCCGTTACCGGGTCGGCGAGCGCGGCCACATGCCCGGCGACGCGCGGATCCAGCCACGGCTCCCCGCGCAGCACATACTCCGGATAGATCGGCAGCCGTTCCTCCAGCGAGAACCCCGCCGCCTGGGTGTGCCGGGCCAGCACGTCCTCATGCGGCCACGGCCGCTCGGGGTTCACGTGGTCAGGGGTCAGCGGTGACACACCGCCCCAGTCGTCGATCCCGGCCCGCAACAGCAACGCGAACTCACCGGCGATCAGGTTCGGCGGCGCCTGGATGCGCATCTTCGGCCCCAGGACCAAGCGGGCGACCGCGACGGTCGCGCTCAGATCCTCAAGCGTGGCATCGGCCATGCCCGCCATCGCGGTATCCGGCTTGGCCCGGAAGTTCTGCACGATGACTTCCTGGATGCCGCCGTACTGCCGGGCGACCTTGCGGATCGCGAACAGCGAGTCGACCCGCTCGGCAAGGCTCTCGCCGATGCCGATCAGAATCCCGGTGGTGAACGGCACCGAACTGCGTCCGGCGTCCTGAAGCACGCGTAGCCGGAGGGCCGGCTCCTTGTCCGGCGAGCCGTAGTGCGGGCCACCCGGCTGTGACCACAGCCGGGTGGCGGTCGTCTCCAGCATCATGCCCATCGACGCCGACACCGGCTTGAGCCGCTGGAAGTCGGTCCAGGTCAGCACGCCCGGATTCAGATGCGGGAGCACGCCGGTCTCCTCCAGCACCTTGACCGACATCGCCCGCACGTAGGAGAGCGTGTCCGCATAACCGGCTTCGTCGAGCCACTCGCGTGCCGCGGCCCACCTGTCCTCCGGCCGATCGCCAAGGGTGAACAGGACTTCCTTGACCCCCAGTTCGGCGCCCCGCCGGACGATGGCGAGCACCTCGTCCTCGGTGAGGAACGCCGCGGGCACCCGTCCCGGGACGGTGGCGAAGGTGCAGTAGTGGCACCGGTCCCGGCAGAGCCTGGACAGCGGGACGAACACACTACGCGAGTAGGTGATGACCCCCGGCCGGCCGGCCGCGTTGAGCCCCGCATCACGCACCCGAGAGGCGGCGACCAGCAACTCCTCCAGCTGAGATCCGCGGGCGTGCAGCAAGGTCTCGGCCTCGGTCCGGTCGAGGGCAACCCCGTCCCTGGCCCGACGCAACGCCCGGCGAACAGCTGACTCGCCCGGCACGAAGCCGCGGTTCACCACTGCCCCTCCTGCCCACGAACCGTCAACAACGGCGCCCGCCGGGTCGACGCGCTCATCAGGCCTGGGAGAAGCTCGCTGGTGCCGGCCTCGCGGCCAGGGCAGCAGCGGGCAGGAGGGCAGACGATGTTCTTAGCGGTGTACAAGCTCATGGATATCTCCGGGCAAGAATCGTGCGGGTATCGTGACCAGGCTCATCGGCCTCGAACGAGCCGTCAGCTCGTGCAACCTTCTCCCGGTGAGCTTCACAGTTTGCGGCTCGACCGAGGCCCGTCCACCCCCCACGAGATGATCATGCTGGGCGTGATCTCGATGATCTCCCGCGAGAAGTACGGCAACGGCGGCTCATGGTCGGTCAGGGCCACCGCCGAGCCCCGAATCTCGATGCCACGTACCACCCACGGATCCATCGAGGCCAGGTCGTCCACGACGAACGACACGGTGCTGCCCTGCTGGACGTTCCTGAACTTCTTGGACGCCCCCAGCGCGTGCCCGCCGATGGTGATCGTGCCCGAGGCGGCGTCCACGAAGAACCCCACCGGGTTGTTCTGGACGTCCCCGGCGGGAGAAACGGTGGCCAGGCGGCCAAGGCGTTGTCCGGCCAGATAATCGAGTTCTGCCTGCGTGAAAATCATGCGGCACAGTGTGCAACCCTGACACTGACGTTAAGGCAAATCCCGCCCCCGACCCGGCCAAGCCGCGGTACATCTTCACGTCTTCGATGCCCTGGCCGAGTGAGTGCGTCGGCGAACACGGCGAACCGGATCAACCGGCCAACCACGCCTCACACCTGGATTCTGCCTCCGAGATCGAGTCGATCTCGGCAGTGCTCCGCATTGGAGGAGACGGGTGGCGCAGCGATGGGCGGGCATTGACGGACGGTCGTTTGATCACTTCGACGGTGACACCAGGCCCGCCTCATAGGCGAGGAGGACAACCTGGGCCCGGTCACTCAGCCGCTGGCCCACGTACGCCTGAACGGTGGCGACGCTGATGACCAGGTCGGCAGCTATTTCCGCATTGGTCAAGCCGCGTGCGATCAGAGTGAGGACCTCACGTTCGCGCTCGGTGACGCCCTCCGGTTCCCGCGGTGCGGAATCGGGTCCGGGCCGATCGGCGAACGCCTCGATCAGCCGCCGGGTGACGCCCGGCGCGATCAGGGCGTCGCGTCCCGGCCACGACCAGGACAGCGGTGAGGACGTCGTCCAGGCCATGTCCTTGACGAGAAGACCGGACGCGCCCGCGTAGGCGGTGGCGACGCCCAAGCTGCAGCCGAGCATCAGAGCTGGCTGGTCGGTGAGTTCGGCGAGCAGACGGTGGCCATAGAGCAGCGCGGCGAAGGAAGCGGGGCAGTCGCCGAGTTCACGGTTGGAGCAGGCCGAACCGCCGGGCGAACGCCGTCAGCTCCTCGCGCTGCCCGTCAGCTTCGGTCGAGCTCGCGTTCACGACGACGCGAGTCACCCCTTGCGCGGCGAACTCCGCAGCCCGTTCGACCGGCATGTCGATCGATCCGAAGCGGGTGTACTCCAGCGTCTCGGGGTCGCGGCCGGCCTCGGCGGCGCTCTCGCGGGCGAGCTCCCACTGCACGGCCCGCTCGTCGGGGTGCAGCGCGCCACCGGGGAAGTAGCCGTCGCCGCGCCTGCCCGCCCGGCGCGCCGCCGCCCGGCTCGATCCCCCGACGTGGATCGGCAGGTCCGTGGCCCGGTGCGGTTTGGGGAAGCTGCACAGGTTGTCGAAGGCGAAGAACTCCCCGGCGTACGAGACGCCGTCCTCGCCGCCCGCCCAGAGCAGCCGCAGCACGTCGATGGCTTCGTCGGCGCGGCGTCCGCGCGAGGCGTAGTCCACCCCCACCGCTTGAGCCTCGCCAGGCAGCCCGCCGAGCCCGACGGTCAGCAGCCGCATCCGCCCCTTGGACAGCACATCGACGGTGGCCAGGCGCTTGGCGAGGGCCACCGGATGGTGGTACGGCAACAACAGCACACTGGTGCCGAGCAGAATCCGCTCCGTGGCGGCGGAGACGAAACACAGGCAGTCGAGCGGATCGAGGTACGGCAACGACGGCGGCATCTCGTAAGGCCCCACCATGGCACCCGGATAGAGCACAATGTGCTCGGGCAGATGCAGCGAGTCGAAGCCGCACTCCTCGGCGAGCCGAGCGAAAGCCGCGAGCTTGTCCGGATCGGTCCCGTAATGGGGCGTGCTGTAGCTGATTCCAAACTTCACCCGAGCATGCTAGAACCCTGTCACCGGCGTAAAGGCAACCCGGATCCCGTGCGGCACTGCTCAACCGCTCCCGGTCCCTCTTCGGTGACGTCCCTCAGCCGCCAGGCGCTGACTGTCGGTCATGGTTCGTCCGCCGCGGCGGAGGGGGTAGAACTGGCGGGAGTAGATCGATGACAGTGGTGAAGGTGGGCGAGCAGGCGTCCGGCGAACGGCCTTCACGGTGTCTAGCGCGGCGCTGAGCCGGTCGGTGAGGGCGCGCTGACGCTCGGCGGCCTGTTCGGCGGCCCAGGTACTGGCCGATGGCCGGCGTGACTGGTATCACCGGGTTGGCAGCAGTTCGCGCGGTTCGCGGCGTGGCCGGGCCGCTGGCGGGCGCCGGGCGGGCAGGTGGAGCGCCGGAGTGGTGGAGCACTCGGTCTATGTCCATCCCGGCACCCGCCGCCGCGGCGGCGGGCACATCCTGCTGCAGGCCCTGATCGCCTTCACCGAGGCCGCCGGCGTCTGGACGATCCAGTCCGGCATCTTCCCCGAGAACACCGCCAGCCTCGCCCCGCACGCCCGCGCTGGGTTCCGGGTGATCGGCACCCAGGAGCGAGTCGGCCGCCATCACGACCGCATGGGCCTGCTCAACCGGCTCGAACGCTTCTTCTTCCGCCGCTTCCAACCGACACCCTGAACAGGATTCAGCGCGCCCCGGGGCAGATCGAATGGCAACCCCGCCGCCTTCGCGGCGCGGTCCTGGCCGTGGTGGCGTTCGGCTCGACGCGCCCCGGCAGACGCGTGCCTGGATGCCCATGCCTCACCTGCCTGGCACCCTCAGCACCCCAGACTGTGCCGCTCCGGCCGTGTCTTCAGCGCCCCCCGCGGTCGAGGGCACGACCCCGACGGCCTGCTCGCCCTTGATTGTCGCAGTGCGCCCGGACTTCCCTGGAGGCGTGCGGCCAGGCTCAGGGATCGCTCGGGGAGATACCGGACGGCTAGGGTGCGCGTGTTCCGGCACGCTGCTGATCATGAATGATCACGCGGTTCTCCTTGAGGAAGTGACCAGGACATATGGAAAGGGTGCAACCGAGGTGGCCGCGCTCCGGCAGGTCAGCGTCTCCTTCCCACGCGGCAGTTTCACCGCCGTGATGGGCCCGTCGGGGTCGGGCAAGAGCACGCTGCTGCAGTGCGCTTAGGGCTGGACCGGCCAGATTCGGGCACGGTTCGCATCGCCGGGCAGGACATCACTCGCTTGAGGGAGAAGGAACTGGCGGTGCTGCGCCGCGACCAGGTCGGCGTCATCTTCCAGGCGTTCAACCTAGGCCGTCGCTGACCGCCAGGCAGAACGTGATCCTGCCCAGCAGGCTGGCCAGGCGGCGGCCCGACCCGTCCCGCGTGAGCGAGTTGCTGACCGACGGGCAGATCGTCGACGTCCTGGACAGGCCCTCGGTCGACCAGATCGGCATGCGACTGGGCGGCCGCCGGTGACACCCGTCCTGGCCTGGAACAACGTACGGGCCAATCGAATGAGCTTCGCCGCGTCGTTCGTGGCGGTGGTCTTGGCCGTGACGCTGGTCGGCGGTAGCGGCCTGGTGGTCGCCGCCGCGGCCACGCGCGAGGAGCTGAACGGCGTCATGGGGTTGCTGGTGATGTCAGCCGTGGTGTCGGGATTCGTATCGATCTTCGTGGTCGCGGGCATGTTGAGCCTGCACGTGCTGCGGCAGCGCAGGAATTGGGCGCTGCTGCGGTCGGTCGGCATGACGCCGCGGCAGGTGAGCCGCCTCATCACGGCGGAGGCGCTGGTGGTGGCCATGCTGGCGAGCGTGGCGGGCTGCGTGCTGGCCGTCCCGCACGCTGCGGCGATGGCGGCGTTCATGAGGATGACCGGGCTGGCACCAGTGGGCATCCCGGTGGAGGTCACGACGGGGCCGTTCATCGTGGCGCTCGTGGTCGGGCCGGCGGTGACGCTGCTGGCGGCCCGGGCCGCGGCCCGCAAGGCTGTAGGTGTGGGCCCGCTGGAAGTGCTGCGGGACAGCGCGGCGCAGCGGCGGCTGCTGCCCTGGACCAGGGCCGTCACCGGAGCGGCGGCGCTGGCCGTCGGCACCGTGCTGCTGTGGCTCGTGCCGCAGGTCAAGCCGAAGGACGCGGCTCCGACCGCGCTGGGGGCGACGATGGTGCTCTGCGTGGCCGCATCCGCGCTGGGCCCCGTCGCGCTGCGTGGGATGGGTGGCTGCTCGGAGCCATGGCGGCCCGGCTCGACCCGGGCGCTGGGATGCTGGCCAGGTCCTCGCTGGTCACTCAGCCGCGCCGGGCGATGTCGGCGGCGTCTCCGGTGATGTTGACCGTGGCGCTGGCGTGCACCTTCCTGTTCGCCGTGACGACCACCGACGCGGCGGCGGGCGTGACCCGTACCGGGCCGGCGGTGTGGGCGGCCCTGATGCTGGTGGGCCCGGCGCTGGTTTACACCGTCATCTCGGTACTCAACGCGACGGCCATGACGATGGCCGAGCGGACCGCAGAGATCCGGCTGCTGCGCACTGTGGGGGCCAAGCCGCGGCAGCTCACCAGAATGGTGTGCTGGGAGACGCTGATCGTGACAGGTGTCGGGACGCTGCTCGGAACGGGCATCGCTGCCGCTTCGCTCACCACGCTCCGCAAGGCCGCAACCGGCGAGCCGTGGTTCGCCTACTCCCCGCCGCAGTACGCCGGGCTGGTGCTGGTCTGCACCGTGAGCGGCTTGGCCGGAGGACTGGCCGCCACGCGCCGGGCACGGCGCGGGGCCCTTCTGCCCGATTGACTTCACAGACCCGACGCCGTGCTGGAACGGCTGCGGATGAGGCAGATGGAAGCCGCGTCCCGGAAGCGATCACATCAATCCCGGGAAGCGATCTTCTTTGCCTCTCCTCCATCCCAGGTCGGGCCTATTCGTGAACACCCCGATCGAGCCTGGTCCCAATGGAATCCCGCCACCTCCAGCCGCCAACTCTCCCTCGGCCGCGCGGGCTTCACCACACTGCTGCACGAGGCCGCCGTGGGCGACACCATCCGCATCGCCGACGCCGCCCGCCTGTTCCGCTCCGTCGCCGACATCATCGCTCTTCGCCCAGTGCTCATCCGCCGCGGCCTCCACCTGCGCGTCGAATCCGGGCTGCTGTCCGGCATCGACCTGGCCAGCGACGACCCCGGCACCAAATGATGGTCTCCGTCCTGGCCGCCGTCCTGGAGTTCCAGCGCGACATGATCAGCGAGAACACCCGCGAAGGCGTCGCCGCCGCCAAGGCCTCCGGCAAGACCCTCGGCCGCCGTCTTAATCAGTCCAGTCGATCTCGCCAGAGACCACCGTTTTCCAGCCCACGAAAGTACCTACTGGGCTCTGGGGCTAGAGAATCTCATCCTCCCAGTCCGGCTCGTCGGGGTTGCGGAGCTGCCGGACGCCGGCGGGGCCGAGATCAGGCTGGGCGAAGGAGTAGGTGCCGATCACGTTGATGTGCTGGCGGACGAAGGGTGACAGGCGTGCGACGTCTTCTTCGACCATGGGGTAGCCCTCGGCTTTGAGCTGATCGAGAACCCGGATAGCTCGTACGCAAGGAACGACGAGACATCCCGGAAGGTCGCTTACGCTGCGTTGCAGACGGCTTCCTCCCACCCCAGATAACAGAGCGTGACGCAGTTGAGGGGCCAACGTCTTCACCGACGGCCCGCGCCACGCCGAGCGCCTGCTCATCGACGGCCCCGCCTCGGTCATCGTCCAGTCCGGCGCACGCACGGTCGTCGCCCTGTCCGGCCCTCACGATGAAACGCGACCGCGTCTCCGTCATCCTGTTCGGCGCGTGCCGGGCGGCACCCTGATCCAGGCGACGACCCGCCACACCCACGGCCGCACCTTCACCGCCGCCTTGCGCTGACTGGCCGGCCGAGCAGCAGGGGCGCATCCCGGCCCGGCCAGCCATGCCCATGATCCGTACGGGTCGCTCTAGTAGAGCATGTGGTTGTAGAGGCCATACATGCCCTGGATGAGTGGCGGACTGTAATAGCCGGTGCCGGTGTCGCCCAGGTTGTGCCATACGGCGTCGAACGCTGTGGCCTTCTCGCTGCGCATCTCGGTGTGGCTGATCGTGTCACCGTCCGCGGCCTTGTAGTACACAGCGGCATGGCTGACGTCGTTGTCCCAGCTCTTCACCGCTGATTCGCCGCTGACCGTGTCGTCATAGCCCGAGCCGAGCAGGGTGTAGTCGGTGCCCATCGCGGAGGACTTCAGCCCGCCGAGCCAGGACAGGAAGCCGCTTCCTTCGCGCATGTCGCTGCACTGTTCGTGCGTGAGCGCGCATGCCTCCAGTACGCCGCTGATTCCCTTGTGCGGGGTGGCGAGGGTCACGATGTCCTCGATGTACAGGTACGGCGGCCAGCCACTGGGCCATGCCATGGTGCTCACGTCCGCGAGCGACTTCCCTTGGGGCAGGTCGGCGGAGGAGACGGAGGCGACGCCGTATCTGCGCACTCCCTCGATCGCGGCCCGAGAGACGAGCCCGCCCATCGAGTGGGCCATGATGTCGATCGCGACCCCTCCGCTGGACCAGAAGTAATAGACCGTCCAGGCGAGCTGGCGGCCGACTTCCTGGATGCGGGTGTCAGTGGTGCCATCGACCCTCAGGTCGCAGTTGGTGGCCCCGTTGTAGTAGCCGAATGTGTAGACATTGGCCCAGCCGTTGGCGTTCAGCAGGTCCTTGGCGGAGCTCCAGCCGCCGGCGCAGTTGACGTCGGCCTCTCGATCGAAGCCGTGGACCAGCAGGGTGACGCGTTTCCCGTCTGCCCTCCCTGGAGCGGCGTGCGCGGGTTGTCCAATGACGACCATCGTGGAGAGGACAACCATGAGGGCAATACAGAGTCTGCGGAACCTGTGCATGCGCACTCCGTTCGGTGGGGGGTGGCTGCACGGTACTTCGCTGACGATCATGCCTGTATCTGCCGCCATGACCTACATCCGCGCGTGCTACGGGGGCGCCATATCCGTCATCACCCCGGCCAGCTCCTCCCGTGAGGCGATCCCCAGCTTGCGGAACGCATTCGACAGGTGATGGCCCACCGTACGAGGGCTGAGGAACAGCCGCGAACCGATCTGCCGGTTGGACAGCCCCTCGGCCGCCAGCAGCGCGACCTGCCGTTCCCGCGGGGTCAGGGACTCCGCCCTCCGACCCCCGGCCAGCGGAGCGGTGACACCGGTGGCGCCCAGCTCCGCGCTCGCCCGTGCCCGCCATGCGCCGGCACCGAGCTGATCGAACAGATCCAGGGCCATCCGTAACTCCCGGCGGGCGTCACCACGGCGGCGTTCCCGCCTGAGCCATTCGCCGTAGAGCAGGCGGGTACGGGCCGTTTGGAACGGCTGATCCGCCGCGACGCCAAGCGCCTCCTCGAAGTGAACTTGGCGGTTCGCTGTGATGGCCTTGAGTCGCGCGGCGAGGGAGGTCGCCCAGGGCCGATCCACCGCCGCGGCCCATTCCTCGAATCCGCGCGCCGCCTGCTCCGCGGGCCGTCCGCTCCGTACTGCTGCCTCGACCAGGTCGGGTGCCGCGAACAAGCCCACGATGGCGTGCTTGGCCGACACCTCCATGAGGTGCGCGCGGGCTTGCTCCCAGCGGCAGGCGGCCAGGTGATGGAGGCCAACGGCCCATGCGGCGATCGCCTGGACGGAAGGCACATCCCGACTCGCCCGTGCGGCCAGATCGAGACAGGACTGGCCGTCACCGCGAACCGCGGCCAGCCAGGCGAGCACCCCGCTGATCTGGCCGACCCGATGCTGCTGGTGGGTGTCACACGAGATGGCCAGCGCCTCCTGCGCCGCCGCGGCCGCCTCCGCATGCTGATCACATAGCAGCTGGGCCTGGGCCAGCAACGCCAGCGCGTCTGGCAGCACGCCGATCCACCCGCGGTCACGGCAGCGGGCCACGAACCGCGCGGCCAGGTCGCGAGCCGTACGCTCCTCGCCAGCCACCAGACTCAGCGAACTGGCCAGCGGCAGCATGGCCGGGCTGGTGGCGAGCTGGACGGCCGTTGTACGCAGGTCGGCCAGGTCCGTGACCAGGCCACCCTCGATGAGGCGGGTGACCGTGGCCATGCCGCGCAGCATCTCGGAAGCGGGCAGCGCGAGAGCACGCAGGGTGGCCTCCGCCTCACGAGCGATCGTCGCGTTCCCACCGAGGGAGGCGGCGCGGATCGCGTCGCCCAGCAACTTCGCGGCCACCTCCGGGTCGACCACCCTGCGGGCTCCCTCTACCAGGCTGCGGGCCGCGTGGCCCGGATCGCCGCGTTCACCAGACATCCAGGCGTTGACTCGCGCCAACCGGGCCGGGTCCGCCGGCTCCTCGACGCGTGCGGCCAGCCGTTCTACGCGCGGGAGCTGCCCAGCGTGCATCGCCTGCTCGGCGGCGGACAGCAGCAGTTCGGCACGCCGTCCGGGCACGGCGGTGAACTCCGCTGCCCGCTCGAACGCGGCTGAGGCGGCCGCGGCGTCCTGTTGAAACCTCGCCCGTATGGCTACGCCCGCCAATTCCCGGCTGAGACACTCGTCGGGCGCCGGCCTGCCGGCCGCGCGGTGCCAAGCTCGCCGGTCCGGGTGGCTGTCGCCCAGAACCTCGGCCAGGGCGAGGTGCGCGGCCTGGCGCCGGAAGTAGGGCGCGGCGTGATAGGCGGCGCTCTGGATCAGGGGATGCCGGAAGGTCACCGCTCCGTCGGCCGTCACGTGGATCATGGTGGCGCGCTCGGCCGCCGCCAAGTCCGCCGCGTCGCAGCCGAGCCGCTTCGCCGCCCGCAGCAGCACGGCCAGCTCCACGGTGTCATCGGCGGCGACGATCAGCAGGGCGGTCTGGGTGGCCTCGGGAAGCCCGATGATCTGCTCGTGGAAGGCGCGCTGGACCCGGCGGGTCGGTGCCCCGGTGTCGACATAGGACGGTAACCCACTTAATCGGCCCTCTCGCTGGCGCGGTGTGAGCTGCGCCGACAGCTCCAGCAGGGCCAGGGGGTTGCCGCGCCCCTCGGTAATGATCTTTCCGCGTACCTGGGGCGGTAGATCCTCGGCCAGCAGCGCGGCCGCCGCTTCCTCGCCAATCCCGTCCAACGCCAGCTCCGCGATGCCGTACGCGGGCACGCTACCGCGGCCGGCGAAGATCATGGCGATGCCCTCGGCGTACAGCCGCCTGGCCGCCAACGTCAACGCGTCCAGCGAGGTGTGATCCATCCACTGGGTGTCGTCGATCAAGCACAGGACCGGCTCGTCACCCAGCTCCGACAGCAAGGTCAGGGCGGCCAGGCCGACGAGGAAGCGGTCGCAGATCGCCGACGTGGTCAACCGGCAGGCGCCGCGTAACGCGATCGCCTGGCCGACGGGAAGCCTGTCGATCTGACTCAGCGCCGGGCGGAGCAGCATCTGGAGCGCCCCGAAGGGGAAGGCCGCCTCCGACTCCACCCCGCGGGTGCGGAGCACTCGCCAGCCGGTTGCTGTGGACTCCGCGTAGTCAAGCAGCGCCGACTTCCCGATGCCCGCGTCTCCAGTGACGAACAGAGCGCCGCTGAGGCCTGCCTTCGCACGGCCGAGCACACCATCGATCTCCCGCTGCTCATCGAGCCGCCCAAGCATGACATCCAGTATGGAGCTAGAGAGTGGTCAAGGGCCTTACAACGACGCCGAAGACCTGCGTCACGCTGAAGCACCCGGCCGGGCATGTCGATCACCAGGTAACGGGTAGCTCGGTCATACCGTAGACCGGGGTGTCGTCCTTGTACGGCAGTCTCTCGGCGGGTACCGCCAGACGCAGGCGCGGGATGCGTTCGAACAGCGTCCTGAACACGATCTCCAGTTCCAGCCGGGCCAGGTTCTGTCCGAGGCACTGGTGAACGCCGTTGCCGAAGGCGAGATGCCGCCGGTTGCCGCGGCGGAGGTCGAGCCGGTCAGGAGCGTCGAACATGGCAGGGTCCCAGTTGGCCGCGGCCAGCAGGGCGAAGACGCCGTCGCCGGAGCGAATGCGCGTGCCCTCGATCTCGACGTCCTCGACCGCCACCCGCGCCGGGAAGTAGTCGACGATGCTGAGATAGCGCAGCAACTCCTCGACCGCGCCGGGCAGCAACCCGGGGTCGGCGCGCAGCAGCGCGAGCTGGTCGGGGTTCTCCAGCAGCGCGACGGTCCCGAGCGTGATCATGTTCGCGGTGGTCTCGTGACCGGCAGTGAGCAGAAGCCGGCAGGTCATGAGCAGATCCTGCCGCGTCAGCTCGCCATCGGGTTCCAGGTGCCGGGCGATCAGGCGGCCGAGGAGGTCATCGGCGGGTTCGCGTAGCTTCCTGCCGATCAGCTCGTCCAGATAGCCGTGCAGGTCGCGCATCGCGCTCATGGCCTGCTCGGGCGAGCTCGACGCGGACACCAGCGTCCGCGTCGAGCTCTGGAAGAAGTCGTGGTCGGTGTAGGGCACGCCGAGCAACTGGCAGATCACCATGGACGGCACGGGCACTGCGAGGGTCTCGACGAGGTCCACGGGCGGGACCCCGGCGAGCAGATCATCGATGAACGCGTCCACGACGGACTGGATACCGGGGCGCATGGCCTCGATGCGCCTGACGGTGAACTCCGGGATGAGGGCCCTGCGGTAGCGGGAATGCTCGGGCGGGTCCATGCGGACGAACGACCGGTTTCCTCGCAGCGCGGGCAGCAACTCCGGTGTGGTCGAGGGGAATCCGGGGTGCGTGATGTCGGCGCTGAAGCACGGATCGGTCAGCACCCTGCGCACGCCTTCGTAGTGGGTCACCAGCCATGCGGTGGCGCCGCCGGTGAGCTCGGCCCAGCGCACAGGCGTTTCGGCTCGCAGCTGCGCGTATTGCGGTGGCGGGTTGAACGGGCATGCCCGTGGCATGGGAAAGGGGATTGTCACGTCGTCCACACGACACCTCTTCGTAGTCGGGGTACTTTCACTGACCCGCCGCCAGCGATGTCCGCGACGGGCGGCGGGGATGTGCTTCGAGTACGATCGGTTACTGCTCAGGGACGGATACCACGACCATCCCGGCGTACTCGCCGCGCAGCAGGGACAGCAGCGCGCCCGGTGCGGCCTGCAGTCCGGACACGACCGTCTGCGGCACCTCGATGAGCCCGTCGCGCAGCCACCCGCCGAAGTCCTCCAGCCACGGCCCCTGCAGATCGCGGTGGTCGGCCACGTGGAACCCGGCCAGGGTGAGCCGCTTGCCGATCATCTCGACCGGGTCCACCGCGACCGCCGCACTGGTGCCGCCGAGCTGGTCGCGCAGCGCGCCGCACAGGGCGAACCGGGCGCCGGGCCTGGCCAGTTCCACAGCGGCAGCGAGCTGCTCGCCGCCGACGTTGTCGAAGTACACGTCGATGCCGTCCGGGGCGGCCTCGCGCAACCTGTCCGCGACCGGAGTGTCGTGGTAGTCGAACGCCGCGTCGTAGCCGAGCCGGTCCGTCAGCAGGCCCAGCTTGGCCGCCGAGCCGGCGCTGCCGATCACCCGGCCGGCGCCCTTCAACCGCGCGATCTGGCCGGCCATCGTGCCCACCGCGCCGGCGGCGCCGGAGACGAACACGGTGTCGCCCGGGCGGATCGCGGCCACCCGGACCAGCCCGGTGTACGCGGTCAGCCCCTGGTTGAGGTGCAGGGCCGGATCGGGCAGCGTGTCGGCGGGCACCGGGCGAAAGCGCGCGGCGGACTCGACGACGTAGTCGCGCCAGCCGTAGTGGTGCATCACCAGATCGCCGGCGCGAAGGCCGGTCACGCCGGCGTCCCCGGCGTCCACCACCTCGCCCAGCGCCGAGCCGAACAGGGCGTGGCCGGGCCGGTAGGTGCCCAGCGGCATGCCGATGTCGGCGCCGGACATCAGCGTGCGCATGACGGCCGCGAGCGCGAAGCACCGGTTGCGAACCAGCACCTGGTCATCCCGCAGGGGCGGAAGAGGGGTCTCCACCAGGCGGAAATCCGAAAGGCTGGGCTCGCCTTCGGGGTGGCGGACGAGGTGGATCTCTGTGCTGATCATCATTGCTCCTTATGTGAGGTACGAGTGCCGCTGCCGGGCAGCAGGAGGGAGGCCAGGGCAGCGACGGCCGTGATACCCGTGGCGAACCAGAACGCGGTGCCGAAGTCGCCGGTCTGCGTGAGGATCACCGCCATCAGCGCGGCGCCGATGGTGCCGCCGACGCGGGAGAAGATCTGCAGCACGCTGCTGGCGTGCCCAGCGGCCGAGGCGGGCAGGGTGCGGTAACCGGCCGCCATGGCCGGCATCATGGCCGCGCCGAATCCCAGCCCGCGCACAACCAGCGCGAACGCCGCCGCCCAGGACGGCAGGCCGTCCGGCACCTGGGTCAGCACCAGCGTGCCGAGCGTGACCAGCACCATCCCCGTGACCACGACGCGGCGGGGGCCGATCTTGTCGGCGAGCGCGCCGGCGATCGGCATGGAGATGGCGGTGCCGATCCCCTGCGGAGCCACCAGCAGGCCCGCGGGCAGCCGCCGGACGCTGATCAGCACCGACGCCACGCCCACCGGCAGGTTGATGAGGAAGATCCAGCGCCACGGCAGGTGGTCCACGATGAGCCCACCGGCCAGCGGCCCGAGGATCGGCGCCAGCAGCGCCGGCACGCCGACCAGCGCCATCACCCGGCCCATCCGTTCCGCCCCGGCGGCCCTGGCCAGGATGGTCTGCGCGACCGGCATCAGCAGTGCCCCGGCCGCGCCCTGTACCACCCGGAAGGCCCGCGTCCCGGGAAGCCGCGCACAGGCCGGATCCGGCGGTGAACAGGCCCACGCCCAGCACGAACAGCCGCTTGGCGCCGAACCGGTCCGTCAGCCACCCGGTGGCCGGGATCACCACGGCCAGGGCCAGCATGTAGCCGCTGACCACCCACTGGGCCGTGGCAAGGCCGGCCCCGAGGTCGCGGCCGAGGGTGTCCAGCGCCACGTTGACGATGGTCGTGTCGAGCATGCTCATCACGATGCCGAGCACCAATACCAGGCCCAGCTTCAGCAGATCCGGGTCGATACGCGCTTGCCGCGTTGTCGGTGGAGGGGACATGCCGCAGAAACTAGGCCAGTACCTGAGGCAGATGTGTAACACTTAACGAGTAAGCCCTGCGACTCCCACCGCCCGTCACCGCCCCCGGCCTCCCGGCGTATGCACCAGGCCGTCTTCGCCCTGGTCAAGCGCGGCCAGCAGGAAGGGTTGCTGCGCTCCGACCTGCCGCCCGAGCTGCTGCCGCAGGCCATCACCGGCACCCTGCACGTCGTCACCCGGTTCGCCCGCACCCTGCACACCGACCCCGCCGCCATCGGACCCCAGGTCGCCGACCTACTCCTCCTGCGGCAATCGCGCCTACCCGCACAAACGCCACATCAAGGTCGCCAACCGGAAGAAGAAGGGTGGCAGGGGCGGCCGGCCGGTCAGCCACGACGCAGGCGTCTACAAGGGCCGCAACACCGTCGAGCGTCTGATCAACAGGCTGAAGGCCTGGCGGGGCATCGCCACCCGCTACGACAAGACCCCTGAGAGCTACCTCGCCGGCCTCCACCTTCGTGGCGCGATGATGTGGATCAAAGACCTCACACGACCCACCCCTTGATCACAACCCAATACGCGCCCTAGGTCCTTGCCCGGCAGCGCCCGAGTAGGCCGTCATCGACCGTGTCTTCGAGCAGTAGCACCCTCGGGTGACGGCACTTTCTCGTCGTCAATCCTGCTGCATGACATCGGGATCTTCGGATCAAGGGCTCGGCCAGGTGGGGCCCAAAGTCGTTCGTCGTCCCCGCTCAAGATCGCCTACTGGGGCCGGAAGGCCGACCGCAGTTCCGGGGCCAGGGCGACGGCCTTGTCGAGTTCGGGGCGCGTGGCGGCGCGGGTGGAGATCTTCTCGGAGAAGATCCGGGTGACGTCGGCGGCTTTGGCGCGTCGAGCTGGGTGTCCAGGGATTGGCGGAGGGTGGAGGTGGGGGCGTAGCCGGTCCTTTGGACTCGGCGCTGGTCGCAGGAGCTGTGTCAGGTGTGCTCGACGGGCGGGCGGCCTGTGTCCTGGAACCGGTCGGTGTGCTCGTGAGTGGCGGCCCAGGAGGTGAGCAGGCGGAGCGCATCTTCAGACGGGGAGCCGGGTTCGGCGGTATAGATCGTCATGGACAGGTCGGGCTCGGCGCGCAGGTCCATGCTCTCGTAGGCGAGGGTGAGGGCGCCGACGATGTGGTGGTGGAAGTGCTTGACGCCGGTGCCGTGGGTGCGGACGTTGTGTGCTCCCCACCGGTGGCGGAAGTCATCGCTGCGGGTGGACAGCTCCCCGACCAGGTCGTGCAGGCCCTTGTCACGCGGGTCTTTGCCCGCGGCGGTGCGCAGGTTCGCCACGCACATGTCGGCGGCCAGATCCCAGTCGGGGAAGAAGCGATGGGCCGCACTGTCGAGGAAGGTGAAGCGTGCGAAGTTCGGCGGCTCGGTCGGATCGACGTAGAGGTCGCAGTACATGGCCCGGCCCAGGTGGTTGGCGGCCAGCAGGTCCGACCGGTTGTTGCCGATGATCGCCGGGGCGGTGGTGATGGTGTCGAGCATCCATTGCAGGCTGGGCCGTGCGGTCGGCTGCTTGGGGCGGCGCCGGCGCAGGATGGCGTTGCTGCCGTCGGCCTCGTGTGCGAGGCGGAGCAGGTGGGCGCGTTCGGCGTCGTCCAGGTGCAGGGCGCGGGCGATCGCGTCGAGGACGGCAACCGAGGCTCCGGCCAGGTGGCCGCGTTCGAGCTTGGCGTAGTACTCCACGCTCATCTCGGCCAGGGCGGCGACCTCGCTGCGCCGTAGTCCGGGGACGCGGCGCTGCCCGGCGACGGGCAGGCCGGCCTGCCCAGGGGTGATCTTGGCGCGCCGTGAGGTGAGGAATGCGCGCACTTCGGACCGGTTGTCCACGCCACGACGGTACGCCAAGCTCTGGGCACGTGGGATGCACTGGTGGTACACCCATCAGGAGTGACTTCCGCACCCCTGTCGGCCCGGATGTGCTGGATGCCATGACCGAGGTTGTGATCGCATCCAACACCGCTTGGACCCGCCGCCTGGCCGCCTGCCTGCTGACCGCCTCGCTGGCCGGCCTCCTGACTGAGTGCTCACTCTCAGTAGACCCGCATGACACCGGGCCCGTGCTGCCGGTGTCATCGCCGGGCCCGGCGAGCGCCGTATCGGGGATGCCGGTGGTGCTGCGGTTCGGCGACCAGGCCGTCGCCGCGACGTTGACCGACACGCCGCCGTCGCGGCAGTTCACCGCGATGCTGCCCTTGACCGTGCACATGACGGACGCGTGGGGACAGGCGAAGGCGGGCCGGTTGCCGCGCCTGCTCACCGCCGAGGGCGGCACGACGGTTCATGATCCTTCCGCGGGTGGCATCTATTTCTGGCCCGTGAGCGGGGTGATCGCTGTCTACTACGACGACCTCGGCCAGTCGGTGCCCGATCCGGGCCTGGTCCATCTCGGTGTCGTCGAGGCGGGCCTGGACAGGCTCTCTGACGCGGGCAGCCGTCTCGCGGTCCGGATCGAGTCGGCCGCCGCGTCGCGCCGGTGATCGTTTCCTGGTCGTGTCTTCGAGCGAGTGAGTACGCTCCGGCCTGGGCCTTCACGTGGCGGAAGGCCCAGCGGGTGGAGGCGCAAGGTGCGGTTGGCTGAGATGTTTCGGGCGGTGCCGGCTTCGCGCACGGTCGTTCGCGTGCGAAGGCTGGATCTGACGTTCGTGGCGGCCGCCGGCCTGATTCTGCTGGCGGGCTTGATCTGGTTGCTCGGCCCGGGGGCAGGCTGGGTTCTGGAGCACGTCGACGGAGTGACGGGGTTATCAGGCAAGAAGCGAGCCGAGGCGCTGGACGCGATCAGGGGCAGAGGGCCGGCGATTTCAACGGGATTGGTGGCTCTCGTGCGCCTGATGGTCACGGGGTCGAGCGCGAGCGTCTGCGCGGCGACGTCGTCGCGCCGCTCCACGGATTCCCGCCCTCGTCGAGGATCAGCCCGGTCGCGACGGTGCTCAAAGGACCGGCTCATCGACCTGGCAATGGGAGCGCGGCCTGCGGGCCTTGGTACGACTCTGCGGTTCTTCGGGCATGATCCTGCCCCTCCCGTCGCTCACCTCCGGCACCTGTCACCCCGGCCGCGTACGGTGGCGTGGCCCGATTACAACCCACCCATCCGCTCCTTGCAAGGGGAGCGGCCGCACCCTGTGGAGAACCGCAGTAAAAGCGCATACGGGCGGCGCCAGGACCGGATGCCGTGCTGACCATGGGCACTGGGTCACTCACTGAGAGAATTCATCTACTATCGCGACTTGACACGCTTAAGCCGAACGAGTAAAGGTGAATGATCGGCTTCGGTCGAGTTTCGCAACGACCGGACGAGGGTTGTGTTCCGTCCTAAACTGAGGCAAGATCTCTGCTAAGAGCTTCAATCTGGTTGGGCTAATCCTAGTGTTGGTCGTCTGGTCTCTTGGTCAGGTTATATACCTGTTAGAGGAGCCCCTTTGCCGGATACGGTGCACCGCGACCCTATTATCGCCCTCTCCTCTCCCGAGCTTCTTCTCGATCCTTATCCCGCTTACGAAAAACTCCGCCAGGAACGGCCCGTCTTCTTCTATGACCGCCTTAACTCGTGGATTTTCAGCCGGTACGACGACTGCATTGCCGTACTGAAGGACAGCGCGAAATTCGCCGCCGACTGGCGTCGTGTCGGTGAGAGGATGCCGCCGCGGGCGATCAATATGCTGACGCTGGACCCGCCTGAGCACACCGTGGTGCGCCGGCTGTTCATGGATGCACTGCGCGCCCGGGGCCACACGGACATCGAGCGGGTGATCGGGGACCACACGGCAGAGCTGCTGACGGCCTTGGAACGCCGGCCATCGTTCGAGTTCCTCACGGAGTTCGCGGAGCCGCTGGCGCTGTCGACGACCGCCGCGTATCTGGGTGTGCCCGCACCCGACGCGGCCTGGGCCAGCCGGGTCGCCCGTGCCATCGTCGCCGGAATGGACGCCGGGCTGTGGCCCGAGCGGGCGAAACCGGTGCTGGCGGCCCAGGAGGAGCTGGCCGGCCTGGTCGATGACTGGCTTGCCCATCCGCCGCCCTCCGGCGTCGTCGCCAGCATCGCGAAACGGGCCGCCGGCAGCGGCGTGGCTCCGGCGATCATCGCCAACACGGTGCGGGGACTGCTGTTCAGCGGCTACAGCTCGGGGAGCAAACTCCTCGGATTGGTGGCGGTCGCCCTGCTCCATCAGCGGGCCGCCGAGCTCGAGCGGTTCCGTGCGGCCGACACCGCACTGGCCGTGGATGAGATGGTGCGGTACGCCTCGCCGATTCAGGCGGTCGCCCGCGCGTGCGTGCACGACACCGAACTGGGGGGCACCACAGTGCGTGCCGGGCAGGCGGTGACGCTGCTGCTGGGCGCGGCGAACCGGGACCCGGCCCGGTTTCCCGACCCGGACACGGCACGGCTGGACCGGCATCCCAACCCACATCTCGGCTTCGGCCGGGGGCCCAAGTCCTGTCTCGGATCCCCGTTCACAGCGATCTTCACCCGGGTGGTGCTCCGCGTACTCGCCGAGCGGTATCCCGGCATCAGGGCGGTCAGCGCGCCGACGTACTTGCCCAACCTGACGGCGCGAAGCATCGATCGCTTCGAGGTGGCCCTTCGCTGAAGGGCGTCGCGCCGGACCCCGAAGTAAAGCCCAAAGGAGGTTCAGTTTGCTGAAGGTCGTCGGAGCCTCGTTCGGGCGTACCGGGACTTCTTCGGTCCGATTGGCGTTGGAGACCCTTGGGTTCGGTCCCTGTCATTACATGAAAGAGCTTTTCACCGACCCGGCCCATGCCGAGGAATGGCTACGGGTCGTCGACGGCGGCAGACCCGACTGGGAACGGTTACTCGGTGATTTCACATCGACGATCGCCTGGCCGGCCGCGTTCTTCTGGCGAGAGCTCGCCGCGGCCTACCCGGAGGCCAAGGTCCTGCTGATCGTGCGGGATCCGGATTCGTGGTATGCCAGCATGAGCCGCACTCTGTATCGCACCCGCCCGGTGGGCACCGGGACGGAGCCGAGCCTTGGTGTACGGGACCGGGTCATTGAGCGAATCGTCTGGCAAGGAACATTCTCCGGGCGATTCGCGGATCGAGAACACGCCATCGGCGTTTACCGTGCCCAGCTGGACGAGGTTCGCGATGCCGTACCGTCCGGGCGGCTCATCGAATTCACGCCATCGAGTGGTTGGAAGCCGCTCTGCGCGGCGCTGGGGGCCGACGTGCCGGACGCGCCCTTTCCCGTGGCCAATACCACCGACGAGTATGTGCGCCGAGCCGAGCAGGCAGGAGTTATCGCGCCACGGTGAGAAAGCGCTGTATGTGGACCGGTGGCCCCTACAGGAGAGGACAGGGAAGTGGCGACCATGCCGCGCCTTACCGTTTCATCCGCCACTGACCCGTATGGGTCGTCGGCGGCCTACTGGGACCGTCTGCACATCGGGCCGAACTCGGCGACGTTGGTCTCCTTCTTCGCCGATCTGGCGCCGGTGGGCGGGCACGCGTTGGAGATCGGCCCCGGCACCGGCCGGATGACCCTGGCGGTGGCCAGGCGCATGGCCGGCCTGCACTGTCTGGAGCCCTCTTCCGCAATGCGTGCGGTGCTCCTGACCAAGCTGGCTGGGGAGCCCGGCATGCGGGATCGGGTGACCGTCATCGACGGCACCGCACCGGACTTCCGTTTCGACCGGCGCTTCGACTACATCTACCTGGCCGCCGTGTTCGAGGACGTGCCGCCCGAGGCACGCCGGCCGCTCTTCGCCGGCTTGGCCGAGCACCTCGCGCCGGGCGGTGTGCTGGCCATGGACATGGTGCACGACGAGGCCGTCCCTGACCATCCCGAGCGTGAGGTGCGCAGCGCGCGTCAGGGGGAGTGCCACTACATCCTGTCGTCGGCCGTCTGGCCGCTCGGCCCCGACCTGGCCGGAGTGCGGCGCGTCTACCGGACGTACTACCACGACACGCTGGTGGCCACCGAGACCGTGGAGTGCGAGTACCACCTCCATCGGCCCGCCGACGTGCTCGCCGACCTGCGCGCGGCCGGCCTGACCGCCGTGGGCGGCTCGGCCGTGACCGACGAGGTGACTCCTCTCGACGACAAGGGAACGCTCATCGCCCGGCACGAAAACTGATCACTTGGAGCTCGAGGTCTCCGCAGGACGGCCGCGACCTTCCCGCCAGGTCGCCGGGCCCCGCTCCGGCCTCGAAACCCATCCATCGGACCGCGGACGGTTCACGGCCCGATGGACACGGCAGCGAGTCAAGGAGGTGCGCCATGCGTTATTGGTACTGAGCGAGTTCCCGTCGTGGCCTGACCCGTTGAGGTCAGGCCACGGCCTGGCATCCAGCCAGGTGTGGCCTGGGAGGGGTACCGACGCCGGAAGCGACAAGGAGCACAGGAGATGACCGTTGACGCCGCGGAGGCGATGCGGGACGCGCGGCCGGGCCCGACGTGGGGCGGCGGCCGGACGAGCCGGGCGAGGCCGGCTTGATGTCCGGGTCGCACGACACCGAGGTTCTGGTCGTCGGAGGTGGTTTGACCGGGTTGTCCTGCGCGATGTTCCTGGCCCATCACGGCGTGCGGTGCACCCTCGTGGAACGCCACCCCGACCTGCTGAGTCATCCCCGGCAACGCAGTCTGGTGCCTCGTCTCATGGAGATCTACCGGCAGGTCGGACTGGAATCCCAGATCCAGGAGAATCGGGTAGATTTCGCTGGTTCGGCTGAGTATGTAGCGATCCGCGCGGAAACGTTGGCCAGTGCTCGATACCTGCCTGTGGACCAACAGGATGACGCCGTACGCGGCCCCGCGTTCAGCCCGTGCACCGGCACGCCCATCGATCAGAACCGGGTGGAGGCCCTCCTGCGGACGCGTGCGGGCGAACTGGGCGCATGCATCCGGTTCGGCACCGAGTTGCTGGAAGTCACCCAGCATGATGACGGTGCGGTGCATGCGCGACTGCGCGATCTCGACGACACCGAGCATCGGCTTCGGGCCCGGTACCTGGTCGCGGCCGATGGCGCGCGCAGCTCGATCCGGCGCGGGCTCGGCATAGCGATGGAAGGGCCCGTCGACTTCTTCCGGCTGTTGACGCTGATGGTCGACGCCGATCTCCGGCCCGCGCTGGCCGGCCGTACCGTGCACATGGCCTTCCTCGAACAACCCCGGCCGAGGACGTTCCTGATGGCGCTTGACCGGACCGGTCAGCGGTGGGTCTTCGGCACCACAGACGATCCGGAAGGCGCCGAGCCGGATGAGAACGAATGCGTCGACCTGGTTCGTACAGCGGTCGGCCTGCCGACGGCCCCGGTGCGGCTTCGGCCGCAGATACCCGGCACCGCCAAGACCGTCCTGCGGTTCGAGGTCGGCGCGGCCGTGGCGGCCGCCTACCGTCAGGGCCGGGTGTTCCTGATCGGCGATGCGGCGCATCTGATGCCTCCGACCGGGGGATTCGGCGGCGTGGTGGGCGTGGAGGACGCGCACAACCTGGCCTGGAAGCTGGCCGCCGTCGTGCACGGGCACGCCGGTGAGAGGCTGCTCGACACCTACCAGGACGAGCGCCGCCCGGTCGCGCAATTCGCCTTGCGGCAGGCGGTCGCACGCTACCGGGCTCGGTTCGCCACCGGGACGGGGGAGGACGGACTGGCTCAGCTGCCCACGACCGACGAGCAGCTGGTGGGCCGCTCGACCGTGATGATGGGACACCGGTATCGATCGACCGCGACGATCGGCGGCGGGACCGATTCGACGGCGCCGGCAGAGGTGGCCGGCCTGCGCGGAGAGCCCGGCACCAGGGCTCCCCACCTGGCCCTGGCCGGCGAGCGGTCGATGATCGACCTGTACGGCGGGGGCTTCGTCCTGCTGGCCGGGCCGGACGGCCAGGACTGGGTGACGGCGGCCGGCAAGATGCCGATACCGCTGACCACCCGGCAGTTCGGGATCGACCTCATCACGGCCGGCACGGGCGACACGGGCGATGCAGTCGCCAGGCACGGCATCGGAGCCGGTGGTGCGGTGCTGGTGCGACCGGACGGGTTCGTCGCCTGGCGAAGCACCGGACCGGCATCGGACCCGGCCGCGGAACTGCTCGCCGCGTTCACCGCCGTACTGTCCGCGAAACCACCGAAGTGACGCACCGGGACCGAACCGGCAGTTGACGTCCGGCGCGGCACGACTCCTCTTCACCCGCTGTTCTCCTTCGGATGTGAAGGTAACGTCGCGCACAGCATCGGCGTCGGCATCGGCATCGGCATCGGCAAGGAAGGTGATCGCGTGTCCCAGCCCGGTACGGCCTCGGCCCCGGAGCGCACTCCCGCGTGGCGCTACGCCGTCGGGATGTTCGGCACGTCCATCCCGATCAACATGATCAAGGGATCGATGATCCTCTTCTACGTCGACATCCTGGGGCTCGACGTTCGCGCCTACGGCGTGGTCATGGTGATCTACGCGGTCATCGACGCGCTCGACAACCCGCTGCTCGGCCACCTCTCCGACCGCACCAGAACCCGGTTCGGGCGCCGCCGGCCATGGCTGCTCGTCGGCGCGCCGATGCTCGCGGCCTGCATGATCGCATTCTTCTCCGCGCCGACCTCTCTGCAGGGCGTGGGCCTCGTGCTCTGGTTCGCGGTATTCGCGATCCTGTGCGAGGCGTTCGACTCGATGCTCAACGCGAACTACGGCGCGTTGCTCCCTGAGCTGTACCCGCAGGAGCGCGACCGCGCCGTCGCCAACGGTCTGCGCCAGGGCTTCCAGCTCGTGGCGCTCGTGATCTCGCTCGCGGTCACCCCGTTGCTCACGACGCAGGTGTTCGGCACCGAGGATTCCACCCAAGGCTTCCAGACCACGGCGATCATCTATGGCGCGGTCGCGCTCGTCGTGATCGTGTTCATGGCGCTCGGCGCGCGCGAGAGACCCCGCTATTCCACGCGCGAGCGGCCGCAGCTGCTGCCCAGCGTGTGGTCGATCGTGCGCAACCCGGTGTTCTGGACGGTCGGGCTCACCGGCGCCTGTTACGGGATAGCCATGGCGCTCGTGCTCTCGGGCATCCAGCTGTACGTCCGCTACTCGCTCGGGCTCCCGGTCGGGAACTCGCTCTACCTCCAGGGCATCGTCATCCTCGTCTCGGCGGGCGGCCTCGTGGTGTGGACGCGCGTCGTCACCCGCCGCGGCGCCCTGTGGACCTGGCGGTTCGCCTTCGCGATCCTCGCGGTCAGCTTCGCCGCCTTGTTCTTCGCCACCGACCTCGTCACCGCGATCGCCGCAGGGGTGTTCGTCGGGGCCGGGTGGTCGGGAATGCTCGCGACGAACGACCTCATCGTCGCGCGTGTGCTGGACGCCGACGCGGCGCGCAACGGAGAGCACCGCGAAGGGCTCTTCCTGTCCGCGTTCGGTTTCTTCGCCCGGCTCAACGGGATCGTGACCGGGCTCGCGCTCACCTCGCTGGGCGTGTTCTTCGGCTACAACTCGGGCGCCGACCCTGGCGCCGACCCCGGGCTCGCGTTCCGGGTGTACTTATGCGTGTACCCGTTCGTGCTGACGACGATCGGCGCGGTCGCGGCGCGTCTCGTCTCGGTCCCGATCGAGACGCCGCCTGAGGCGGCCGAGCCGGTCGGGCCGGTCGGGCCACCCCCCGGTCCCGTGGACGAGTCCGCCGCGGAGCGCCCCCGATGACCCGCCGCGTCGTGATCACAGCCGACGATCTCGGCCGGGAACCCGGGACGACGGAGGTCATCGTCGCCCTGCTCGCCGAGGGACATGTCACCGCGACGACGCTCATCTGCGTCTCGCCGGCCGCGGAGCACGCCGCGAGCCAGGTCTGGAAGCTCGGCGTCGTGCCGCGACTGCACGTGACGCTCACGAGCGAGCGCGGGCTCCCGCGCTGGCGGCCCCTCAACGGCGCGGCGAGCCTCGTCGATCCGGACGGCACACTCAGTGACGATCCGCTGGCTCTCGGAGCCCGCGGCGAGGCCCAGGACGTCATACGGGAGGCGGACGCGCAGCTGCACTGGATGCGCGACCGGGGCCCCGTGCCCGAGGCGGCCGACTCCCACGCCGGCACCCTCTACGGCCTGCACGGCCGATCGTGGCTCGCCGAGGCGCTCCAGTGGTGCGCGCGCCACGGCCTCGCCTTCCGGCTGCCCCGTGACCCGGAGCCGTACTTCGGTGGGCCGCTCCCGCCGCAGCTCGCGGCAGCACACGAGCGTGCCGTCGCCGTCGCCGACGCACTCGGCGTGTCCATCCCGCAGACGATCGCGACCAACCGGCGCACGGCACACGAGCTCGGTGCCTACGAGCGACTCCGGGACGACTACCTCCGCCGGCTCGCGGCCCTCCCCGAGGGCACGAGCGAGTTGTTCCTGCACCCGTCCCGCGAGGACGCGGTCACGGGACCGGACGGCATCGTGCGGACCTGGGAGGCGCGGCTGCTGCGTGACCCGGCCTGGCACGACGCCCTCGAGAGCGAGGGCGTCGAGGTCGTCGGAGACTGGTGGACCTGACCCATGACGGCCAGCACGGCCCGGAGGCTAGCGCGGTACCCGCGGCCGCGCAACCCCGGAGACAGGGCATGTGGTCCCCCTACAACACCTTCAAGGGCGGCTTCGCGGACGGCATGAGCAAACTGGCCGGCCCCTTCCGCTGATTCCTTATAGAAGTTGAGATGTCAGGGCCGTCACCAGAAGAGGCCGTGATGCTTGTTCAGGTCTCGGTGACGGTCTTGGCGTCGGTCATGTCCGCCCGCGTGTTGATCTCGGGATGACGTGGGGGAGTGACTCGCGCAGGCGGCAGCCGAGGGGGGTCCGCCGGCGGAGCGCCTCCCGGAAACCCGAACTTCGTGCGCCGCAACAGCCGCGGCCCGAAGTTCGGGTTTGGTCGTGACCGCCGAGGCCGTCACCGCCCCGAGATCGGGCCACGATTGCAGAGCCGATCCTGCTCCCAAGGTCAGGAGTACAGGCGTACCTGCTCCGACTCCCGGCTGCTGTTGGCGCACGTCGGAGCAGTCACCGGCATCGCGCCGACGGCCCCTGCCGCCGGCTTGGTCAGCTTGCGGTCTGCCCGCCGCAGAACGCCGCCTTGACGAGCCCGTCCAGCAGCTTCGGGTACTTGGCGAGGTCGAATGCGGCGTCGCCGGCGGTCAGCGAGGCGGTCAGGGTCGTGCTGCCGTCGGGCGAGCTGTACATCAGCGCCGCGTAGCCCCCCGGCGGGTTGCCGTTGTGGTTGAGCACGGTGCCGCAGGCCGGGCCCAGGTCCTGCACGAACATCCCGAGACCGTAGCGGCCGTAGAGGGGGTCGCTCTTCGGGTGCGGGGTGCGCATCTCGGCCAGCAGCTTGGCCGGCAGGAGCTTGCCGGCGTTCAGCGCGGAGAAGAACGTGTGGAGATCGTGGGTGGTCGAGAGCATGTCGCCGGCGCCGGCCACCAGGGAGAGGTTCTGGCGGGAGACGTCGGCCACCTTCCACTGGCCGGCGTCCTGGTAGCGGAAGTAGCCGTGGGCGTACGGCGCGGGCAACTGCGTCCGGTTGCCCGGCACCACGGTGCCCTTCAGCCCGAGCGGCCCCACGATCCGCCGCTTCAGCTCCGCGTCGAACGAATGACCGGTGACCTTCTCGATCAGCAGCCTGGCCAGCGTGTAGTTGGTGTTGGAGTAGCTCCAGTCCGTCCCCGGCGCGAACTTCGCCGGCTTGGACAACGCGAACCGCACCAGCTCCTCCGGCCGGTAGGAGTGGAACCGGTTGTCCAGCCACTCCTTGCCCGTCGCGGGAAGCCCCGGTACCCAGGTCCCGTCGGGGTCGAGGTCGCCGGTGTAGTTGAACAGACCGCTGGTGTGCTGCAGCAGCATCCGCACCGTGATCCGCCGGTCCAGCCCGAGCTTGGGCAGGTAGCGGGCCACCGGGGCGTCCAGCCCGATCTTGCCCTTGGCCACCAGCTGCAGCACCACGGTCGCGTGGAAGGTCTTGGTGACGCTGCCCACCCAGAAGTGCCCGTTCGTCGGCGGCTTCGCGCTCGTGCCCAGCTTGCGCACCCCGGCGCTGCCGGCCCACTCGCCCCGCTCGTCGTGCACGCGCAGCTGCACCCCGAGGAAACCGGCGTCGACGAACGCCTGGATGGCCTTCTGCAGTTCCGGGCGATCCTGCCCAGCTGCGGCCTTCGGCACGGCCGCGCCGCTGTCCGCGGGGGCCGCACCCGCCGTGGCCGCCGCGGGTGCGGTCGTCCCGGCCAGCAACGCGGCCGCCAGCGCTGTGACTGCCACCGGCCGGTGCATCCTCGGCGCCCGGCCTCTGTTGTTCTTGACCCTGTGGGGGGATGCGCTCATGGTTGGTCTCATCTCGCGATAGTACGTGTTTGGTGCAACTCGAAAGCTACGTTGCATTCGGAATAGCGTCAATCTCCAGAAAGGCGTTACCGCAGGTAAACGCCCATAAATTGGCGCAATGACGCTGCACCCGAAAGCAACATCCTGTTGCAATGATTGGCGCCTAAGGCAACATTGACGCATGCCTCGACGACGATTGAGCCAGCAGGACCGTCAGCGCATCGCGGCCGGACTCACCGCCGGACTCTCCTACCGCGAGATCGCCAGGCGACTCGACCGGCCGACCTCAACGATCACCCGGGAGATCACCCGCAACGGCGGCCCCACCTGCTATCGGCCCCAGCAGGCACACCAGGCGACCATCCAGCGGGCCCGCCGTGGCACGCCGGCACCCCCGAACGCAGCCACACCGCCCATCGCCACGATGGAACAGGAGATCATCGAGATAGCGGTCAAAGCCGGGATGCCGCGGACAGCCGCACGCGTGCACCACGACCTGGCACTGGCCGAGGACGGCAGGCGCACCGCGACCGAGCTGGCCCGCCGGCTGAACGTCAGCCCGGCCTCGGTCTCCGTGGCGGTGAACTTCCTGGTCCAGCAGGGATACGCCCGTCGCGAGCGCGATCCGCGGCGCCGGCGCGACATCTACGTGATCGACGACGGCGCCTGGTACCACGCCGTCGTGATCAGCAGGCAGCAGACCCTTGAGACGGTACGGGCCACGATGGCGGTGGCCGAGACCTACGGGCTCGACGGCCCCGTCGGGCAACGGCTGGCCAAGACGGCGGCGTTCCTGGAACGCGTCAGCCTGGACATCATCGAGTCCGCCGACCGCTGGCGCCACCTCCTGACGTGACAGAACTCCAGCCACCCGAGCAGGCTCGCCGGGCGCGTCCTTCAGCGCCGACCCCGCAAGGGCACCGTCGACGGTGACGCGAAAATAGTTCGCGCCCCGACTCGCCCGCTTATCACGTACATGGCATGCCGCGCAGGAGCGAGCTATAGGGCGTCCCTTCCTGGGCCTCGCCGAAAGCCGCGAGTGATCATGACCGGTGCCCGGCGTTGGCGGTTGGCCTCGTTCTGCTGCCACTGCTGCATGACCTGTCCGAGGCTCGCGTTCACCAGGAGCAGGAACTCCACGGCGACGCTGAAGCGGGCGCCGGCCGGGGTCGCGGCCCCGAGGGCCTCCGCCGCGCGCTGCGATGCGACCGCGGCTTCGGCGGCCTGTGTTGTGACCCTTGAGGTGGTGAGAAGAGCGGAGAAGGGAGCTTCATGACGGCGTGAGGTGGGCTAACGGCTTGTGCGAACGCCCAAGCGGTATCGGATCATGTGGCGACGATGTCGAACATCTCCCACGGGCCGATGGCGGTGCGGTTGGCGATCAACGGCTGGGCGCCCGCCCCTTCCGCGCAGACATACTGGTTGTTGGCCTGGGCGCGAAGGCTGATCGAACCGTTCGGGTTGGTGATCAGAGCGAAGGTCTCCCACGGGCCGATGGCGGTGCGGTTGGCGATCAACGGCTGGGCGCCGGCCGCCTCCGCGCAGACATACTGGCTGTTGGACCTGGACCGCAGCGCGATGTTGCCGTTGCCCAGATTGACCCGCTCGAACTGCTGCGCTGTTCCGGGGGAGCCGCCATTGGCGATCAGCGACGAGCCGTTGCCTGCGGTCACGAACTGGTTGTTGGCGTGGGACCGCAGGGCGATGAACGCACCGGCCGCCGGGGTGGTCACGGTCACCGCGTTCGAGGGGGCGGAGACGTTGCCGGCCGCGTCCTGGGCGGTGACGGTGAAGCTGTAGGCGGTGGACGGCGAGAGCCCGTTCACCGTGAACGGCGAGCTCGTCGGCGCGGCCACCACCGTGGTGCCGCGCCGCACCTGGTACCCGGCCACGCCGAGGTTGTCGGAGGAGGCCGTCCAGGCCAGCGTCACGCTGGTCGGCGTCGTGCCGGTCACCTGGAGGGCGCCTGGCACGGTCGGCGGCTGAGTGTCGTTGCCGCTGACCACGGGCGGCGTGGGGCGGGTCGCGGTGAGGGCGATCTGGCCTTTCAGCATGCGCCCGCCGTCACCGGTGAGCCGGAGGTAGTAGTCGGAGGAGCAGAACGTGCCGTCCTCGTCCAACGCCAGCATTCCGGAGTTGGCGGGTAACCACGCGGCGGTCTCGGCTGTTTTGGCGATCTGGTTGCCCTCGTTGAACTCGTCGAACATCGAGATGTAGATGCCCTGGCACCCTGCTCGGATGACGTTGTAGAACTGCCGCCACATGAAGTCGCCGTGCCGCCGGTGCCGCAGCGTGACATCGCCGGGCATCACGCACGGCTGGTAGTCGATGCCTCGGGCGTTGCATTCGGCCTGGTCAGGAACGGTGAGGTTGGTGTAGAAGTGGTCCGCGTCCGCGATCGTGCTGATCCGCCCGACCATCCACGGGGAGATCATGTGGAATGCCCGGTAGACGTCGATGAATCCCGGTCGGGAGTCGTTGATCCCCTGCCGCCAGTACGTCGGCACTCCTCCCATCACGTACACGCCCTGGTTCTTGAACCAGTTCACGACATCCAGACAGGGTGCGGGGGCCCACGGGCGTCCGGAGTCGTTGAAGCCGAATCCCCAGATTCCGACCACGGGCTTGCCGTTCTGGCGGGCGTACATGGGGGAGGTCGTGTGGGCGGACATCTTGTTCAGCCAGTCGGCCTTGATCTCCGGCTGCATGTTCGTCCAGCTGGTGACGTCGTACATGATGTAGAACTTGCGTCCGTTGGCCTCCGCGGCGGTGCGGACCTTCTGCGCCATCGCGTCGCGGGTGGCGCCTTCGCCGCCGTTCGGGTTGAACCGCTGCAGAGCGGCGGTGTCGATGCCGCTCTCCCGCATCCATCGGAAGTGGGTGTCGACGGTCTGCTGGTCGTAGGAGGAGAACAGGGTGGCCGGCTGTCCGTTGTTCAGGTTGGCGTAGGCGGTCGGGTAGGTGCTGGTGAACTCCCGCATGTCCGGCCAGGACACGATGGTGGTGTTGCCCGGTGCGGGAGGCTGCTGATTGTCGGCGCTCCAGTGCCACCACGCGTTGATCGGTGCCGCGTCGCCCTTGCAGGCGAACCACCCCTGATAGCCGACCGTGATCTTCCCCACTACGTCACCTGGTGGGCTGGCCGCGTTCGCCGCACTGGTCAGCGCGGACAAGAGCTGCGACGACGACACAGCGGCCACCACTGATCCGGTCACTGCTGAGGCCAGGAATCCCCGGCGTGAGACGGTCACGAGTACTCCTTCTGTCGAGGGGGCGTTCGGGCATGCCAGGCCACCGGCCTTGGGCGAAGACCGCGTAAGCCTGAAGGTCAGCCGGTGATGAGGTCGAACGACTCCCAGGGACCGATGGCCGTGCGGTTGGCGATCAGCGGCTGGGCGCCGCCACCTTCCGCGCACACGTACTTGCCGTTGACCTGGGCCTTGAGGCTGACCGTCCCGTCGGGGTTGGTGACGAGCTGGAAGGTCTCCCAGGCACCGGCCGAGGGGCGGTTGGCGATCAGGGCCTCGGCGCCGGCGTTCTCCGCGGTCACGAACTGGCTGTTGCTCCTGGCCCGCAGCGCGACGTTGCCGTTGCCCAGGTCGACCCGGTCGAACTGCTCGCCCGTTCCGGCGCTCGTCTTGCTCGCGACCAGGGGCGCGCCGGGGGTCGCGGTGACGTAGAGGTTGTTGGCTCTGGATCGCAGGCTGACCGCCGGGGCGCCCGCCGGCTGGGTGAGGATCCGCAGGGCGTCGACCATGCCGACGGCGGTGCTCTTGTTGACGATCCTGATCGTGTGCTGGCCGCTGGGCAGCCCGCTCCTGCTGAACACCACCTGCTGCGCCTGCCGGGCGCCGGAGACGTACAGGCTCACGTTCGACTGGAAGACGTTGTCGAGGTAGACGTCCACGTTGCCCATGTCGCCGTTGCGTTCGGAGAGGTACTCGACGCCGGTCCCGGTGAAGGTGTGCTGGGCGGCGGCGCCGACGGTGTTGCTGTGGTGGGTGTCGTCGTTGTAGTCGCCGTAGCCGCGGGCGGTCGTATGATACCAGTTGGCGTCGTAGGTGAGCTCGGTGTCGTTCACCATCGAGTTCGGCGTCGAGCCGGTGCCGAGGGCTGAGCTGGTGCCGCTCAACGTCTTGGCGCTCTGGTTCGCCGTGCCGGTCAGCCGCACCGAGGCGTAGGAGCTGAGCGGCTTGGCCGTGCGCTCCACGACGTAGACGGTGTTCGCCGCGGTGGCGAAGGAGATCTCCGCGCCGGAGCCGGTTGCCAGGATGGCGTTGTCGGAGGTCCTGCGCACGCGTACCTGCTGGGTGCCCCAGGGATTGACCACCGTGGCCTGCTTGCCGTACAGGCTCTTGAGGCCGACGTACTTGATCTCACCGGCCTCGCGTTCGGAGCTGACGAGGTGGCCGTCCTTGGCCAGCAGGGTGAACTTCCCGACGAACGATGAGTCGCCTGGCACCGCGGGGAACACCCTGATCTTGTCGTTGTAGCTCTGCATGAGTGCTTCGTTCATCGCGGACAGGTGCACGCCGAGATACTCGAAGACGCCGTTGGTGTTGTTCGTCATGCCGTTGGGGTAGTTCTGGTACTTCTGCAGCATGGTCTTCATGCCCTGGTACGTCTGGTCGCCGAGGCCGAGCCGGGCCGCCTGCACCGCGTCGTTGGACCACACGTTGCCGTAGGGGAAGGGCCGCTGGTTCCACGTGTTGACCGCGGTCTGGTAGTCGGGGTAGCCGATGCCGGTGATGTCGTAGGGCCAGATCAGCTCGGCCGAGACGTTCTCGTTGTTCCTGGTCTGGGCGATCGGCGGCTGATGCGGCTGGTAGGCGCCGCTGACGACCGAGTAGGGCACCAGGTGGTCCAGCACGTTCTGCCAGCCGGCGCGCAGGCCGCCGTCCAGGCCGAGCTGCTGGCTGACCTGGATGGTCAGCGGGAAGATGCTGCGCACGGCGGCCAGGTCGGTGATGGCGTTGCGGACGTTCCAGTAGGTCTCGTGGGAGTTGGAGCCGGCCATGTAGTAGGTGTTGGTGGCGCTGTCGTGGGACAGCATGGCCGAGTAGAACTTCGCCGTCTCCCTCATGTACGGATAGGCGACGTCGCGCAGGTAGGTCAGATCGTTCGTGTACCGGTAACGGAGGTACATGTTGTACGCGGCCTCGTAGCCGGTCGACAGGATGTTCTTGGTGTAGTCGCTGCCGACCGTGCCGCGCGCGTTGCCGTCCCAGCCCATGGTCTCCGGCACCCACAGCCCATCCACGCCGTATCTGGTCTGCGTGTACGCCTTCAGCGCGGTGTAGTTGCGGCTGTAGAGCCTGTTGAAGCCGTCCATCAGGTCTGTGTGATTGGCGGCCAGGAAGGAGTTGTAGACGTCGCGCTGGTTCCAGTACCAGTAGGCGTTGCTCCACTTGGTGGTGTCCTGGGTCGCGCGGAAGACCCCGTTGATGAAGTGGAGCGGGTAGGCGCCGTAGCCGCCGGCCGCGATCATGTACGTGCTGAGGTAGTAGACGTTCTCCATGTAGTCCGCGTCACCGGAGCCGTTGGCATACTGGACGAACGACTTGCCCCAGAAAGCGTGCCACCAGTTGCGGTAGTTGGTGTACGTGGTGGCGTACCCGGTGCTCTTGACCGAGGACAGCTGGTTGCGGGCCTGAGCCACCGAGTCGCGGTTGGGTGCGTTGATCCTGCTGGATGCGGTGATCCAGATGGTGTAGCTGGACGTGGGCGCGATGTTGAGCCGCACCTTCCTGCCGTCCACGACCTGAGTGGTGAACCCCGCGCCCTCCACGGTGGCGGCCAGGGTGTACCCGAAACCGTTGGCGTCGGTCTGCCCGCGGCTCAGGCCGGCGCTCGCGGAGTCGGCGTAGGTGGAGATCGTCTTCCACGTGGTGAGATCCGGCACGTCGCCGCTGTTGGTGACGGTTGCCGGATCCCACATGCTCAGATCCAGGGCCACGCCGGAGACCCCGCCGCGGGTGTCGTCGACGTGGATGCCCATCACCTCGGAGTTGGGCGACCCCAGGATGGTGACGGTCCGGTTGGAGTCGTACCTGGTGGTCAGCGTCCCGTCGTAGAGCGACAGCCGCTGCTGGTAGGTGGAGTTACCGGTGTCCATTCCGGGCGTGGAGTACAGGTTCACCAGACCGGCCGCGAACGCGGACTGCTGTGCCAGGTCGACGCCTGACATCTGCATCGTCAGCCCGTTCTGATTCCAGACCATGGCGCCCGTGCGGCCGTTGCCCACGGTCAGGCCGTGGAGGGGATTGGTGGTGGGCCGGTTGTACACGATGTCGTGCTTGGACAGGTATCCCTGGTAGTCCACGTTGAGTACGCCGGCCGCCTGGTCGAAGGCCGCGTCGGTCGTCGAGGCGAAGGTGGGTGAAGCCGCGCCCGCGGTCAGCAGGCCGGCGACGAGCGTCAACGGAGGCAGTGAGCGTAACAGACGGTGCAACATGGGCTTCCTCTCCTGCTGCCGGCGGCCCTTCGCCGCGCCCAGCGCAGGGCATGCTGTCGCGGACCTCTCCACAAGACGCAGTCCCGAGCGGAACGGCGGCGATCCCCGGAACGAGATGCCGCACAGCTCAGTGAGTCGGACTGTCAGGCGTAGTTAACATTGGATGTATTTGACCGTCAATAGACAAGCAAGGCCACTGTCGAGCAGAAACAGAGATAAATTGCTGAAGATTGCTATTCGCTTGCAGAGATCTGTCGTCTAGCTGCAAAGAGTCCATCAATACCTCCGATGTCTTGCCGAGCTGTCCGGCGCGTCGCCGCAGCGGAGGCGCGCGGGCCACGGCTTTCCGTCCGTTGAGCGTTGACACTCCCATCCCTTCGCGTGCATGCTGCGTGAGCATAACAAATCGATTTGCATTGGGGGATCGGATGGCCGACCGTCCTCGACGGGTGCTGGTGACCGGGGCGGCCGGTGGGCTGGGGCGGGCGGTGCTCTCCCTGCTCGCGGCGGAAGAGGTGGCCGTGACCGCGCTCGACCTCCGCGATCCCGGTGAGATACGCGCGGATCGCATGGTGGTGGGTACCGCGTGCGACCCCGGCGTGGTGCGCGACGCGCTCGACGGTGTCGAGGCCGTGATCCACCTCGCGGCCACGCCCGCGCCGGTGCTGGGGCCGGCCGAGGAGGTGTTCTCCATGAACGCCCGCGCCACCTTCGTGGTGCTGGAGGAGGCCGGGCAGGCCGGAATCGGGCGTGCGGCGGTGGCCAGCAGCCTGTCGATCCTTGGCCTGGCCTGGGCCACGCGGCCGCTGCATCCGGCGTACGTGCCGGTGGACGAGCGGCTGCCGTTGCAGATCGAGGATCCTTACGCGCTGTCCAAGCAGGCGGACGAGGCCACCGCGGGGATGATGACGCGGCGGTTCGGGATGACGACCGTCGCGCTGCGGTTCCCCCGGCTGGGAGAGGTGGAGGGAAAGCTGCGGCGTACGGAGGAGGAGTGGGCCGGGGACCCTGCGGCGGGAGCCCGGGAGTTGTGGGCCTACCTGGACGTGCGGGACGCGGCACGGGCCGCCTGGCTCGCCGTCACGCGGCCCGTCCACGGGCATCACGTGGTGTCGGTGGCGGCGCCGACCACGTTGTCGGCCGCGCCCACGGAAGAACTGCTGAGCCGGTTCCATCCGGGGAGCGAGCGGCGGGGCGCCTTGCCGGGCAGGACGGTGCCCATCGACCTCAGCGCGGCCGAGCGCCTGCTGGGCTTCACCGCCCAGCACACAAGGGGCGGCGCCTCATGAGCACGGGGCGGCCGGATCGCGTGGCGCCGCACGGCCGGGGCGTCGTCGACGCCGGTGTCCAGGACGGAACGGCGCAGGCGATGGCGGAGACGCAGGCGCCGTGGCCGGGGCGGGACGGGTTGCGCATCACCGGCGTACGGGCCGTCGTGACCGCTCCCGAAGGAGTGCCTCTCGTGGTGGTACGGGTGGATACCAGCGAACCCGGCCTGCACGGTCTCGGCTGCGCCACGTTCACCCAGCGCTTCATGGCGGTGGCCGTCACCGTGGACGAGCACGTGGGGCCGATGCTGATCGGCCGTCACCCTGCCGACATCGAGGACATCACCCGGATGGTGCATTTCTCGTCCTATTGGCGTAACGGACCCGTACTGAACAGCGCCTTGTCCGGCATCGACCAGGCGCTGTGGGACATCGCGGGCAAGCGGGCGGGCATGCCGGTGTACGAGTTGCTCGGCGGGCGGGTGCGTGCCGCCGCGGACACGTACCTGCATGCCGGCGGCGCCACGGTGGAGGAGACGCTGGAGACGGCCGGTGAGATCCTCGCGTCGGGGTACCGGCACGTCCGGTTGCAGGTGGGGGCGCCCGGCCTCGGGCACTACGGCGCGCCCGGCACGGCCGGCGGCTATCCGGGGCGGCCCTACCCGGACGGGTGGGACGTGCAGCGCTACCTCCGCGACACGCCGGCGCTGTTCGAACGGGCCAGGAGTGTGCTGGGCGAGGAGCCTGGGCTCATGCACGACGTGCACTCCAGGCTCACCCCCAAGCAGGCCGTGGCGCTCGCGCGACGGCTGGAGCCGTACCGGCTGCTCTTCCTGGAGGACCCGATCGCGCCGGAGTTCTACGACCGGCTGCCCGAGGTGCGGGCGGCCGCGCCCATGCCGATCGCGGCGGGCGAGCAGCTCGGCTCCGTCACCGACGCGGCCAGGCTGGTCCGCGAGGGCGGGGTGGATCTGCTGCGGCTGCACGTGTCAGCCGTCGGCGGGCTGACGCCCGCGCGAAAGCTGGTCGCCCTGTGCGAGCTGGCGGGCGTGGGGACGGCGTGGCACTCCCCGGCGGACGTCTCACCCGTCGGCGCGGCCGCCAACGTGGCGCTCGACGTGACCACGCCCGCGTTCCAGATCCAGGAGGGCCATGTGTACGGGGAGGCCGTGCACGAGGTGTTTCCCGGCACGTTGCGGCCGCGTGCGGGCTATCTCCACCCGAGCGACGCGCCCGGGTGGGGGATCGAGCTGGACGAGGTCCTGGCCGCGCGGTATCCGCCCGTGACGCACCTGCACGAACGATGGGCGGCCCGGGTGCGGCGGCCCGACGGTGGTCTGGAGGCGCCCTGATCGTTCAGTGGCTATAAGTTTTAGTCAACGTAAGGATTGGGTCAATGTAAGATCTCACCCATGGCCTCTGGTGAGCGGGTCCACGCCCGGCGGGAGCGGAAGAAGGCGGAGACGCGACGCGCGATCGTCGCGGCGGCGCTGCGGCTGTTCCGCGAGCGGGGGTTCGACGCGGTGACGGTGGCCGAGGTCGCGGAGGCGGCCGACGTGTCCGCCAAGACCGTCTTCAACTATTTTCCCGCCAAGGAGCAGCTCTACTTCGACGACGAGCCGCTCTTGACGGGAGTGCCGTCCGAGGTGGTGGGCGGGCGGCCGGCCGGGGAGCCGGTGGTCGCAGCCCTGCGCGCGCTGCTGCCCGCCGTCGTCGCGGATCCGGCCGGGCTGGTGGTGCGGGCGCGCGTCTACCACGGCAGTCCGGCGCTGCGGGCCTTCGGGCGGGAGACGTTCGCCGAGCAGGAGCGGGCGCTGGCCGGGGTGCTGGCCCGCGACCGCGACCTGGGCGGGGTCGCGCCCGGGATGCTGGCGGCCGTGGTGCTGAGCCCGGTGCGCGAGGTGTGGGAGACGATCCTGGCGCGCATGGCCGCGGGCACGCCACCCGAGGAGGCGCTCAGGCAGGGAACCCGGGCTCTCGACGAGGCGCTGACCGTGCTCGGCCGGGGGTTTCCCAGCCTGTCCAGGGGCGCTGCGCGAGAGGCGCCAGACGGCGCCGCCGGGGTGCCAGGCAGCGGTGTCGGGGCGCCAGGCAGTGGCGCCGGATGGCCGAGCGGTGGCGCCGGGGTGCGCGAAGGCGTGGCCGTGCGGCGGGGGGAGCGGGCGAGCATCACCCGCGTGGCCGAACTGGCCGGGGTGAGCGCGACGACCGTGTCACACACGCTCAACGGCCGTCGCCCGGTCGCGGAGAAGACCAGGCGCCGGGTCCACGAGGCCATCGAGGAGCTCGGCTACCGGCCGAACGTGCTCGCGCGCAGCCTCCGGACCAGCAGGAGCCAGACGATCGGGCTGGTGATCCCCGACATCACCAACCCGTTCTATCCGGCGCTCGCCCGCGGCATGCAGGACATCCTCGGGCCCGCCGGATACGACCAGATCATCAGCAACACCGACGGCGAGCGGCGGCTTGAGCGTTCCGCGCTGGAGCAGATGATCGCCAGGCAGGTCGACGGGCTGGCGTTCGCGGTGTTCAACACGCACGCCGAAGACCTGCTGCCGGTCATCGACGCGGGCATCCCGGTGGTCAGACTCGGCGGCCGGCTCATCCAGCAGGGCGTGGACGTCGTGCACAGCGACGACGAGGGCGGCGCCCGGGAAGCCACCCGCTACCTGCTCGAACGCGGCTACCGCAGGATCGGCTTCGTGTGCGGGCCGGCCGAGGAGGGACCGGCCGCCGAGCGCGTGGCCGGCTATCTGACCGCGCTCACGGACGCCGGCGCGGGCTCTGGGCTCGTGGTGCACACGCACTTCAGCCGCCAGGGCGGTGCCGCGGGCGCGGCGCGGCTGCTCGACCTGCCCGAGCCGCCCGACGCGCTGCTGTGCGCCAACGACCTCATGGCCATCGGCGCGCTCGACGTCGCCGTGGAGCGCGGCCTGCGCGTGCCGCACGACGTGGCGATCATGGGGTTCGACGACATCGAGGCGGCCAGCATGGTCACGCCCCGGCTCACCACGATGGCCAACCCGGCCAGGGCGATCGGGCAGGCCAGCGCGCGCAGGCTGCTCGACCGCCTTGGGGGCAAGGTGGCCGAACCCAACACCGAGGTGATCATCCCCGCCCGGCTGGAGAGTCGCGAGTCGGCCTGACCCGTCCGCCGCGCTCTTGACACGCGCGATGTTGCGTGTAGATTTCCGCACAAGTCTTAACGATTTGCGTTTCCGGATCGCGAGGAAACCGGGCAGGCGACTCGCCACGTGGAGACAACCCCCCTCTTCCGCGAAAGGACACCGATGGCAGCCGGTGCGTCATGTCGGAGAACACGTACGAGCACAAGGGCGAGCACAAGAGCGAGCACAAGGGCGAGCACAAGAAGGGCGGCGGCCGGGGCGCTCGCCGTGGCACTCCTGGTGGCCGGGTGCTCCGGCGGCGGGACGGACGGCGGACAGCCGAGCGACGGGCAGTCGCTGACGATGTGGACGTTCAAGAAGTCCCACGCCGACGCGCTGAACAAGGCCGCGACGCGGTTCAAGAGTGAGACCGGCATCGCCGTCAAGGTGGAGGCGGTCACACCGGACGACGTGTTCGTCAGCAAGGTGCAGGCCGCGGCCCAGACCGGCGGGCTGCCGGACGTGCTGGAGATGCACGCGAGCGGCGAGGACTGGGAGATGGGCGGGTCAGGGCTGCTGCAGGACCTGCAGGCCGACGTGGGCGCTCAGTGGAAGGACCGGTTCCTACCGACCACCCGCGAGAGCGGGGTGCTGACGCAGCAGCGCCTCGACACCGTGGCCGCCGACTCGCCGATCAAGAACGGCAAGGCGGGGCAGCGGTTCAGCGTGCCGTTCACGGCCGGCGCGTTCGGGATCGTCTACGCCAACAAGGACAAGCTGAAGGCCGCCGGGCTGAGTACGGACACGCCGCCCAAGACGTGGGAGGAGTTCCTGGCTGCGCTGAAGGCCACCACGGAGAAGGATCAGGGCGGGCTGGCGCTGGGGCTGAAGGTCAGCTCGACCGGGTTCAACTGGGTCTATGAGCCGCTCGCCTACGCCTATCTGGGCAAGGAGCGGTACCAGGCGCTGTTCGGTAAGGGCACCACGCAGGGGTTCGGCACTCCCGACGGGGTGAAGACGCTGGCGAAGTACGCCGAGCTCACGCCGTACTGGATGCCGGGGACCACATCGCTCGGCATCGACGAGGCCGATGTCGCCTTCGCGCAGGGCAAGTCGGCATTCGGCGTCGGCGGCACCTTCACGCTGGCGTTCCTCGCGCAGAACGGGCTGAGCCCAGACAAGGTGCTCACCTTCCCCGTGCCGCCGTCACAAGAGGGGCAGAACAAGGAGATCTCGATGTCGCCGCTCGCGCTGACCGGGCTCGGCATCACCGCCACCGCGAAGAACCGGGACGCGGCGGTGAAGTGGCTCGACTGGGTGACCTCTCCCGCGGGCGCCGGCCTGGTGGCGAAGGAGTCGCTGGACCTGCCCGCCACCGACCTGGGCGCGGACGCGGAGAAGCTGCTCGGCAAGGATCTCGCGGCCCTGCAGCAGCATTTCACCGGGCCGCCGGCGACCGCCTACGAAGCCGGCGACACCGCCTTCTTCCCCTCCGACTACGACCACGTCAAGTCCGGTGACGTGGCCGTCAAGCTCACGCCGCTGAAGGAGCTCGACGCGCAGCAGGCGGGCACTCAGCTCGACAAGGTCATGGCGTCCATGTGGAAGTCCACGCAATGACGCTCACGCTCACCCGCGACGAGCGGGGCGGGCTCACCCACGGGCCCGCCCCGCGGCCCCCGCGCTGGCCGCGGTGGGTGACGGGCTGGTTGTTCGTCCTGCCCGCCGTGGCGCTGTTCCTGCTGATGGGGGCGTACACGATCGCCAACGGGCTGCTGCTCAGCTTCGCCAAGTGGAACGGGTTCACGCCCGAGTGGAAATGGGTGGGGCTGGACAACTACGCCGACCTGCTCGGCGCGGACCCGTCGCTGGCGGGCGACCTGCGCCGCGCGGGCTGGAACACACTGCAGGTCATGGTCGCCGTGCCGGCGCTGACCGTGGCAATCGCGCTGCCGCTGGCGATGATGCTCAACTCCATCACCCGGCTGCGGGCGTTCCTGCGATCGGTGTACTTCCTGCCGTACGTCACCTCGGGCATCGCCGTCTATTACGCCTGGCGGTATGTGCTGGAGCCGGACGGCGCGATCAACCTGCTGCTGGGCGCGCTCGGGCTGGGGACCCTGCGGCAACCGCAGGGTTTCCTCGGCAACCCGGACACAGCGCTCCCGACGCTCATCCTCGTGCTGGTGTGGTCGGCGGTGCCTATCGCGACCCTGCTCTACCTGAGCGGCTTGCAGGCCATCGACCGCGGCCTGGTCGAGGCGGCGCAGATCGACGGGGCCGCGCCGCGGCACGTGTTGCGGCGGATCATCTGGCCGCTGCTGCGCCCGATCACGGTCGCCATCGTGCTGCTGGGCGTACGCGATGCGCTGCACGGCTTCCAGATCTTCCTGGTCATGACGAACGGCGGGCCCGGCGGGCACACCGACGTGCTGGGGCTGATGGCGTACCGGCTGTCGTTCATGAAAGGGCTGTCGCCGACGCTCGGGGTGGCCAGCGCGCTCGGCTGGCTGCTGTTCGCCGGAGCGGTACTGCTCACGCTGGCCAACGCCCGCATGCTGAGGAGGGTCGAATGAGGCGCTTCGCCTACCTGGGGCTGATCGCGTACGCGCTGATCAGCGTGTACCCGTTCGTCTGGATGGTGTCAGGGGCCTTCAAGAGCAGGACCGAGATCCTGGAGGGCGGCCTGATCCCGCGCGAGCCGACGCTGGACACGCTCGTCGCCACCTGGAGCCAGTTGCACTTCCTTGACTTCTTCGCCAACAGCCTCAAGGTCACCGCGATGACCGTGCTCGGCGTGCTCGTGGTCTACAGCCTGGCCTCCTACGCCTTCGCGGTGCTGGACTTCCCCGGCCGGCGGTTCCTGTACTGGTTCTTCGTGGCGCTGCTGTTCGTGCCCGGTATCACGGTGCTGCTCCCGGTGGTCGTCCTGGAGAAGAACCTCGGGCTGCTCGGCACCCATCTGGGGCTGGTGCTGCCGTTCGTGAACGGCACCGCGCCGCTGGCCGTGCTCCTGCTGACCAGCAGCTACCGGTCGATCCCCGCCGAGTTGCGGGACGCCGCCCGCTCCGACGGCGCGGGTGAGGCACGCATCTACTGGTCGGTCCACCTGCCGCTGGCCAGGCCCGCGCACATCACGATCGCGGTGCTGACGGCGGTGCCGACCTGGAACGAGTACGTGCTCACCCGCGTGTCGATCTCCGACCGGTCGCTGTTCACGCTGCCGCTCGGGCTGGAGTCGCTGATCTCCAGCGAGGTGCCGAGATACAACGAGGTGATGGCCGCCTCGCTCATCCTCGTGCTGCCGGTCATCGCGCTGTTCGTGCTGCTGCAGCGCTACTTCGTCAACGGGCTGGCGGGCGCGCTCAAGGGCTGAGAGCGCCCGGCCGGCCCGCCTGCTTTGCCGCCGCCGAGCAGGAGCTGCCGGAATTACCGTCACTGTACGATTCGGTGGTGCAGAACAGCCGGGTCACCCGCTTGCGGCCGTGAGCGCTCCGAGCGCGCTGGCCTGCGTGCGCCAGTCGCTCTGGTTGGGGCCGGTGCCGGCCCAGCGTTGACCGAGGACGTTGAGGGAGCTGCGGTCCTGCGCCCACAGCGTGTCCGCCTGCCGCTGAAGGTAGCTCCGGTAAGTGCTGGAACCGGTGGCCTTCGCGAGGTCGGCGAAGTGCCGCATGAAGATGCCCTTGAACTGTTTCTGATTGTCGTCGCAGGAGGCCGAGCCGATGTCGCAGGACTCGGTGAGCACTCCGGCCCGGGTCAGCGCCGTGCTGCTGATGGCGGCATCGGCCAGGGCACGCGCGGTGGCCAGCAGCGAACCGTCCCCGGTCGTCTTCCACAGTTCGGTGAAGCCGCCGATGGCCAGTCCTTGGTTGTAACTCCACACGGTGCTGCCGTTGTTGGCGCAGGAGGAGTTCAGTCCGTCGTTCACGAGTCCCGAGGAGTTGATCATCCCGCTCGACCGGCACCAGCCGGCGGCCGTCCTCGCCCGCTGGAGCCATCCGGTGTCGCCGGGGATGCGCTGGTGCAGCGCCGTGGTCAGCCAGAGATACTGCCCGTTCGTCACGGCGTTCTTGTAGGTGCGTTCCCGGTCCCACCACACGCCGCCCCCGCAGCTGCCGGCGTCCCAGTACTGCTGGACGTAGTTGGCGATGATGACGGCCTCATTGAGGTAGCGGGCGTCGCCGGTGTAGTCGTACGCGTCGATCCAGGCGATGGCCCACCAGGCCGAGTCGTCGATGGAACGGCTGATGAAGTGGCCCTCCAGCGCGTCCGAGCTGCGCACTCCGGCGGCGAAGACGCCCTTGTTCTGCTCGAAGGTGCGCGCCACGATCCAGTCGTAGTCGTGCGTGCCGGTGGTCCTGGCGAAGCCGATGAGGGAGCTGAGGGTGGCGGCGGAGTTCCACCAACTGCTGGGCCACCAGCCGTTGTACGGGTCGTAGGAGTACATGAGCGCGTCTGCCGCGGCGCGTGCCCTGGTCGGCGCGGGTCTGACCCAGGTGGTGCAACTGCCCTCCTGGTGGGAGGCCTCCCGGCCGCAGGCGCGGACCGCGCCGCCGTAGAGGAGGCCGCGCGGATCGCGGGTGGCGTACATCGCGGTACGCGTGCCGGCAGCTCCGGACGGGGTGCTGGTACGGCCGAGCGATGAGCCGCCCGGCCTGGTCGAACCACCGTTCCAGGAGCGGTCGAGCCAGATCTCGTCGCCGCCGCCGCCGGATTCGATGCCGGCCCAGGCCATGGAGTTCTTCTGGTTCACATGCAGCCGGATCGTGCGGCCGTAGAGGGTCGTGGCCGGCACCGGCTGATCGTCCCCGGCCGCCTGGCCGGCGTTGGCGCCGTCGCAGAGAGTGTCGCAGACGGCGGGGTAGACCCAGTCCGTACAGCCGACGGCGGCGGCGTCGCCACAGGCCCGGACCAGTCCGCGCCGGTGGTTGCGGGGGTCGGTGATGTTGTACATCAGCGTCCTGGTGCCGGTCCAGGTTCCCGGGATGCTCGCCTTGCCCAGCAGCCCCTCCCAGGTGGCGCCGCCGTCCCAGGAGCGGTCCAGCCACGCCGAGTCGCCCATCACGCCGTCGTCGATGCTGGCCCACGCCATGTCGTCCGCGTTGGAGACGTGCAGTTGGAGGCGGCGGCCGTTGAGGTTCTTGGCCGGTACCGGAAAGCTCTCCTGCCGGGCCAGCGAGGGATCCCGCGTGTCACAGGCCAGTACGCACACCGGGGTGGCGGCGGCCGCGGGCGTCGCGGCCGGTACCAGTGCCGCACACGCGAGAGCGGCCGTCAGCAAGAAGGTGAGGAGTGATCTGACAACGTTGTCGGCGCTGCGTAAAGACACCGGAGCTCGCCTCGATTTCACGATGGGGGATGCCGCCATGGGCGGGAATCGGGCACTGGTCCATACCTGTTTCCGACCGCAGTGAAACCGGCTTGACGAGCCTTGTCAATAGCTTCAGAAGGAACGTTTTAAGAGCGGGCCGCACGGGAGCGGCGACGGGTTGACACACTGTTTCCACACGTCCATCATTCGGTGGGAACTCATCTTGTAACAAACTTTCCGATTGGCTGTCGGGGTTTTGTCGTCACACATTAAAACGATCAAACAGTTTTCGCCCCCAGCCCCAGGAGGTTTCCGTGCGCCGGCACCACTTACCCAGCCTCGCTCTGCTCGCCGCTCTGCCCGCCGCGCTGCTGACCGCAGGCCCGCTGCCGTCCGCCGCCGCGGGGGCCTCGACACCCACAACGGATGCCAACTCGGCGGCCGTTGACCCCCTGAGCTACTCACCGACCTCCCGCACCCTCAAGCCGACCGCCGTGTACGCCACGTCCGGCAGCGTCGCGAACCCGCAGAACGTCCTCAGCGGACTGTCTACGCGGATCTCCGGCGCGCAGTCGGCCATCACCCTCGACTTCGGCAAAGAAGTCGCCGGAATGACAACGTTGTCCTTCGGCGACACCAGCGGCGGCCAACAGGTCGGCCTCGCCTTCAGCGAGTCGTCCCTGTACGCAGGCACCAACAGTGACCGGAGCAGCGGCCGCGACGGCGAGGACGGAGCGCTCCACGCCACGGCCTCCACCAATGGCACCTACACCATGCCCACCGCACAACAGCGGGGCGGCTTCCGCTATCTCACCGTCTTCCTCGACACCTCGGGCTGGATAGACCTCAAGGGCGTCAGCCTCGCCTTCACCGCGGCTCCGGGAAAGGCCAACCCGGCCGACTACGCCAACTACTTCCACTCCAGCGACGACCTTCTCAACCGCATCTGGTACGCCGGGGCGTACACCGTGCAGCTCAACACGATCGCCTCCAACCAGGGCCGCGCCTGGCCCCCGCCGGCCACCGCGTGGAACAACGCCGCCACGGTCGGCGTGGGCGACTCCGTCCTGGTCGACGGGGCCAAGCGGGACCGGACGGTGTGGCCCGGCGACCTGGGCATCGCCGTACCCACGCAGTACGCCTACTCGGGTGACCTCACCTCGACGCGCAACGCGATCAGCACGATGTACGGCGTGCAGTCCGCCGAGGGGGAGATCCCCTGGTCAGGACCGCCGTTCAACCTCACCGGCTCGGACACCTACCACCTGTGGACACTCCTGAGCACGGCGACGTACTACACGTACTCGGCCGACCGGGCCTGGCTGGACTCCCAATGGGCCGGCTACAAGCGGGGCATGGCCTTCATCATCGCCAAGATCGGCGGCACCGGTCTCCTCAACGTGACCCGCACCCAGGACTGGGCCCGCGTCGGCCAAGGCGGCGAGAACATCTCCGCCAACGCGCTGCTGTACGCCACGCTCAAGGGCGGCGCCACCCTGGCCTCGGTCAAGGGTGAGAGCGCGCTCGCCACGAACTGGGCCACCAGGGCGACCACCCTCAAGAGCGCGGCCAACTCCCGGCTGTGGGACGCCTCGCAGGGTCTGTACAGGGACAACCCGACCAGCGGCCTGTACCCGCAGGACGGCAACTCGCTCGCGGTCTGGTACGGGCTCACCGATTCCCCCGCGAAGTCGCGGACCATCGTCAGCCGGCTCGCGACCCGTTGGGGCATCTACGGCCCCGCCACCCCCGAATGGGGCGGCAACGTCTCACCCTTCGCCGGCGGGATGGAGCTGAACGCCCACTTCGCCGCCAACGACGACCACACCGCCCTGGCGCAGATCCGCCGTACCTGGGGCCACATGCTCAACAGCGGCATCGGCACCAAGAGCACCTTCTGGGAGGGCATCAGGGCCGACGGCGGCCACGCCTACGGGGGTTCGTTCATGAGCCTGGCCCATGGCTGGTCCACCGCGCCCACCTCCACGCTCACCTTCGACGTGCTCGGCACCGCACCGGAGTCGGCGACCGGCGCGTACCGCTTCGTTCCGCACCCCGGTGACCTGACCAGCGCCGAGGGCCGGATCACCATGCCCCAGGGGGCCGTCAACGCCTCTTGGTCGCGCGTCCCCGCCGCCGGCACGTACGCGGCGCGCCTCACCAGCCCCGCCGGCACCACCGGCCGCATCGGCGTCCCGAAGCTCGGCGGCGGCAACATCTCGGTGTCCGTGAACGGCAACGTCGTCTGGAGCAACGGAGCCTTCACGCCTGCCACGGGCATCACCAGCGGGAGCCAGGACGACACCTACGTCTACCTCACCGGCGTCGCTCCGGGCAGCTACACGGTGAACGCCTCCGGGCTGGGCAATCCCTCCCCGCCCGCCGAGCCGGGTACGGGCGCCCTGCGCGCGGGCTACACCCGGTGCGCGGGTGAGGGCGGCACGTGCTCCTTCACCGGCATCCGCTCGGTGGCCTACGGGGCAGGGTCCTACACCTACAAGACGGCGACCGGCAGCACTGCCTGTACCAGCGCCTCCTTCGGTGGCGACCCGGCGGCGAATCTGGTCAAGTCCTGCTACGTCGCCGACGCGGGCGGCCCGCCCGGATACAACGTCTGCGCGGCCGAGGGCGGCGCCTGTGCCGTGCCCGGCTACAACCGTGACGTCGCCTACGGCGCCAACGGCAACTTCGCGCACCAGGTCGCCAACGGCTCCGTGCCGTGCACCAACGCCCACTTCGGCGATCCCATCGACGGAGTCGCCAAGTCCTGTTACCTGCCGCCCGCGGGAGGTCCGCCCGGCGGCTGGACCATGTGCGCGTCTCAGAACGGCACGTGCCCGGCCGCAGCGGGACAGCCGGTGATGTACGGCGCCTTCGGCGCGTTCGCCACGATCGCTGCCACCGGCGACACCCCCTGCACCGACGCCACGTTCGGCGACCCGATTCCCGGCGAGTCGAAGGGCTGCTACACCGCCACCGGCGGCCCGGCCGGCTACGCCACGGCCTGCTCGGACGAGACCGGGACGTGCGCCTTCGGCGGACAGCAGACCGTCGCGTACGGCGCCCGGGGCAGGTTCGTGTACAAGTCGTTCACCGGCGGCACCGGCTGTACGACGGCGGCATTCGGCACCGATCCGCTGCCAGGCGTACGGAAGGGGTGCTTCCGCACACCCTGATCTCCTGTGGCCTGGACCAGCGGGCGAGCGCGAGCCTGATATCGGGATCGTCCCAGGCCCGCAGGCACTTGACGGTCAAAGGCCGGACTCTCAAGATCGAGATCCGGCCTTTGGCCGCGGGGGCACCACGTCAGTCCGGGATGGCCTGCACACCGGGAGGTAGTTGAGCCTGCTCCTGGGCGTCCAGGAAGGCTTTGACGACCGCGGCGTTCGAGCGGCGTCTCGCCCAGAAGAGGGCCACCTCCCGCAGGGCCGTCCGGGAGTCTATGGTGCGGATCGCAAGGCCCTCGATGCTGGTGGTGTCCAGGGCGAGGCGGTTGATGACGCCGATGCCGAAGGCGGAGCGGACCAGCGCGACCAGAGTCGCCGGTTGGTCGGTGAGGTAGGCGATGTCGCCCCGGTCGCCCCGGTCGGCCTCATCGCCGAGGGCGTTGCGCACGTCGAATCCGCCGCCCTCTTCCGCGCTGCCGGACGGGTTGCCGATCAGTGGCCGCCCCAGGAGGTCCTCCACGCTCACCGTGGACTTCCGGGTGAGCTCGTCCTGCTCGCGCAGCACGGCGACGATGTCTTCACGCCAGATGGTCCGATGGCAGAGCGTGGTCTCGTGCATCTTCGGCAGCAGCGGCCGGAACGCCAGGTCCACGGCCCCGCTGACGACCATCTCCTCCAGCGCCGCGGCGGTGCCCTCGTGAAGCTCGATCGTGACGCCCGGGTGCTTCGACGTCAGCTCTCGCAACACCGAGGGCAGGTAGGTCGAGCTGACGCTCGGATAGCTCCCGACCTTGAGGTGCGCGACGAGGTTGTCGAGCGTGCTGCGGGCGGCCTCGACGCCGCGCTGGAGCTCGAGGAGGGCGTTCATGGCGTGCCCCCGGAACAGCTCGCCCGCCTCGGTCGTGCAGATGGGGCGGGCCTTGCGGTCGAAGAGGGTCACGCCGAGCGCATGTTCCAGGGCCGCGACGTGGGCGCTGACCCGCGACTGTGACAGGTGCAGGACGAGCGTGGCGGCACCGAATCCGCCTTTGTCCGCCACCGCGAGAAAGCTGCGCAACCAAGCGGTCTGCAGCGACATGGCATCCCGCGGGTCGCGCGGGGCCAGGTCGATCTCGTCGTCGGGATGATCGTCCGAAGGGGTGGGTGAGCCGCTCATCCCTGATCCGTTCCCGCTGTCATCCCTCCGTCGAGGACGAGCGCAGCCCCGTTGACGAACCGGCCCTCAGGCCCCGCGAGGAAGGCGACCATGGCCGCGATCTCGTCCGGTGCCCCCATGCGCCCGTCCAACTGCCGAGCAGCCATCGCCGCGCGGGCCGCCGCCGGTTCCGGCGCCTTCGCGAGGATCTTCCCGATCCACTCGGTCTCCACGGTTCCGGGGCAGATCGCCACGGAACGGATTCCTGCCCGCGCATGGTCGACCGCAACCGCCCGGGTGAGGCCGACCAGCCCCGCCTTGGACGCGCAGTACGCCGCCCGCCGGGCCAGCCCGATCTGACCGCCGACGGAGGCGATGTTGATGATCACGCCGCTGCCGCGGTCGAGCATCAACGGCAGCGTCGCCCGGATGGTGAGGAACGGCCCGGTCAGGTTCACCGACATGACGCGGTTCCAGTCCGCGTCGCTCGTCTCCAGCACGTTCGCGGCCAGGCCGATACCGGCCACGTTCACCAGCACTTCCGGAGCGCCGACGGTGACGGCGATCTCCCGTGTCACCGACCCCACGGCCACCGGGTCGCACAGGTCGACGGTGAACGGGTGCGCCAGGCCACCCGCCTGCTGGATCTGCGTACCCGTCTCGGCGAGACCGGCGGCGTCGAGATCCATCATCGCGACCTCGTAGCCATCGCGGGCCAGGCGCAGGGCGGTGGCGCGGCCGATGCCGGAGGCCGCACCGGTCACCACGGCGACGGTGCCGGTCACCGGCCCGGTTCCCGTGCTCACGAGTACGCCGGACCGGGCAGCGAGCCGTCCATGGCGTACCCGCCGTCCACGTCCAGGCAGGCGCCCGTGGTGTAGCACGCCTCCTCGGAGGCGAGGTAGGCGATGGCGGCGGCCACCCACTCGGGCGGCGCGATCGTCCCCAGCGGGATCTTCGCCTTCAGCGAAGCGACGATCTCGGGGGTGTAGATGGGCTCGCTCATCTTGGTCCTGGTCGCGCCCGGGCGGACGCAGTTCACGGTGATGCCGTGAGGAGCCAGCTCCGACGCCATCGTGCGGGTCATCGCCTCGAGCCCGCCCTTGGTCGCCGTGTACGGTGCCGCGTTCGGCTCCGAGACCACGGCGTGCACCGAGGAGACGTTGACGATGCGGCCCGGCATCCCATGCTCGACCATGATGCGAGCGACGGCCTGGGTCAGGAAGAAGACACCCGTCAGGTTGACCGCCACGACCCGATCCCAGTCGGCCCTCGTGACCTGGAGGAAGGGCGCGATGCGCAGAATCCCGGCGACGTTGGCCAGCACGTCGACGTGCTGGAACTCCGTGCGCAGGTACTCCTCCAGCGAGCGCGCCGCGTCCTGGTCCGCGACGTCCAGGTCGAGCGGGCGAACGCGGTCCACCACGTCGTCCGGCCAGGGCTGGGTGTGTTCCAGATCGACAGCCACCACCGTGGCGCCCTCGCGCAGCAGCCGGACCGCCGTCGCCCGGCCGATGCCGGAGCCGGCGCCGGTGACGACGGCGAGCTTGTCGCTGAATCTCATGCGCTGACCTCTCGTGAAACCTGAACGGAGTGGACGGCCGTCCCGGGGGGCCGACGTCCCGCCGCGCCGGGCGTGAAGCGGGTCACGTGGGCTCCGTCCCAGAAATCGGACGTCACACTACGGCTCCCATCCGCCACGGCACGATCTCCTCCGCGCCGAACCCGAGCGCCTCGGACTTGCTCGGCGCACCCGATGCCAGGTCCACCAGCGCCTCGAACAGCAGGATTCCATGCCGGATCTGCTCTTCTCGCGACATCGCCCGGCCCGCGTCGAAGTCCATGTCGGCACGCATGTGCTCGTACAGCCGCGTCGTCGTGCTGATCTTGAGGCAGGGGGTCGGGCGCGATCCGAAGACCGATCCCCGGCCGGTCGTGAACGCCAGCAGGTTGGCCCCGCCGGCGACCATGCCGGTGGCCGAGACCGGGTCGTAGCCGGGGGTGTCCATGAAGGTCAGCCCTGCGGCGGTGACCGGCTCGGCGTAGGCGACGACGTCGTTGAGCGGGCTCGTGCCGCTCTTCAGCACCGCCCCCAGCGACTTCTCCCAGATGGTGGTGATGCCGCCGTCCCTGTTGCCCTTGGAGGGGTTGTTGTCCAGTTCGGCGTTGTTGTCGGCCGTGTACTCCTGCCACCAGGCGATCAGCTCGTCGATCCGGCGGGCGATCACGGGCGCGGCGGCCCGCCGGCGCAGCATGTGCTCGGCGCCGTAGATCTCGGGAGTCTCGCCGAGGATGACCCGGCCGCCGGCGGCCACGAGCAGATCGGCCGTCACGCCCAGCGTCGGATTGGCCGTCAGGCCCGAGTAGGCGTCGCTGCCGCCGCACTGCAGCCCCAGGACCAGTTCGGCGACCGGAATGGGCTCCCGCCGCAGGCCGGCGAGCTGCGACGCCATGGCCGTGAGAGCGTCCAGCGCGGCGTTGACGGTGGCGGCCGTGCCGCCCAGGTCCTGGATGGTGAGGGTCTCGACGGCCAGGCTGCCGCCGAAGATGTTCTCCGGCTGGTTGATCTCGCAGCCCAGGCTGACCAGCACGACTCCGGCGATGTTCGCGTGCCCGGCGTACCCGCGCAGGGTGCGGCGCAGGATGTCGTCGCCGGTGGTGCCCTCGGCCATGCCACAGCCCAGCTCGTGGGTGAGAGCGATGACCCCGTCCAGGCCGGGAGCCCTGACCTGGGTGTTGGCGGCCTGCGCGACCATCCTGGCCACCGTCGACGAGCAGTTCACCGTAGGCAGCACGGCGAGGTAGTTACGGGTCGCGGCCCGTCCGTCGGGCCTGCGGTAGCCGAGGAAGTGCTCGCGTGCCGGGGCGGCCGGCGGGGACCACGGCGATGGTGCGGCGGTGGCCGCCCCGTGGCCGAGGCTCTGCGGCCCGACCCCGAGGTTGTGCGTGTGAACGTGGGCGCCGGGCGGGATGTCCCGGAGCGCGATGCCGATGATCTCGCCGTACTTGCGGACGGCCGCGCCCTTGGCGACTGCGCGGACGGCGACCTTGTGGCCCGCCGGGATGTCGTCGAGCGCGGCGGCGGCACCCTCGTTCACCCGTACGAGCGTGCCGCGACTGAGCGGCTCCCGCACGAGCCCCACGTCGTCCACGCCCTCCAGCGGTACCAAGGGGATCGAGACATCGGCCGGCATCGGCGCGGTCATCCACGTTCCCGTGAATACCCGCAGATCCAGCTATTCCGCGAAAGTGCAATTCCGGATTCAGTGGTTGTCACGAAAATCACCTATCAAACTGGGCCGGTCCCGGTCCCGGGAAGGACCTGGCCCGGCCTACGACGGCCTCCGGGCCGAAACCGGCGCCGACCCGCTGGAGGATGGGAGTGGTGGCGCGCCGCAGGGCCGCCGGCCGGACCGTGATCACCGGACTCACCATGCTCGGTTCACAGGTCCTTCCATGAGTCGCTGACGCCTTTCACCCGGCCATGAGCCTTGCGGCGTCCCCGGGGAATGCTGAGAACGTTAAAGCCCGAGGTCCGAGGTGTGAAGCGCGTGTTTCGGCAGGCAACGATCCGATAATCGAATCGGCGACTCCCCGCCCGTCGGCCCGTGGTGATGCCGGCTACGTACGGCGGACGGCTCCGACGCCGCGGATCTGCCAGTTTCGGCGGGCGTCGGGGGCGATGGCCGTCGACGCACCCGGGGCCGTGGGGTGCGACCCGCAGGCCCCGGGCTGATGCCTGGGCAGCGGCCTGCAGCCATTCGGTGACGCCACCGACGCGCGTGGCGTCGGCCTGGACGACCCGGATCGCGCCGTGGTGTCTGAAGCCGCGGAACTGAGGCGGTCGTAGAGCGCGGTCTCGATCGACTGGACGTCGCCGTCGAGGATGCCGATTTCGAGGGCCGGATGCTGGTCGCGAAGCTCCCGCACCACCGCCGGCAGGAATGCCGAGCTGGCGGTGTCGACGACTTCGATCCACGTCTTGAGCCAGACGAGTTCCAGGGCCGTTCGGTTCCGTTCTCCACATCATTCGGGTCGCGTGCCCGCCGCCGTCACGAGTGCGTGGTCAGGGTTCCGTCGAGCATCGAGCGGATGACCGACGCGGCCGAGCCTCGCGCCCAGTCCTCGAAGGTATGCGACCGCGCGATGATCTTGCATGCGCGGGCCGATCCGAATACGTGGTCGTCGAACGCTTCGCGCACGCGACGTTCGAACAGGTCGTAGTTGGTGACCGACTCGCCGGCCACGAGGATGACGCTCGGGCCCACAAGGTTGGCCATGGTCGCGAGGGCGAGTCCGATCATGGAGCCGGCTCGTTCGAACGCCGCGCGCGCTTCGACGTCGCCGGCTCGGGCGAGCGCGACGGCCTCCCGCATGGTCATGAGCGGGTCGTTCTTGGCGTCCCGGACGGCATGCACGATGGCGCTCGATGATGCGACGGTTTCCACGCACCCACGGCGCCCGCAGGTGCAGAGCAGGTCGCCGGGTGCGAGTGGAAGATGGCCGATCTCGCCGGCGACCCCGTGATCACCTTCGACGACGTCGCCGTTGACGTACAGGCCGCAGCCGATGCCGGCGCCGATCGTCACGATCGCGAACGAGCCGGAATCGATCCCGATGCCGAACCACTCCTCCGCGATGGACAGCGCACGCACGTCGTTGTCCACCACGACCGGCAGATCGCACTGCTCGTGGATCAGCTCTCGCAAGGGGACTGCCGACCAGTTCAGCCGTGGCGAGTTGCGCACGATGCCGGTGGCCTTGTCGACGTCGCCGGAGACCGCCACGCCGACGCCGACCACTCGCTCGGCGTCGGCGCCCAGGCGGTCCAGGAGATCGTGCACGACGTCGGCCACGCCCTCCACGACCACCGGTGACGCCGTGCTGGCCAGGGGCCGGTGGATCGAGTGGAGCACATTCGCGCGCATCGTGGTGGCGACGCCGAAGACCTCGTCGACGCGGACGGTGATCCCGATGGCCAGGCGCGCCTCCTCCTGAACGCTGATCGGTTGCACGGGGCGGCCCGGCGTGGACGACCGTCGGTTGTCATGGGTCGAGATCAGACCCTGCTCAGTGAGCCGCGCCACGGCCTTCGTGACCGCCCCCTGGGACAGCCCCGTCCGGCGGGCGACCTCGATGCGGGGGATGGGACCGTGCTTGAGGATCTCGGCCAGCACGGTCGTCACGGCGGGTGAGTCGCGTGCGGACCCCAGCTCCGAGCTCAGCGAGCCGCTGACAGCTACACCGGCTACGTCGCCGCTAACGGTGCGAGGTGGCTCGATCATCACAGTGCCTCTCTGCGCCGCTATGGACGGCCCGGCCGACCGCTTCAAGGAACTTTGTTTCCTTTAGCAATTATATCAACGCCAAGCCAACGCGGCGTTCCCACGTCGTGCACAAATCATTACTTGACACTGGAATGTAACCGAGCCTATCGTCACCGACCACCGTCAGCTTCTAACCGACGGCACCGCCCGAAGGTGAAAGGTCAAGGGAGACTCCATGCCGATAATGGCGAGACCTAGGCCAGGAGGGCGTGAGCGCGCGTACCACCGGGCAGCGTCGCGTAACCCGTCGCATCGCAACGACTGGCGGCTCGCGTTGCTCCTCATAGCGCCGGCCGTGGTGGGTTTCGCGGTGTTCGCGGTCTATCCCACTGTGCGCGGCGTCTACCTCAGCTTCACCGACTTCCAGGTACTGAGCCCGCCGAAGTGGACCGGCCTGGACAACATCCGTGCCCTGCTCGACGACGACATGTTCTGGCACTCGCTGCGCGTGACCTTGTACTTCGTGGTGCTGTCCGTCGTGTTCGGCCTCCTCGTGTCGCTGATCACAGCTGTCGTCCTGCACCGGCTGACCAAGTCGACGGTGATCCGCGGGCTGGTCATCCTCCCGTTCCTCATCTCCGGTGTCGTCGCGGCGCTCGTATGGCAGTGGATGCTCGACCCGCAGCTGGGGATCGTCAACGTCCTGATCGAGAACCTCACCGGTAAGCCGATCAAGTTCCTCGGCTCACAGGAGTGGGCGATCCCGTCGATCGCGCTGATCAGCGTCTGGAAGTCGATGGGCTACAGCACGATCCTCATCGTCGCCGGCCTGCAGACCATCCCCGGCGAGGTCTACGAGGCAGGTCGCCTGGACGGGGCGAACGAGTACCAGATGTTCCGGCGGCTGACGGTGCCGCTGCTGCGGCCGATCATGGCGATGGTGGTCGTCCTCACCGTCATCAGCTCGTTCCAGGTGTTCGACATCGTGCAGGTGACCACCAAGGGCGGACCGGCCAACGCGTCGAACGTCCTGCAGATGTACATCTACGACAAGGCCTTCAACCAGTTCGACTTCGGCTACGCGGCGACGATGTCGCTGTCCTTGTTCGTGATGCTCATCGTCATCACCTTCATCCAGCTGCGCCTGCTGCGCGCGAACGAATCCGACACGAACTGAGGACGAGCCATGACCACGACTGCCATGATCGCTCCCGAGGGCCGGGCCGCCACGCACACGGCGACGCCGCCTGGCCGCAGAAGGCGGCTCTCGATCGGCCGGGCGGTTGCCTGGGCGTACATCGCAGGCTTTCTGCTGGTCACGATCTTCCCGTTCTACTGGATTCTGCGCACCGCACTCTCCAACAACTTCGCGCTCAGCACCGACCCGGCGTCGATGCTCCCTGTCGGATTCTCGCTGGGCGCCTTCGAGCGGGTCTTCGGCCTGACCAGCCAGGCCGAGGCGCTCGCGCAGGGTGGATCCGGCGCGTCGCTGGACATACCGCTCTTCGTACGGAACTCCGTGATCTACGCGGGGCTGCTCACGTTCCTCGTCGTCACATGCTCGGCGTTCGCCGCCTATGCGTTCGCGCGGCTCCAGTGGCCTGGGCGGAACCTGGTGTTCTCCATCCTGCTGGCCGGCCTGATGGTGCCGGGCATCTTGATGCTGCTGCCCAACTTCGTGCTGATCAACGACCTCGGGCTGGTCAACACTTTCGCCGGCCTCATGCTGCCCGGCGCGCTCTTCTCCGCCTTCAACATCTTCTTCCTCCGGCAGTTCATGCTCGGGCTCAGCAGGGAGGTCGAGGAGGCCGCGCTGATCGACGGCGCCGGACCGGTGAAGCTCATGTTCCGGATCACCTTCCCGATGATGTCCGGTCCGCTCACCACCCTGTCTGTCCTGACGTTCATCGGGACCTGGAACGACTACTTCTGGCCGCTGCTGGTCGCCAACGATCCGCAGGTCAGGCCACTCACACTGGCGCTTGGCGTATTCCAGCAGGCATCACCGCAGACGCAGCCCGACTTCGCCGGCCTGATGGCCGCCACGCTTGTGGCCGCGGTGCCGATGTTGCTGCTGTTCGTGATCTTCGGAAAGCGAATCGTGAACTCCATCGGCTTCAGCGGGATCAAGTGACCCTGCGGGGCAGCTAACAGAGAGGCATCTCATGAGAACCGGAAAGATCGCCGCCGCAGCGGCCGGCGTCACCGCCCTGCTCGCCCTCGCCGCCTGCGGCGGAAGTGCCGAAGGCGGCAGCACCACCGTCAACTGGTGGACCTGGTCGCCCGATCAGACCGCCGCTTACAGCACATGCATCCCCGCGTTCGAGAAGGCCAACCCGGGCATCAAGGTCAAGATCTCCCAGTACAACGTGAGCGACTACTTCACCAAGCTCACGAGTGGTTTCGTCGCCCGCGACGCGCCTGACGCGTTCCAGAACAGTGTGACCTTCTTCCAGTCCTACGCGAGGCAGGGCCAGCTCCTCGCCATTGACGACCTCATCAAGCAGTCGAAATACGACCTCGGTGTGTTCGCCAAAGGGGTCGATGTGTGGAAGTTCACTGATGGCAAGCAGTACGCCCTCCCACTGGACTGGGCGGCCGGCGCCCTTTACTACAACAAGGCCCTCATGACCAAGGCCGGATTGACGGACAAGGACCTGCAGAACCTCACCTGGAATCCAGCGGACGGCGGCAGTTTCCTGTCCGTGGTCAAGCGGCTCACCGTCGACAAGAAGGGCGTCCGCGGCAACGAGCCTGGCTTCGACAAGGAGAACGTCGCCGTGTACGGGATCGGAACCGTGGCCTCGGACGACAACCTCGGCCAGACGACGTGGGGCCCGTTCGCCGCCACCACCGGCTTCCAGCTCACCGACAAGCCCAACTGGCCCGGCCAGTTCAACTACGGCGACAAACGCTTCATCGACACGATGGACTTCATGCGCAAGCTGTCCGACGACGGTTACGCGCCCGAGCTCGGCCAGTTCACCACCGGCAATGCGGACCAGATCGGCTCGGGCTCGGTGGCGATGGTGGCCGCCGGCTCATGGGACGCAGCCGCGCTGGCGAAGCTGCCCGGCCTCAAGCTCGGCGTCGCCCCGGTGGTGAAGTCGCCCGACGGCACTCGTTCTGTCATCAGCAACATGAACGGCAACAACATCTGGTCCGGCACCGCCCACCCCGAGCAGACCTGGAAATGGGTCTCCTACATGGGCTCGGAAGAGTGCCAAACGGCGGCCGCCACCTTCAACGGCTCGCTCTTCCCGTCCATCGCCGCCTCCATGCAGGCGCTCGTCGACTCCTCGGCCAAGGACGGCCTCGACCTGTCCGTGTTCGGCGAGTACCAGGCCGACGGTGAGCTCTTCCCGGCGCCGGCCTACAACAACGGCGCGGCGATGGAGTCGAAGATCAGGCCACAGTTCGAGGCGTTCTTCCTGCACCAGGTGAACGACGAGGTGTGGCCGGCCCTTCAGAAGCAGACCGCGCAGATCATCTCCGATTGATACCGGGTCGGCCCGAATCGGCTGCGGCCGAACGCGCCCATCCCACGATCACACGAAGGAAGCATGTCTACGACAGAACAGCCGGCGCCCATCGTTCACCTGCGTGGCGGCTCAACCAGCTTCATCGTGGAGGTCGCCGCCCCGGTGCCGCGAGTGCTGCACTGGGGCGCGGACCTCGGCGAGCTGTCCCCCGCCGAGCTCGACACGATCCGCGCGACCGCCGTGCCCGGCGTCACCCACAACTCGACCGACATGCCACGCCGGCTGAGCGTTCTCCCGACGGAAGCGGACGCCTGGTCGGGCACCCCGGGTATCGAAGGACGGCTCCGCTCGACCGGCATGCCCTATCCGCGCTTCGATCTCGTCGGCCACACCGTTGAGGAGGCCGGCTCGGCTCTCGTGATCGCACTGCGGTCCGGCGATTTCGGCCTCACCGTCCACCTGCGGTACGCGCTCGACGAGCACGGTGTCGTCGCAGCCGGCGCTGATGTCAGGCGGATGGACGGCGATGATCAGCGATCTGCCGACGTCTTCGATCTCTCGGCGCTCACGATCATTCTCCCGCTGCCCGAACGCGCCGTGGAGCTCGTGGACTTCACCGGCAAGTGGTCTCGGGAACGCAGTCCGCAGCGTGCCGACATCGCGTTCGGGTCCCACCTGCGCGAGAGCCGCCGCGGGCGGCCGTCCCTGGACTCCCCGTACCTGCTGCTGGCCGGGACGAGGGCCTTCGGTTTCCGCACGGGGGAGGTGTGGGCGCTGCACGTCGGCTGGAGCGGGAACCAGCGCTATTACGTCGAGCAGCTGCCGGAGGGAGCGGGTGCGCATCGGGCCGTCCTCGGCGGCGGGGAGCTCCTGCTGCCCGGGGAGGTCGCACTTGGCGCGGGCGACTCCTACCGCACCCCGACGCTCTACTTCGCCTGGTCCGACCAGGGGATGGACGGCATAGCCGGACGTTTCCACGACATGCTCCGGTCCCGGCCGCAGCACCCGGCCGGCCCACGACCGCTGATGCTCAACACCTGGGAGGCCGTGTACTTCAACCACGACCTCGACACCCTCGTCGACCTCGTCGACCGCGCCGCGACGGTCGGCGTGGAACGCATCGTCCTCGACGACGGCTGGTTCCTCGGGCGCCGAAACGATCGGACGGGCCTGGGCGACTGGTTCGTCGATCCCGACGTCTGGCCGCAGGGGCTGGCGCCGTTCGTCGAGCGAGTCCGTTCCCACGGCATGCAGTTCGGCCTCTGGTTCGAACCCGAGATGATCAACCTCAGCTCGCGCCTCGCCCAGGAGCATCCGGGCTGGGTGCTCGCACCGGCCTCCGGCGCCGGCCCTGCCGTCCGGCACCAGCATGTCCTCAACATCGCGGACGAGGACGCGTGGCAGTTCCTGTTCGACCGCATCGACGCGCTCATGTGCGAATACGCGATCGACTACATCAAGTGGGATCACAACCGCGAACTGCACGAGGCCAGCCGCCGAGACGCCGGTGGGCGAGCCGGCGTCCGGGCGCAGACCGAGGCGCTCTACCGGCTCCTCGACGCACTCCGTACCAAGCACCGCAGCCTGGAGATCGAGTCGTGCGCAAGCGGTGGCGGCCGGGTCGATCTGGGTATCCTGCAGCACACCGATCGCGTCTGGCCATCCGACTGCAACGATCCGGTCGAGAGACAGCAGATCCAGCGCTGGACCGGGCAGCTGATCCCGCCCGAACTCATCGGAACCCACCTCGGAGCCGCCGAGGCCCACACGACGAAGCGCGTCACCTCGCTGTCGTTCCGCCTCGCTACGGCCTTGTTCGGGCACGCGGGCATCGAGCAGGACCTGACCGCGTGCAGCGACGAAGAGCTCGGGACGATCCGGGCATGGGGGAAGCTCTACAAGGAGCTGCGACCGCTGCTGCACAACGGACGCGTCGTCCGAGCCGACGTCGCCGACGAGCAGACCCTGCTGCACGGTGTCGTCAGCCAGGACAGGAGCGAGGCCGTGTTCAGCTGGGCCCGGCTCGGCACCTCGACGGCGATCCAGGCCGGCCGGGTGCCGTTGCCCGGACTCGATCCCAGGCGCAGCTACCGGCTGCGGCTGCGCACCGAAATCGGTGCGCCGGTGTTGCACGAGCACGCCCCGGAATGGCTGGCCGCAACCGAGAAGGGCGCCGTGACCCTGAGCGGGCACGTCCTGGCGCGGCTCGGACTGCCGATGCCCACGCTGCAGCCCCAGCAGGCGATCATCCTGCAGCTTCACGCCGCCTAGACCGACACGACCCGAGAAAGTGAGCGACCATGCCTCTGGCCGGCACCGACCACCTGGGTGACGACAGCTCGCCGGCACCGGCCGAGGCCGGCGAGCTGTGGTACCGCGAGCCCGCGACGCGCTGGTTCGAGGCCCTCCCCATCGGCAACGGCCGCCTGGGCGGGATGGTCTACGGCGGCACCGACGCCGAACGGATCCAGCTGTCCGAGTCGACCGCCTGGTCCGGAGCGCCGTCCGGCAACGATGTCAGCCCGACCGGGCTCGATCAGCTCGATCGCATCCGGGCGCTCCTGTTCGCCGGCGAGCCCGCCCAGGCGCAGCGGTTGACGGCCGAACACCTGCTGGGCCGCCCCACATCGTTCGGCACCAATCTCCCGCTGCCGGAGGTCGTGATCGAGCACGACGACGGCGGCCCGGTCCAGGACTATCGCCGCGGCCTGAATCTCACCGAAGGCGTCGTCCGGTCGGCCTTCACCCGCCGCGGCATCCGGTACACGACCGAGGCGTTCGCGTCGCATCCCGCCCGGCTGATCGCCTACCGTCTCGAGGCCACCGCCCCGGGCGCCGTCAGCCTCCAGGTGTCCGTGGGAGAGAGTGTCTTCCCGCTGACGACGAGGATCGAGAACGAGGATCTCGCGCTGTCCGGGCGAGCGGTCGAGACGCTGCACAGCAACGGCCGCGACGGCGTCGACCTCACCATCCGGATCAGGCTCCTGCATGACGGCGGGACAAAGACCGCCACGGACGGGCGGCTCCTGCTCGACGGCGCCGACTCGGCGACCGTCCTGGTCGCGATCGGGACGACCTGGCAGCACGGACGGCCGGACGAGGACGCCCTCCACCCGCTGGACGCGGCCGCGTCGCGGAGCTGGCCGGAGCTCCGGGGCGCCCACCTCGCGGACGTCTCCGAGCTGATGCGGCGGGTATCGATCGACCTCGGCAGCACCGGCCCAGACCTCCGGGAGCTGCCGACCGGCGAGCGTCGCGACCGGCTGTCCGCCGGCGAAGAGGATCCGGAGCTGATCGCCCTCTACTTCCAGTACGGCAGGTACCTCACCATCGCCGGATCGCGGCACGACTCGCCGCTGCCCCTGGCGCTGCAGGGACTCTGGAACGATGGCCTGGCCAGCAGCGCGTCGTGGACGAACGACTTCCACCTCGACATGAACACCCAGCAGAACTACTGGGCCGCCGAGGCGACCGGCATCGGCGAATGCCAGGAACCCCTGCTCCGCCTCGTCGAGAACCTCCGGCTGCACGGCCGCGACACCGCCCGCCGGCTCTATGGCGCACGTGGATGGGTCGCCCACACGATCACCAACGCCTGGGGCTACACCGCACCCGGATGGGGCATGGGCTGGGGGCTGAACGTCACCGGCGGAGCCTGGATCGCCATGCAGCACTGGGAGCGGTGGGAGTACGGCCGGAACGAGCGATTCCTCCGTGACCGCGCCTATCCAGTGATCAAGGAGGCCGCCGAGTTCTTCCTCGACTACCTCGTCCCCGAGCCCGATCACGGCTGGCTCGTCACCGGCCCGTCCGACTCGCCGGAGAACTGGTATCTCGCACCCACCGGAGAGGAATGCTCGGTGTCGATGGGGGCGACCTGCGACCGCGTGTTCGTCGACGCGATCTTCCGGATGTACGTCGAAGCCTCGGAAAGGCTGGACCTCGACATCTCACTCCGCGAACGGATCCGTGAGGCGCGCCGGCGACTCCCGCCGTTCCGGATCGGACGCCACGGCCAGTTGCAGGAGTGGCTGATCGATCTCGACGAAGCGGTGCCCAGCCACCGGCACACCTCGCACCTGATGGCGCTCTACCCGGAGCGGCAGATCACTCCGCGGACCACCCCCGGCCTCGCCCGCGCGGCCCGGGTGACCATCGAGCGCCGCGAGGCGGCGCCCGGATGGGAACAGACCGAGTGGGTCGAGGCCAACCTCGCCGTCTACTTCGCCCGGCTGCTCGACGGCGACACCGCCCATCGGCACGTCCGCAGTCTCATCACGGACGCCAGCGAGGCGAACCTGCTGTCCTTCTCCGCCGGCGGCGTCGCCGGCGCCGCCCAGAACATCTACTCCTTCGACGGCAACGCCGGCGGCACGGCGGGCATCGCCGAGATGCTGCTCCAGTCCGACGGGGAGGAGATCGAACTGCTGCCCGCGCTCCCATCCGCGTGGCCCAGCGGATCGGTACGCGGGCTCCGGGCCCGCGGCGGCCTCGAAGTCGACCTCACCTGGACCGGCGGCCACCTGGACCACGCCACCTTCCGGTCAGCCGAGCCCGTGCGAACGCGCGTCCGGTATCGAGATGACGTGCATCTATGCCAGGTCCGGCCCGGGAGACCGTACCGGATCGCTCCGGCTCGCTGACCGGTGGCGAGATGGGCCGCCCGGCACATCCCTTATCCGAAAGTCCGACATCCGCTGTTCGACGTTGCCAGGCCCGGGCGGCGCCGGCTGAATCAATGCAGGCACACACGAAAGGGGAGCCAGCGTGCCGAAGACACACCGCCCCGCCGGAGCGATCGACGATGCTCGTGTCCCGGTCGGAGATCATGGACTCGACCTGCCGCGCGTCGGTCTCGGTACCGCCTCGCTGGCCAACTTCCTCGGTGTCGTCCCGGAGGAGCAGGCCGTCGAAACCATCCGCCGGGCATACGACGCAGGCATCCGCTATTTCGATACCGCGCCGCTGTACGGGCACGGCCTCGCCGAACGGCGCCTCGCCGCGGCCCTGGACGCCAAGCCACGTACGGACCTGGTCATCTCGTCCAAGGTCGGCCGGCTCCTGCGCGCCGGCGCACCCCGCGACGACAGCCAGTACTACGAGGGAGAGCCCTTCTACACCGAGGTACCCGCGACCGGCCCGGTGTGGGACTTCAGTTATGACGGTGTCCGCACCTCACTGGAGGAGAGCCTCGACCGGCTGGGCCTGGACCGGGCCGACATCCTCTATCTCCACGACCCGGACCATCACTACGAGGACGCCGGTACCACCGCCTACGCCGCCCTGCGAGACCTGCGCGAAGCCGGAACGGTCCGGGCGATCGGCGCCGGCATGAACCGCACGCCGGTGCTGACCAGGCTCGTGGAGAACTGCGACCTCGATCTCGTCCTCCTCGCCGGGCGGTACACCCTCCTCGACCAGAGCGCCATGACCGACCTCCTGCCGGCCTGCCGCAGGCGAGGAACGAAGGTCGTCGTGGGCGGCGTGTTCAACAGCGGCATCCTGCTGGATCCGTCGCCGCAGGCGCGCTACGACTACGTTCCCGCTTCCGGTGTCATCGTCGAGAGAGCCCGACGGATCAAGGCCATCTGCGACCGCTACGACGTGCCATTGGCAGCGGCGGCCATACAGTTCCCCCTCGCCCATCCCCAGGTCGCCAGCGTTCTGATAGGAGCCCGGTCACCCGACGAGCTGAACATGGACCTCGACCTGCTCCAGGTGGACATCCCGGCTGCGCTGTGGCACGACCTGCGCTCGAGTGACCTGTTGCCCGAGGACGCCCACGTCCCTTCCGGCGTCACGGCCGGGCCCGGCCACTGACGCGATCACTGACGCGATCCGGAGGGACACGCCTTGATGGACGACCGGCACGCTGTTCGCATCGACGCGCACCAGCACTTCTGGGACCCCGCCAGGTTCCGTTATCCATGGATGGACGACGCCGCGTTGGACCCGGTGCGCCGCCCGTACACGCCGGACGACCTCGCCGGCGAGCTCACGGCCAACGGCATCGACGGCACGGTCCTCGTCCAGACCGTCTCCGACCTCGCCGAGACGCGCCTCTTCCTCGACATCGCCCGTGAGACCCGGTTCGTCCACGGCGTCGTCGGATGGGTGGACCTCACCACGCCCGCTGTCGGCGAGGTCCTCGACGAACTGCTCGACGAGTACGGGCCGCTCCTCGTCGGCATCCGCCATCAGGTCCATGACGAGGACGACGCCGCGTGGCTGGAACGTCCCGACGTCCGGCACGGGCTTGGCCAGGTGGCGGCCCGCGGACTCGCCTACGACCTGCTTGTGCGGACCCGCGAACTCCCTGCCGCCACTGCCGCCGTCGTAGCCCTGCCCGACCTTCGCTTCGTGCTGGACCACATCGCCAAGCCCGGCATCGTCGCCGGCTGGGACGAACCCTGGGCGGCGGCCATCGCCGACCTCGCCGCGCTTCCCCATGTGCGGGTGAAGCTCTCCGGCATGGTCACCGAGGCGAACTGGACCAACTGGTCCGCGGACACCCTGCGGCCCTTCATCGAGCGTGTCGTCGACCTGTTCACCGTCGACCGCGTCATGTTCGGCTCCGACTGGCCTGTCTGCCTGCTCGCGGCATCGGCCTACGGCGACGTCGTGGATGCCGTCTCCACCGTCCTGAGCGGGCTGAGCCCGGCGGAATCAGAACAGGTCTTCGGCCGCAACGCCCAGACGTACTATCGTCTGCCGGGCATCTGAGGCCGCCAGGTGCGCCCCAGGCGGCCCGGCTCACGGGCAGATAAGGCATGGTGCGTTCAGATGTTCGGGACCCATACCATGTGGCCAGTGGGGTGGGAAACACTCGGGCAGTGGGGCGAAGACGTCGCTCGCATCGAACCGCTCGCCGGCGGAGTCGCCAACGACGTGTGGAGCGTGCGCGTCAACGGGCACCTCGCGGTCGGTCGTCTCGGTACCAGGAGCGACGCTGATCTCGCGTGGGAGACCGAGCTCCTCCAATACCTCGACCGTGAAGGTCTGACCGTGCCGGTGCCGATCCCGACTACGGACGGCCGCCTGTTCGCCGAGGGTCTGGTGGTGATGACCTACCTGGATGGCGGACCGCCCGAGACGCAGGCCGACTGGCGTCGCGTGGCCGGCACGCTCCGCGAGCTGCATCGGCTGACACAGGGCTGGCCGCAGCGCCCGGGTTGGCGATCGTCGACCGACCTCCTGCACGCCGAGACCGGGACGAGGATCGACCTCGGCGCGATGCCCCCTGAGAGCGTCGCTCGATGCCGGGCAGCGTGGGCGCGGCTCACCGGGCGTCAGCCATGCGTCGTCCACGGCGACCCCAACAACCCTGGCAACGTCCGCATGACCGCGAATCAGGTCGCGCTGATCGACTGGGACGAGTCGCACGTCGACGTCCCCGACCTCGACCTCGTGCTGCCTGACAACGCCGCAGGGCTGGACGACGGCGCGTACGACATCGCCGCGCAGGCGTCGGCCGCATGGGAAGCCGCCGTCTGCTGGGACGACGAGTTCGCAGTCAAGCGGCTCGCCGAAGTTCGAGCGGTCTAGGCAACGCGAAGATGTAGCGGGTGATGCTGGCGCGGCGGTGCTCTGCGGTGGCGGGGCTGTCGAAGACCGGGGCGTGCAGGGCGCGGGCCAGCGGGGTGACGCCCTCGGCCTGGCCGGTCTCCAGCCGACCGGGCAGATCGAGAATCTGCCCGGTGGTGATCCCGCCGGATGCGGGTGGCCCTGCTGGTCCAGCGCGGCGTCGTCCTGCATGCCGACCTCAGGCACGTGACGGGTGCCCGCACAACGCCCCCTGGCGCACGACCATCATGCCGGCCTTCGGATCTATTCGATCGCGGTGACCGTGATGGCGTTGCTCAACGCCGACTTGTTGCCCACGGCGTCCACTGCCCGCATGGTGAGGGTGACCGGTCCGGGAGCGTGGGCGTAGGCGAAGGCCACGGAGCTGTTCGGGAATTGGGGGCGGATGAACGGGTTGATGTCGCTCTCGAATGCGCCGTCGAGATAGAGCTCGTACGTGATCGCGGCCTTCGGTGTGACATCGTCCGTCGAGAGCGAGTAACTGAAGGACAGCTCGAGGAACTGGTACTCGAAGACCGACAGGATGGTGGGGACGCTGGGCGGGGTGGTGTCAGTGGCGGCAGCGGCCGGCCCGGTGAGAACCGAGGCGGCGAGCGAGGCGCCTAAGAGCAGAGCGATTGCGCGACGAGACATTGGCTGATTCCCATCTGCCGATGAACAACGACACGTGCGACTGTTCGCCCCCAACACGTTCCGGGATGACGGATGGTTCAACCGATTCTCTGGCCGCTCACGCCGCTCCATCGACGCGCCTGGAAGAAGGAACGAACGCGCTGCCCGGCCTTTGAGGTCCACATTCGCGGGCACCGCGCAGGTCCGCGGCAGTCCTGTTCGCACCGGTAACTGATCGACATCATCTCGTCCCGGTTGCACGCTCGGCGACCCATGCGGGGAGCACGGGCGGCTGCGCCCACGCGGATCGCCAGGCATCCCCGTCGGGGTCGGCCAGGACGGCGCACGCCAGCCAGTGCTCTCCCGGATCGTGGCGGGCGACGAGGGTGGGCAGGACGGTGCCCGGGTTGATCAGATTGGTGTTGGGCTCGGTAAGGATGACCCGCCCGTCACGCGCATCAGACGACGCACCCGGCAGATCGAGCAGGCCGCTGCCGCCAGAGGGACCGACCGCCCAGGCGGCGCCCGCGGTTTCCAGCGGCTCGATGCCGTCGCGGCCGACGGCGAAGCCACCCTCCGCGCTGTCCACCGGCCGCTCGCAGCGCAAGCGGTGGACGCGCAGATGCCACGGCGGGCTCGGCAGCAACCAGGTCTCCACCTCCACGCCCGGCATGGGCCGCCAGAGGGAGCGCAGCGCATCACCGTCAGCCGCCGCCTCCACCGACCGCTCGCGCACCCGGTAGTGCACGCCGTCGTCCGACAGGGCCAGCATGTTGTCGGCCGCCGCCTGCGCGAGGCCGTGGCCCCCGGCGGGAACGCTGAAGGCGAACGCGGAGGAATAGGCGAACTTGGCGTACTTCTCCGCCGCGTGGCGCGGCCCCCACTCCGCCCACTGGGTCCCGCCGGCCAGCGCGGTCACGTGCCGGCCGCCGCGGTCCCTGATGATCACCATGCCGGCCTGGGGCATCGCGTGGACCTGCGGCAGTTCGGGCAGGGCCGCCTCCTCGGCCTGCCAGAAGGCATGGTCGCCGGGCAGCGCGAGCGGCAGGAAGAACTTCAGTGCCCAGTAGGGCGAACCGGGCGAGTTGTAGCCCTCCGCCATGATCAGGTTGGGGTAGCCGTACCCGATGGAGAGCGTCGAGCCGGGCTGGAAGATCGGACGGCGGCTCCACCAGCGGAGGTGGCGCAGCGCGAGCCCTTTGAGCACGCCCCAGGGCAGCGCCTCCACGTCGGCGAAGGCGAGCGCGCCCCAGAAGGCGCCCTGTGCGAAGCGATAGGTGAGGCTCCGCCCGTACGGCACGGCCGCGCCGTCGCGCGTGAACCAGTGCGCGAAGTCCCGGGCGAACAGCGCGGCCCGCTCCCGGAACCGCGCCGCCCGCTCGACGTCGCCGGGGGCGAGCGTGGCGTAGATCAGGCCGTAGAAGTGCATCGCGAACGGGATGTAGTAGTCGCGCTGCGTCGTCGGGCCGTCGGAGTACCAGCCGTCCCCCAGGGAGAAGCTCTCCAGGCGGTCCAGCGCCTCCCCGGTCGCGGTGGGGTCGTGCGCGGCGCCGATCCTGGCCAGGCCGAGGTTCACCAGCACGCGGAAGAACAGCCAGTTGTTGTCCGGGGTCCCCCGCTGGTTGATCTGGGAGAGCCAGCGCACCAGGTTGTCGCGCGCCGGCCGCGCGAGCGGCTCCCACACCTGCTCAGGGACGAGGGCGAGGGCGAAGCCGATCGCCGCCATCTCGACCAGACGCTGATCGCGGTCGACCGGATCGCCCCAGAACTCCGGCCCCCCGGGGTCGCTGCCGCTCTCCAGCCCTCGGCGGTAGGTTTCCCAGCCGTCGAAGTGCCCTCCCCCCGCGGCCAACGGCGCGAGGCCCCAGAGCGGACGGGCGAAGCCCTCCAGCTCCGCGGCGGTGTCGTCGAAGCTCGCTCCCGTGCTGCCGAGCCGTACCCGGGCTCCGCCGGGGCTGAACGCGGGGGCGAGAGGCGTGCACAGGTCACGCACCGCTTCCTGCAGGTCCGCACGGGTACGCAGCGGGTTGCCGGCGAGCGGATTCGTCATGGGCTTGTCCGTATCATGCCGAGCGGCCGATCGTCTCGGGAAGAACGGGGTGTGCGAACGGGAGGCCACGGCTGTACCTGTCCAGCTCGTCCAGGGCCGAGTGGGCCAGGCGGCGTAGCTCGCCGCCTGCCGAGCCGGCGATGTGCGGGGTGAGGAGGACGTTCGGCAGGTCGTAGAGCAGGGAGTCCGCCGGGAGGATCTCGGGCTCGGTGACGTCGAGCACGGCGTCGATCCGGCCCGAGACCAGCTCCTTGGTGAGCGCCGCCATGTCCACCAGCGAGCCGCGTGCGGTGTTGATGAGCGTGGCGCCGTCGGAGAGCAGCCCCAGGCGGCGGGCGTCCAGCATGTGACGGGTCTCGGGCAGCGCCGGGGCATGCACGGAGATCACGTCGGCGGCGGTCAGCAGCTCGTCGAGGCCCACCAGCGGGGCACCGAGCGCGGCAGCTCCGGCCTCGTCGAGGTAGGGATCGCTGATCAGCAGGTCGAGGTCGAAAGAGTGGAGCAGGTCGAGCACGCGGCGGCCGGTGTGAGAGGCCCCGATGATCCCGACGGTCTTGCGGTAGTTGCCCAGCGAAGGGAAGTGCGCGGCCCAGTCGAGGGCGCGGCGCTCGGTCCGGTAGAGGTCCCTGATGCCGAGGACGCGCTTGCCGGCGAACAGTATCGCGGCGACGGTGTACTCGGCCACGGGGACCGCGTTGGTGGCGGCCCCCGACGAGACTGCGATGCCGCGTTCCCAGCAGGCGTCCGTGATCAGGCTCTTGACCGTGCCCGCCACGTGGACGACGGCGCGCAGATCGGGCGCCCGTCGCAAGACGGCCGCGTCGATGGCCGGACAACCCCAGCAGGTGACCAGGATCTCGGCCGAGGCCAGCTCCGGCACGTCCGTGAAGTCGTTGACGACCAGGCCGGGGTCGACGTCCACCAGGCGGGTGAGCCGGTCGAGCCCGTCCGGCCCGAACAGGCCGTCCATGAATCGCGGCTCCATGGCGAGCAACGCGCGGGGCAGGGTCACTTGACGGCTCCCGTGGTCATGCCGGCCTTCCAGTAACGCTGCAGCACCACGAAGGCGATGACCAGCGGCACGACGGCCACCAGCGAGCCGGTGATGGCGAGCAGGTAGTCCTCTGGGTGGCCCTGGTTCAGCGACGTGGTCTGCCAGGTGTACAGACCCAGGTTGAGCGGATAGAGATGTTGATCGGTCAGCATGACGAGCGGCAGGAAGAAGCTGTTCCAGATGCCGGTGAACTGGAACAGGAAGATGGTGACGAAGGCCGTGCGGAGCATCGGCAAGCCGATGCTGAAGAAGGTCCGCAGGTCACCGGCGCCGTCGACGCGGGTCGCCTCGATCACCTCGGCCGGCACGTAGGCGGCGCTGAACACCCTGGCCAGGTAGACCCCGAAGGGGAAGACCAGGCTCGGGAGGAAGACGCCCCAGAAGGTGTTGACGATGCCGACCTTCGACGCCAGCAGGTAGATCGGCAGGGCCATCGCGCTGGCCGGCACGAGTACGCCGAGGAGGATCAGCCCGAAGATCTTCTCCTTGAACGGGAACGACAACTTGTCGAAGGCGTATCCCGCCGCGACGCACAGCGAGGTCGCGATGAAGGCGCCTCCCACGGCGTAGAGGGCGGTGTTGCCGAGCCACCGAAGGTAGATGCCGTCGTCCGCGGCGAACAGGTGCGCCAGGTTGGTCCCGAGGTCGAAGGTCCGGCCGAAGGTGAAGCCGTTGGTGCCGAACAGGTCGCGCATGTTCTTGGTGGCCGCCATGAGCAGCCACAGCAGCGGCATCACCGTGTAGAGCATGGCGAGGGCGAGCACGCCGTTGACGGCCGTACGTGAGAGCAGGCGCGGCATGAGGCGGGTACGGCGCTTCCTGTGCGGTGTGGAAGCGCGAACCGCCGGTGCGGGCGTGGCGGTGAGAGTCATGGCTGCGTCCTCCGCGCGGAGAATCGGGTCACGATGAAGGACAGGACCCCGCCGAGCAGGGCGAGCAGGATCGAGGCGGACGCGGCCAGGCCGTAGTCGTGGTTGTCGAAGGCGGCCCGCATCGCGTACATGCTCGGGCTCCAGGAGCTGCCGATCTCGGTCGACGCCCGGTAGATGACTTTCGGCTCGGTGAAGAGCTGCAGCGCGCCGATGACGGTGAAGAGCAGGTTGAGCGCGATCGCCGGGCGGATGAGCGGGATCTTGATCCGCAGGGCGATCCGCAGCCCGGTCGCCCCATCGACCGTCCCCGCCTCCAGGACGTCCCTCGGGATGGCCTGCAGGGCGGCATAGAGGATGACCATGTTGTAGCCGATCCACTCCCAGGTGGAGATGTTGACCACCGAGAACAGGGCGTGGTCGGCCGACAGGAAGCTCCACCTCACGCCGGCCGACTCGAGCAGGTCGATCACCGGGCTGAGCCCAGGTGCGTACAGGTACACCCAGATGATCGCGGCGATGAGTCCAGGTACGGCGTGCGGCAGGAAGAGGCCGAGCTGGAAGAAGCGCTTCGCCCGTGCCATGGCCGAGTCCAGCAGCAGCGCCAGCACGAGCGCGCCCCCGATCATCACCGGGATGTACAGCAGCACGTACATCGCGATGACCAGGAAACTGTCGCGGAACGCCGCGTCGCCGAGTGCCCGGCCGTAGTTGCCGAGGCCGGCGAAGAAGGTCTCGACGCCCCCGAAACCGAGGCCGGAGCTGCGTTCGGTGAACAGGCTCAGCCACGTCGCGTACACCAGCGGTGCGATGGAGAAGGTGAGGAAGAGCAGGAGGAACGGGCCGATGAGCAGGGCGGCGGTGCGTCCTTGCCGCCGGGTCAAGCGAGGCGCCACGGCATCTCCTTCACAGGTCGAAGGGGGGTGTCCGCCTCTCTGGGCGGACACCGATCCTGGATGGCACTACTGGGCGACGCTCAGGCCGCGGTTCTTGAAGTCGGCCACGGTGGCCTGCTGGGCACTCGTGAGTACGTCGGCCAGCTTCGTCTCCCCGCTGGCGACCTTGCCCAGCGAGTCGGAGATCGTCGTCCCCGTCACACCGGCGCTCGGCCCCCACGTCCAGCCGGCCGGCACCGACTCGTACGCCTTGGAGACGACGGAGAAGATGTCCTGGCCTCCGTAGAAGTCGGTTTTGAAGGCTGTGGTGGCCGGCAGCAGGGCCGGCGCGGCGGGCAACATGCTGCTGGTGCCGCTGGACAGCCAGGCCTTCATGCCCTCGGGATCCGTGGTGATCCACTTGATGAACTCGAAGGCCTGCTCCGGGTGCTTGGCGCCCTTGGGGACGGTGAAGGCCGAGCCGCCGAGCATCGCGGAGGCCGGTCGGCCGTCCAGGCTCGGCACCGCCGCGATGGCCCACTTGCCCTTCTGGTCGGGAACGGTGGACTGGAGGGCGCCCGCGCACCAGTTGGCGCAGATGTAGGAGACGACCTCCCCCTTCTGCACCGCCTGGAAGAACGCGTCGTCGCTCGTCGAGTTGTACGTGCCGACCAAGCTCTTCAGGACCAGGTCGTTCCAGTACGCGGCTACCTTCTTGGACGGCTCGTCGTCGATGGCCACCTTCCACGACTGGCCCTCGGTGCCGTACCACCGTCCGCCGCCCTGCCAGGAGAGCGCGGCCACCACCCCGGCGTCGGCGGTCGCGAAGATCCCGCCGCGCGCCTTCGGATCGGCCTTCTTCACCTCCTCGAGGAGCCTCGTGTAGTCGTCCCAGGTCTTCGCCGGTTTGAGCTTGTGCTTGTCGAAGAAGTCCTTCCGGTAGAAGAACACCAAGGGGGCGACGTCGCGGGGGATGCCCCACGTCTTGCCGCCGAGGTTCACCAGCTGCTGGACCTGAGGGGGGAAGTCCTTGGCGACCACCGGGCCCGCCGTCTCGGTGAGGTCCTCCAGCTCACCCTGGCTGACCACGTCCGGCAGCTGGTTGTACTCGACGATGGCCACGTCGGGAACGTTGCCGGCCTTCACCGAGCTGGCGAGCTTGGTGTAGTAGTCCCCGCCGCTCGGAACGTTCTCCCACTTGACCTGGAAGTCCTTGTGGGTCTTGTTGAAAGCGGCGGTGACGGCGTCAGAGGCCTTGACGAAGGAGCGGAACGTGATGACCTCCGGCCCCGGTTTCGCACCGGAGGCACCCGAGTCCGTGCCCCCGCAGGCGGCGAGTGTCGGCAGCGACACGACAACACTCGCGAGGAGGGCCGAAATCCGCAGGCATCCAGGCTTCATGTGCACCGTCCAGGGGAGGGGAGTGAAGATGGCTGCAATCATTTGATTTCGAATGAAGCCTGTCAATGCACCCAAGAACGATGATCAGTTACAGTTGTATTACGGGACGGAAAAACGAAAGTAAACGAAAGTATGGATCACTCAGGAGACGCGCCGCACGAAGCCCGGATCCGAAGCCTCGGCCGCAGCAGCTGGGTATGCAGCGGCCGGTCCGGATCGTTCAGCCGATCGACGAGCATCCGCACGGCCGTGGCCCCCACCTCCTTCTTGGGCGGCGACACAGCGGTCAGGGGGATGTCGGCGAGGGCGGCGACCTCGTCGTCATAGGTCACGATCGCCAGATCCTCCGGTATCGAGACCCCACGGCTGCGCAGCTGCCTGACCAGGGAGAGAGCGTCCATGTCATTGTGCACGAGAGCGGCACGCACGCCCTCGTCCCTGAAGATGCCCAGGAGATCGTCGACGTGCTCATCCATCGCCGCCGGCGCGCCCGGGGCGGCGCGCGGGAACATCCGCACCGGTCCCTCCCGCAGGCCGAGTGAGCGCTGGGCGAGCTCGTGCCCCTGGCGTATCCACGGGGTGGTCCTGCTCTCGCAGGCGAACAGCGCCACCTGCTGGTGTCCCAGCCTGGCGAGATGGCACGTGGCCAGATAGGCGCCGTACGCATGGTCGGTGGCCACCTGCTCCGCCTTCTGGATCGACCAGCCCGCCTGCCGTTCGACCAGGACCAGGGGCATGTCGAGCTCGTTCACCCACTGCTCTGTGGCCGGCGAGAGCGTGGGGTTGTCGCTCGGCGTCAGGAGCAGCCCGTCCACGCCGGAGGCCCGCAGCTGCGCCACCTGGCGGCGGTCCTCCTGCAGGTCGTACCGGGAGACCGCGAGGGTGATGCGCACGCCGAGCTCGCGTGCGGCCTCCTGCGCGCCCCTGATCACCGCCGGGAAGTAGTACGCCGTCTGCGGCACGAGCATGCCGAGCAGGTACGGCTCGGACCGTGCGCGCTCCCTGTCCTGCTCGCCGGCGGCCGGCTCCTCCCTCTCTCGCGGTGGCGCGTCCGGGATCGACACGGCGCCGCCGTGCACCCGGACCAGCAGCCCGCGCCCGGCCAGCTCCCGCACGTCGTGCCGGATGGTGACGGCCGAGACACCGAGGCCGGCGGCCAGATCCGCCACCTTGACCGAGCCCTTACGGCTCAGCTCTCGCAAGATCGCCCCGTGTCGCTCCTCGGCCAGCACGTAAGAGCTCCTCTCCGTCCATGTGTTTCATTCGTCATCGTACCGCTGACGTTCGCTTTCGAAAACGAGCGATTCCGCTTCTGGATACGACGATCGTCTCCGCAGAGGAGTATCGCGTCAGGACGGCCCGCCGTCACGCCACTCAGGCCGCTGCAGAGAGGGGATCAGCCCGGCGACGACGCCCTGTTCGTGCGCTCCAGGCTGCGGGCGAAGCTGTGCAGGGCGGGCAGGCCATCGGCGCTGATCACATCATCGGCCAGGGTGGAGCCGTGCTTGGGCGGCGGAGGAGATCGCCGGCCGAGGCGGCGCGAGCTGACGCTTCCTGGCTCAGCGGGTGGCAGGCCGAAGGCGCCCTGCTCGATCCGGGCGTCCGGCGCTCATGGAGGAGGTGATCGTGCCGGGGCGCTCCGATGCGTTCGATCAGTGTCGTCATGAACGTCAGCCTCGACGGCGTCGTGCAGAGCCTGGGCCGTCGCGACGAGGTCAGTGTTTGCGGACGATCCCGCACCACTGGTCGACCTCGATGGGCAGATTGCCGTCGTCGTCCGGCTCGGCGCGCCAGCGCGAGCACGAGACCCAGCCCGGCTCCACCACCTCGAGGCCGCCGAAGAACTCGGCGATCCGCTCGGGGGTGCGTAGCTTCAGCTTCGGCTCGGCGTCGAGATTCCACACGCGTACCGCTTCGGCGGTGACCTCGCCGTTCACCGCCGTGGTGGTGTTGGCCACCGCTATGTAGCTGCCGGGTGGCACGGCGGCCAGCAGCCGGTCGATGATGCGCTGCAGATCGTCGTCGTTGCTGATGAAGTGCATGATGCCGAGCAACATGATCGCCACCGGCTGGGAGAAGTCCAGCGTCTTGGCCGTCTCGCGGATGATGTGGTCCGGGTCGTGCAGGTCGGCCTCGATGTAGTCGGTGGCGCCCTCCGGGGTACTGGTCAGCAGGGCTCGCGCGTGCACCAGCACCAGCGGGTCGTTGTCGACGTAGACGATGCGCGACTCGGGGGCCACCCCCTGCGCGACCTGGTGGGTATTGTCCTCGGTCGGCAGCCCCGTACCGATGTCGAGGAACTGCCGGATGCCCATCTCATCGGCCAGGTAGCGCACGGCCCGGCCCAGGAACAGCCGGTCGGCCTGAGCCAGTTCGATCACCACGGGGAAGATCTCCCGGACGCGATCGCCGACCTCCCGGTCCGCGGCGTAGTTGTCCTTGCCCCCAGCCAGTAATTCCAGATCCGTGCCGTGTGCGGGACGTGTGACCGGAGTTTGTCCGCAAAGACGGATTCGTCGGCCATTTCAGCCTTTCCATGAACTGTGGGGGGAGCCACTACGCCTTTGACTCATAGCATGCGAACTCGGTCAAAGATCCTTGTATGGCGTGTTGCGCGCCATTGTGCCACCAGTCAGCGGGCCGCGTCCCGCGTACCGGTAGATCAACGATCTAGGGTCGCGTCGCGGCACATCGTGGGAGGCTTCCGGGTCCGGACCAACATGCGTGCCCAGTCAGCATGCCGCCGGAACCCGCCACCGGCCGACCTTCCGTCGAAGGGGACGGCGTAGATCACAAACTGCGCATCCCACGCCGCGGGCTGGGCCGTCCCCGCAAACATCCCGGGGCGCGTGCTGGCCGACCGCCTGGGTTTGACGCCGAGCGGTACAAGGAGCGCAACGCCGCCGAGCGGTGCATCAACAAGATGAAGGGTCATCGTGCGGTGGCCCTTCGCGCCGACAAGCGCGAGCGCATCCATCAGGGCACCGTCGACGTTGCCTCGATCAGGATCTGGCTCCGCGACCCGGTTCGATGACGACACTCCCCAGACGGTAGAGAGATGGTCGTCGATGAGTGAACCGCCCCGACTTTGATGGGGACCTCAGCGGTTGATTGCTAGGGCTGAACCGCTCCGGCTTTCGGGGAGGCGCCGGTGTGCTCTGGGTTCGGCGGGTAAGCCATGTTGCGCCGCGGCTCATCCATTCCCGAGTGTTCCGCTCGCCTACACGCGCAAGAACACCTCGTCGAGGTGCCACTCGAGAGTCTCGGGATGGGGCCGGTCTCGAGGTCGGCTCGGAACGTTGATCTCCTGTCCGGCTCGGCGGTAGAAGTCCTCTCCGTTGCCGAACTCCTCGCGCAGTCTGGGGCTGACAAGCAGTCGGCGCTTGGGGTCGATCGCCAGGTAGCCGCGATCGAACAGCGTGTGCACGTCCGAGCGGAGAAGTAGTCCGTTGTCCAGGCGATGTTCGCCGCCTGCTGCGACCGGGCGGATGTGGGCCGCCTGCAGGACCGGTCGGATCCTGTCACCGCTGATCGCGCACCGGCGTTCGTACGCATGCAGGACCACGGCCTGGAAGGCCTGCTGGCCGAGCCTACGGGGGGCCAGCCGAGGGTCGCCGTAGACCGGACCGTCACGGTGCCACGGTTCGGACAGGTCGATGTTGACGCCGATGCCGATCCTTTGCAACAGGTCATGGAAGTATGCGGCGGCCACGTGACGTGCGAGGTCGTAGCTTTTGCCCTGCACGATGTTGGATGCGAAGTCTGGAGGTGGCCCGGCGATTCGATCGTCTGGGAAGAAGAAGACGTCTCGGATGATGACGCAGCCGATGGCCGGGTCCTCTCCCGGGTCTATCGGCTGGCTGCGGTATCGCCCGACTTGGTGGCGCAACTCGCTAAGGCTCGCAGAGCCGTTGCCCTGCCCGAAGAACTCCCATGCCTCCGACACGCGAAGGGGCGCGAAGCCGCTGAAGAAGCCACCGCCGACCACGCGGTTGTGCGGGTGGTGGGTCTTGAAGAAGAACGGTTCGCCGTGGTCGAGCGCACGGAATTCGCGGCTGCTGGAGGGTCGCCAGAAATTGACCTCGGTGAGCGTCGGGCGTGCGGAGAGGAACCGGTACCAACTTCCGTCAGTGATCCCGACGTACGCTTTCACGGGCGCAATTGTGCATGTTTTTGATCAGCCTTGCCAGAGGGCCGATGCTTGATCCGCGCGAGGACGTTTCTCCTCGGAAAGCAGCGCACAACCGGGCCCTTCCGCGGTGCTCCTGCGGGCGGGAACGCTGGCCGCTGTTCGTGCTCATGTGGCACGCGCCGCTGCTGACCGGGGACGGGTTCCGCGGTCTGCCCGGCTGAGGTCCGCGCTGCATGCCTTACGGGCGGGTCGCTCATACGCCGACCTCGACAAAGCAGCCAACCCCGGCAACCGGCCGACGGAAGGGTTGCCGAGTTCGACACTGTCGGAACTGCTCAACAAGGGCCAGGGTGAGCTGGGAGACGCTGGAAGTGTATCTGCGCCCATACTCGAACCCGCCGCTGCCGGGGAGGGGCTGACCGCGGACTTCGGGAAAGCACCGAGACGCAACCCCGCCCCACCCCTTAGAGTCACTTTGACAATAAGGGGGTGGGGTGTGAGCCTCACATGGACCGAGGTCCTCGGGTTCGCCACCGGGGCGCTGTGCGTCTGGCTCGTGGCGCGCCAGCACATCGCCAACTGGCCCATCGGCATCGCCAACAACGTCTTCTTCATCGTCCTGTTCACCCAGACCGGGCTGTACGCCGACGCCGGCCTGCAGATCGTCTTCATCGCCCTGGCCTGCTTCGGCTGGTGGACCTGGGCCCGCGGGGGCGGCCCCGGCCAGGTGCTCCCGGTGCGCCGCACCAGCCGCGTCGAGTGGATCTGGCTGCTCGTCTCCGGTGCCGCCGGCGTCGCCGCCCTGACCGTGTTCCTCGCCCGGATGACCGACTCCACCGTGCCCTTCTGGGACGCCCTCACCACGTGCCTGTCACTGGCCGCCACCTACGGCCAGTGCCGCAAGCGGCTGGAGTCCTGGTGGTTGTGGATAGCCGCCGACCTGGTCTACATACCGCTCTACGCGTACAAGGAGCTCTACCTCACCGCGATCCTGTACGCCGGCTTCCTGACGTTGTGCGTCCTCGGCCTGCGCGGCTGGCGGCGTGACGTGGCGCTCGCGGTGAGCGACCCGGCCGGGGCGGTCAAGTGACCCGGCGGTTCGGCCACGGCCTGGTGCTCGGCAAGTTCTACCCGCCGCACGCGGGCCACCACCACCTCGTGACGACCGCCGCAGCCCGCTGCGAACGGCTCACCGTACTGGTGTGCGCGGCCACCATCGAGTCGATCCCGCTCGGCGACCGGGTCGCCTGGATGCGGGACGTCCACCCCGGGGTCAGGGTCATCGGCACTGTGGATGACCACCCCGTGGACATCGGCGACCCGTCCGTCTGGGACACGCACATGGCTGTCTTCCGGCGGGCCGTCCCCGAGCCGGTCGACGCGGTCTTCACCTCCGAGGACTACGGAGAGGAACTCGGCAGGAGGTTCGGCGCCACGGCGGTGTGCGTGGACCCGGAGCGCCTCGCCCAGCCGGTGTCCGGCACCGCGGTGCGCCGCGACCCAGCCGGCACCTGGCACTTCCTCGCCCCCGCGGTCCGGGCGGGCCTCGCCCGCCGCGTGGTCGTCCTGGGCGCGGAGTCCTCCGGCACCACCACCATGACGCGCGCGCTCGCCGAGCACTACCGCCGGCGCGGCGGCCCGTGGGCCGCCACGACGTGGGTGCCGGAGTACGGGCGGACGTTCAGCGCGGAGCAGCTGGCGGCGCTGAGGGCCGTCCGGCCCGACGCGCGGTGGGCCGACGTCACCCTCGCCTCCGACGACTTCCCGCACATCGCCCGGCGTCAGGAGCGCGACGAGGACGCCGCTGCCCGGTCCGGGAGCCCGGTCTTGTTCTGCGACACCGACGCGTTCGCCACCACCATCTGGCACGAGCGCTACGTAGGCGGGAGCCATCCGGAGGTGGCCCGGATCGCCGGCCGCGGGCGGCAGCACCTGTGGCTGCTGACCGACCACGAGGGCGTGCCGTTCGAGGACGACGGGCTGCGCGACGGGGAACACCTCCGCCCCTGGATGACCGTACGCTTCCAGGACGAACTGGAGCGCACCGGACGTCCCCACGTCAAGCTCCGCGGCTCCCACGAGCAGCGGTTGACGGCGGCCGTCGCCGCCGTTGACGCGCTGCTGGCCAAGGGCTGGGACCTCGCCGGCCCGCTCCCCGAACGGCGGACCCGTAACGAACCAAGGTAGCAAGTTACAAGTTTTGACATCTGTAACCAACCCGCTTAGCGTTTGCCGTATGGAGCAGAGAACACTCGGCGCCGACGTCTGTGTGGGGGCGGTCGGGCTCGGTTGTGCAGGCATGTCCGGCGCGTACGGACGCAGGGCCGACGAGCAGAGCATCGCGACGCTTCGCAACGCACTCGACGCCGGGATCACGTTCATCGACACGGCCGACCACTACGGGATGGGGCACAACGAGACGCTCATCGGGCAGGCGCTGCGACCCGGCGCTCGCGACCGCTCCGTGGTGAGCGTGAAGTTCGGCGCGTTGTTCGGTGTGGACGGCAGCGTGCGCGGCATCAACGGCCGGCCCGACGCGATCCCGAACTTCCTGGGCTACTCGCTGCAGCGGCTGGGCACCGACTGCGTGGACATCTATCGCCCGGCCAGGCTGGACCCCGCTGTCCCGATCGAGGAGACCGTCGGCGCCGTCGCCGAGATGGTGCAGAAGGGCTATGTGCGCGGCATCGGCCTGTCCGAGGTCGGCGCCGAGACGATCCGCCGCGCCCACGCCGTGCACCCGATCACCGACGTCCAGATCGAGTACTCACTGTTCAGCCGCGGCGTCGAAGACGAGATCCTGCCCACGTGCCGCGAGCTGGGCATCGGCGTCACCGCCTACGGGGTGCTCGCCCAAGGAATGCTGACCGGGACATGGCGACCGGATGCCGGCGACGCACGGCATCGCGGGCATCTGCCCCGCTTCGCCGCCGGCAACATCGAGGCCAACCTCGCGTTGGTCGAGCGGCTGCGCAAGATCGCCACCTCCCGCGGCGCCACGGTCGCACAGCTCGCGATCGCGTGGGTGCTCGCGCAGGGTCGCGGGCACCGCGACATCGTCGCGCTGGTCGGGGCCAGCCGACCGCACAGCATCACCGAGGCGGTGGACGCCGCCGGCCTGCGGCTGACCGAGGACGACCTGGACGTGATCGAGCAGGCCGTCCCCCGAGGGGCGGTCGCGGGAGAACGCTATGCCCCTGCCCTGCTCGCGCTGCTGGACAGCGAGCGAACGGGCGGCAGGCGCTGATGCCAGCCCGAATCCCGCTGGACGCGAACGCCATCCTGGCGGCCACCGAGGAGATCCTGCGCCGCCACGGACCGGACAAGGCAACCGTCGTCGACGTCGCCCGGACACTCGGGGTCAGCCACGCCGCCGTCTACAAGCACTTCCCCTCCAAGCAGGCGCTGCGCGAGGCCGTGACCCGGCGCTGGCTCGACCGCAACCGCGACACCCTCGCCGTCATCGCCGCCGACGGTGCGGTCCCGCCAGTGCAGCGGCTGCGCACCTGGCTGCACGCCGTCCTGGCCGTGAAGCAGGCCAAGATTCGCGAGGACCCGGAGCTGTTCGCCGCCTATGGAATCCTCGCGACCGCGCACAGCAGCGTCGCCACCGGCCACGTCGCCGACCTCTTGGGCCAGCTGACGGCCATCATCGCCGACGGCGCCGCCGACGGCAGCCTCCGCACCGAGGACGCGGAGGCCACCGCCCGCGTGGTCTTCCACGCCACCGCCAAGTTCAACCACCTCGCCCACGCGGCCGAATGGCAGAACCCCGGCATCGACACCGAACTCGACGAGGTGTGCAGCCTGCTGCTCGAGGGTCTTCAGGCCCCCACCTCGCCATAGCCGGATGGGGTTGAGCACACGTCGCGGCTGATGTCAGCGGCGCGCTCAGTCCTGCCCATCACCACCCGGGCAGCAACGAACAAGGAGTGACGAACAACCGTGGTTCAAGCAATCGGAGTGACACAACCCGGCGGACCGGACGCTCTCGGCGAGCTCGATCTGGCGGCCGAACCGATCGGTCCCGGCGAGGTCAGGATCCGGGTCACCAGCGCCACGGTGAACCCGACCGACGCGATGATCCGTTCACGTCCGCGACAGGATGAGGCGGACGCGGTGCGGGTGCCGGGCATGGAGGTCGCCGGCGTGATCACCGAAATCGGCCCCGCCGTCGACCGCCCGTTCACGATCGGGGACGCCGTCATGGCCATCGTGGTGCCCTCGGGCGAGCACGGCGGCTACCGGGCAGACCTCGTCGTGCCGGCACGCTCGGTCGCGAAGATCCCGGCCGGGCTCTCGGACGTTCAGGCCGCCACCATCCCGATGAACGGGCTCACCGCCCGGCTCGCACTCGACACGCTGGCGCTCCCGGCCGGCGCGACGGTCGCCGTCACCGGCGCCGCCGGCACCGTCGGCGGATATTTCGTCCAGCTCGCCAAGCAGGCCGGGCTGGTCGTCGTCGCCGACGCCGGTCGGCAGGACGAGACCTTCGTCCGCGACTGCGGAGCCGACGAGGTCGTGCCGCGAGGGGACGACTTCGCCGCAAAGGTCCGCCGCCACCACCCCGGCGGCGTCGACGGGCTCCTCGACGCCGCCGTGCTGGAGGCCGCCGCGCTCCCGGCTGTCAAGGACGGTGGAACCGTCGTCACCGTCCGCGGCTACCAGGGCGACGGGAGCGACCGGGTCCGCGTCGCCCCTGTCTTCGTCCGCGACTACGTCGAGGCCGCGGCCGAGCTCGACCGGCTCGCCGAACTCGCCGGTGAAGGACGGCTCACCGTCCGCGTGGCCGGCGAACTGCCGGCCTCCCGAGCCGCCGACGCGCATCGCTCGCTCGAACGGCGCGGCGTTCGCGGGCGGTTCGTCCTGCGGTTCGGCTGACCGTTCCTCGTGGAGGGCTGCACATGACTCCCGAAAGCGCCGTCACCACGGGAGAAGCCGTCGCCGCCGTCGAGCCGAGGAGCGGCACCGCCGATCGAGGCGCTCACTGGGTGGTGAAGGGCGGGCAGATCTCGAAGGTCACCGAGCGCTGCACCTGTTGCGGGGTCAGCAGCTTGAAGGTGATCCGGTTCCGGCTCGGTGAGTCGAATCCCTGGGGCCCGTACTGCTTCAGCGTCGAGGTCAGCGGAAGCGAGGGGCTGCGCCCCTTGTCGACGCCGTTGACGATCCACCGATAGGTGTACTCGACGCGCCCTCCGGTGGGCTTGAGCACGGCGTAGACGGTCGTGCCGCTGCTCCAGCAGCCCTGACTCAGCTTGGCGCCCTGCATGTGGATCGACACGCTGACTCCGCCGCCGGTCCTGGGTTCTGACGTGGTCTGCGTGGGCTTGGGGGCGGTCGATGTCTGGGCTGTGGGCTTCGTTGTCGTCTTGGGCACAGCCGTCGGGGTCGGCTTCGCCGTGGAGGCGGGGCCCGGTTTCCTGGTCTTCTTCCTCGTCGGCGTGGGAGTCGAGGTCGGGTGAGGGGATGAGCTCGGCTGCAGGGATGAGCCGGGCTGAGCTGTGATGGTCTGTGCGGTCGATGGCGGCCACCACCACACCACCGCCGCGGTGGCCAGGGCCGTGACCGTGACGCCCCCGACGATCGGCAGCACCAGCATGCGCTTGCCGCCCCGCCGTACGGGCTGAGTCCTGTTCCGCCGTCCCGGGTGCGTGGGCGGCGTGCCGCCGAGCAGGCGGAGCAGGACCTCCTCTATGCCGGGCCGGTCGGCCGGGTCCTTGGCCAGGCAGTCGAGCACGATCTCGCGCAGCGGCGGAGCCAGATCGCCCACGTACGGCTCGTCGTTCAGGACACGCTTGATCACTGCCGGCATGGTGTCGTTGCCGAACGGCGGCGTGCCCGTCGCGGCGGCGACGATCACCCCGGCCCACGCGAACACGTCGGCCGGTGGCCCCGCCGGCGCACCGGCGAGCTGCTCCGGCGCCATGTAGGCGGGGGTGCCGATGATGCTGCTGGTAACGGTGAGGGAGGTGTCGGTGGCACGGGCGATGCCGAAGTCGATCACCCGCGGGCCGCCCGGGCCCAGCAGCACGTTGCCGGGCTTGAAGTCCCGGTGTACCACGCCGGCGCGGTGGATGGCGGCCAGCGCGGTGGCCGTGGCCACCGCCAGCCGCTGCAGGTCGGCGCCGTGATGGCGGCCCGCCTCCTGGAGCGAGGGACCTTCGATGTATTCGGTGACGATGTACGGCATGCCGCCGAGCGAGGCGTCCAGCACCTGGGCGATGCAGAACGGTTCGACCCGGCGGGCGGCGTCGATCTCCTTGGCCAGCCGCTCGTCCCCGTTCCGCAGCACCTTGACCGCGACCCGCCGGCCGTCCGGGGCCTGGCCCAGGTAGACCACGCCCTGGCCGCCCTCGCCCAGCCGGGACAGGAGCCGATACCGGCCCGCGAATTCCGGGTCTCCGGGAGCCAGGGGGCCCATCAGTCGTCGTCGCAGTTCTCGAAGGTGACGCTGCGCTGGATGCTGACGGGTGAGGCGATCTTCAGCACGACCCGGTGCGTCCCGAGCTCCGTGATGGGGCCGTACTGGGGCAGCTGCGTGGCGCTTTCACGGGTGCTCCACTGGGAGGTCGTCACGACCTTGCCGTCCAAGATCCAGGAGTAGGTGAAGTCGATGCCCGGCGGCCCCTCCACCATGGCCTTCATCAACGTGGCGCCGTAGAGGCAGTCGGAGGGCGGGTGTTTGTTCCCCATCGCCTCCACCGACAGGATCCGGATGTTCGGCCTGGCCGCGGGCTTGGGCGTGCTTCGCACGGTCGGCCGGCTGGTCGACCGTTGCGTGGTGGGCCTGTCCGTCGATCGTTGTGCCGTGGGTTTCTCGGTCGGCCGTTGCGTGGCGGGCTTCTTGGTCGCGGGTTTCGTCGTGGCGGGTTTCTTGGTCGTGGATTTCGTGGTGGCCGGCTGGGCCAGGGCGGACAGGCTCGGGGCCGGGCTCGGGCTTGGGCCGCCGGAGAACGTCGCGAGCGCCGCGGTGGTGGCGATCGCGGCGATGGCGACCGCCCCGGCCGTGGCCACCACCACCGCCGTACGCCGGCTCGGCGCGGGTCTCCGGCGCTGTGCGGCGGGCACCGGCCCCGGTGCGGCGGGCACCGCCGCCTGGCCGCCGAGCAGGCGCAACATCACATCCTGCATCGTCGGCCGATCGGCGGGATTCTTGGCCAGGCACCGCAGGGCGATGCCGCGCAGCGGTTGCGGGAGGTCGGCGAGCTGGGGTTCGTTGTGCAGAATGCGGTTGATCACCGCGGGCAGCGAGTCCTCGCCGAACGGTGGCGAACCCGTGGCGGCGAAGGTGATCACCGAGGCCCAGGCGAACACGTCGGCCGCCGGGCCGACCAGCTCACCGGCGAGCTGCTCGGGCGCCATATAGGCAGGGGTGCCGACGATGCTGCTGGTGGCCGTGCGAGCCTGGTCCATCGCGCGGGCGATGCCGAAGTCGATCACCCGCGGGCCGTCCGCGCCGAGCAGCACGTTGCCGGGCTTGAAGTCCCGGTGGACGATGCCCGCCTGGTGGATCGCGGCCAGCGCGGTGGCCGTGCCCACCGCCAGCCGCTGCAGGTCGGCACCCTGGTGGCGGCCCGCCTCCTGGAGCGAAGGGCCTTGGACGTATTCGGTGACGATGTACGGCACGCCGTCCAGCGAGGCGTCCAGCACCTGGGCGATGCAGAACGGCTGGACCCGGCGGGCGGCGTCGATCTCCTTGACCAGCCGCTCGTCCCTGGTCCGCAGCACCTTGACCGCCACGGGCCTGCCGTCACCCGCTTGACCGAGGTAGACGACACCCTGCCCGCCCTGACCCAGCCGGCCGATCAGACGGTACGTGCCGACCACCGATGGGTCGCCCTGCCGGAGCGGTTCTACGTTCGGCATGACGAGAGTGACTCCAGGGACGAGGGCGACGGATCTCAGACTGTAGCGACCCATTGCCGTTTTGTTGGGCTATATCGAGACATGTTGCGCTACGGGGCATCCGATCTGTGGGGCTTCGTGGATGACATCGCACCCATAGAATCCTCGGCCGAAGGATCCTGATGGGTACGCCGACCGGGGAGGGAGACGCTCGCCGTACCGTCTCCCAGGTCATAAACGTCGGTCAGAGCTTGATCCGCACGAGGTTGCGGGCCTTGAGCGTGTAGAGGGTGCGGCCGTCCGGGGAGGCGGCCAGCATCGGGTCACCGTACGTCTGCGCGGCCAGGCCGGACACGACCGTGGAGACCGTCATCGTCCTGGTGTCGAGGCGGTAGATCTCCTTGCCGTCGGTGCCGTAGATCTTGCCGTCGGCCTGGATCAGCGTGCCGGTGCCTCCGGCCGTCACCGGAACCGGGACGGTCCTGGTGACCTTCTTGCTCCAGGGGTCGAACTCGAAGGCGACGCCGGTGGAGGCGATGCCGTACAGCTTGCCCCGCTGTTCGGTCAGCGCGGCGATCCGCTTGGCGCCCGGGACCGGCGTCAGGCTCCACCGGACCTTCTTGGTGAGCAGGTCGAAGGCGGCGAGCTTGGCCTCCGACTCGACCGGGGTGGTGCCGAGGCCGCCGTAGATCTCGCTGCCGATGTAGGCGGTGCCGGGCAGGCTGGTGATGGCGCGTACCGACTGGTTCGGGATGACGTCGCGGAAGGCCTCGACGGCGTTCGTGAGCGGGTCGTAGAGAGCCAGAGCGCCGCCGTGCAGGCCGTACTCCGGCTGGGTGCCGACCAGCAGCCGCCGGGTGAGCTTGTCGTAGTGGGCGCCGAGCGGCCGGTTCTGCTCGGCGCCGACGCGGGTGAGCCGGCGCAGGCCGGAGCCGTCGGGGCGCATGCGGAACAGGTACGCCAGAGTGTAGACCGACAGGTAGACCTGGTCCCGGATCGGAGTCATCACCTTGGCTTCGCCGGGCAGGAACGTGCGCGTGCTCGTGCCGGCCGCCAGGTCGTGCACCTGAACCCCCGCCTTGCCGCTGACCAGCACCTGATCCTCGGTCGCCGTGATGGCCATGGCCAGCTCGGGCGCGGGCGGCATCCCGGCCTGGGTGAGGTCGAGGCCGGTCAGCTCGTTGGTGGCCGGGTCGTATTCGACGACCGAGCTGGTGAGCACGCCGACGACCTTGCCGCCGCGCAGGAAGATCCGGCCGAAGGACGCTCCGTCGTACGGCACGGCGAGCTTCTCCGTCGTGGCGGTGTCGCGGTCGTAGCGGTAGAGCGTGCCCGAGGGCCGGGTGCCGAAGTAGACGTCGTTGTTGGCCGCGTCGATGCCGATGGCGGTCACATAGGAGTCGCCGGGCGCGTCGACCAGCGTGTATGTGGAGGGGTCCGCAGTCTCCATGAGCATCATGTCACCGGTCGCCGACAGTCCCGCGGCCAGCAGTCCCTGCTCCAGGGCGAGCGTGCCGACGAAGGTGCGGTCGGCCAGCTCGGGCGGGAGGATCTCGCGCTTGGCGCCGGTGGCCCGGTCGATGGCGATCAGGTGTGCCTTGGCGCCGACGCCCGCGTAGATCGTGGTGTCGTCGACCGCGATGCTCCGGACGTACTGCTCGCCGGCGACGGCCTGGCCGAAGTCACGGGTCTTGCCGGTGGCCGGGTCGTACTCGACCACCCGGCCGCCTGGATACGTGCCCGCGTACAGCTTGCCGTCGCTCGCGGCGTCCAGGCACCAGATGAAGTTGTCGGGCTTGACGTCGGCCACCTTCACCGCGGCGCCGGTCGTGGTGTCGACCTTGTGGAGATCGCCGGGCGTGTACGTGCCCACGTACAGGTCGGTGCCGACGGCGGCGGTCGCCCACGCGCCGTCGCCCGAGGGCAGCTCGGTGATCGAAGTGACCTTGCGCTGGGCGGGGTCGTAGGCGCCGATCCTGGTCGGCTTGATGCCGCCGGTGGCCACATAGAGCTTGTCGCCGACGAACTCCGATCCGCTGATCGAGGTCACCGAAGAGGCGGGCCCCAGATCCTCGACGACCGGCGCGGGCGCTCCGGTCACCAGGCCGGCGGCCAGAGCGACCGCGACGACTGCGTTGAACGGCATGGGGGGTACTGCCTTCCATTTACGGACTGGACCGATATTTGCGCAATTCGTATCACGGAAGCCGAGAATCAATCAAGGTTGTGCGATCCGGCACGGCGCCCTGAGCTGTGGCCGAGCGGCGTGGTGGCATTCGCCCGCCCCCGGCCCTCGGGAGACATACCGCCGCTATACCGGCGCTCCCTAATCTGCGGGCTCATGAGATGGGTGAAGACCGGCGTCTGTGCCGCCTTGATAGCGATGTCGACGGCCGTGGCCGTCTCGGAGCCCGCCGCGGCGCGGGAAAGCGGGTTGAGCCCGTACGACCAGCTGGTCCTCTCACACGAACCTGCGGCCTACTGGCGGCTGTCCCACCCGTCGGCCGGTACGGAGCTCGACCGGGCCGGCAACGGGTACAAGGGCACCTTCCGCAACGTCACGAGCTCCGTACAACTCCCCAACAGGGACGGCGCCGCCGTCTTCGACGGCACGTCTGGCTATTTCGAGGTGCCCAACGCCAATGCCTTCCACATCTCGACCACCGGGAAGTTCACCGTGGAGGCGTGGATCAGGCCGCACGCCCTGAACTTCCCCGACGTGGAACAAGACGGCTACATCTACTTCCTGGGGAAGGGGACGAAGTCCAACGCGGGCGGCGACCAGGAGTGGGCCGGCCGCATATACAACAAGTCCCACCCGGAGCGCCCCAACCGCGTCTCCGGCTATGCCTGGAACCCCGAGGGCGGATTCGGGGCCGGCGCCGCCTTCCAGCACGTGCTGACGGTCAACCAGTGGATGCACGTCGCGATCACGTTCGACACCTCCGAGGGCACATACGGCAAGGTGCGCATCTACAAGAATGGCGTGCTCTCCGGCTCTGACAACCTGGTCTATCGCCCGGGCAAGGAGGACGAGGTCATCGTCAAGCCCAGGCCCGGCTCGGCTCCCGTCCGGTTGGGCACCCGCAACTTCAACTCCTATTTCAAGGGGGCGATCGGGAAGTTCGCGATGTACAACCGCGCGCTCACAGCGGCAGAGCTCCGCTCGCACTACGCGGTGATGACCGGCGCGAACCAGGACTTCAACCGCGACGGGGTCGGCGACCTCTTCTCGGCCGCCACCGGGACGCTGACCATCTGGAACGGCACGGGCGCCAACGGCTTCGCCGCCGCCACGCCTGCCGGGCTCGGCTGGGACGCCTACAGCCGGCCGATCGCGGGCGACTTCAACCGCGACGGCCTCACCGATCTGGCCGCCTCGAAGAAGGACGACCACACCCTGCACATCTGGAACGGCAAGGGCGCCGACGACTTCACCGCCGCCCAGCCGCTCGGGGCGGGCTGGGCGCCGTACGAGGACACGCTGGCCTCGCTCGGCGACATCGACCAGGACGGCAACGACGACATCGCGGCCACGGACAAGGGCACGCTGTACGTCTGGAACGGCAAGGGCGGTAACGCCTTCGGCCCGAGGACCGCCATCGGCTCCGGCTGGGACGGCTACACCCGGCCGATCGGCGGCGATTTCAACGGCGACGGGATCGGTGACCTGGCGGCGGTCAGGAAGGCCGACCACACTCTCCTCATCTGGAACGGCAAGGGCGCCAACAACTTCACCGCCGGCCAGGAAATCGGACCGGGCTGGGAACCGTACGCGAGCACCTTGATGACGCCCGGCGACATCAACCAGAACGGCATCAACGATCTCGCCGCCACCCACAACGGCAGCCTGTACATCTGGAACGGCAAGGGCGCCAACCAGTTCGGAATCGCGCAGTCCCGCAGGTCGGGCTGGGCCGGGTATTTCTGAGCTGCCGGCGCTGCTGGCGATTGCGCGCGGTCACCGTGTCAGAAGGTGAAACGCTCCCCGGACGATGGACTGGCTCTTGGCCGCCACGTCGATCGTGTCGGGTGCGGTGGTGGGGTCGGACACCATGAGGCTGGTGGCCAGCGCACGGCCGTCGGCGGTGCGGGCGAGGTAGTGCAGGGTCACGACGCCGGGCTCGCTGCCACCCTTCTACCAGACTGCCGGGTATCGGGAGGCGTCGAGGTGAAGTCCGTCGTCGTTGAGCGAGAGAGCGTGGTGGATCTCGGGCTGGCCGAGCCGTAGCAGGCCTGCGTAGGCGTGGCAGATGTCGGCCGGCGAGGCGAAATACTCGATCTGGTCGATGTATCTGGGTTGGGACCAGGTCTCGGGTATTTCGGGCAGCGGTGACCGTTCCAGCTCCAGCACCGCGGCCATGCGCCGGCGGGTCGGCAGGGCCAGGTACTGCCGTGCCCGGCCCTCATCCGAGGTGGCCTTGAGCTGGAAGAAAGCCTTGGTGGTGAGGATCGGGACGTTCGCATCGGGCTGCCGGTGGCCGAACAGCGGCAACTGGCGTCGCACCGCGTCCCGGCCCAGCCGGTGGATGAGGTGGTCGGTGGCGGTGTTGTCGCTGATCGAGATCATGTGATCGGCGTATTCCGACAGCGGGAGCATGGTGCCGGCCGCGCAGTTCTGCAGGGTGCCCGAGGGCAGGCTCTTGTACTCGTCGCGGATGGCCAGCGGCTCGTTCCACGACAGCCGTCCTTCGGTGACGGCTTGGGCGAGCGCGCCCAGCACGTACAACTTGAACGCCGAGCCGATCGGACGTTGCGTGTCCGCGTCGAGGCCGTGCGCGAGCTGGCACTGTCCGTCCGGCTCGATCTGCGCCGCGGCGAAGGATACGCGTGCTCCCAGCTCGGCCAGCCGTGCGTCGATCTCGGTCCACGAGGTCGGCTCGGGTTCGTCTGGAGTCAGGCGCAGGTTGTCCACGCGCCCCGCCGCCTCCACGTGCACCGTGATGCGGTAGCCGTGGTGCGGCTGTGCACGGCTGCCTGGACCTGGTCCGGTCGCGTCGTGAGGGTTTCGCGGAGGGTTTCGCGGAGGGTGAGCGGGCCCACTGCGGCCAGTGCGGCGTTGATTCCGTCCGGTCCGCCGCTCGCCTCCAGCAGGGCCGGGGCCAGGTGCTGACGGATCTCGCCGTCCGGCAGCGGACCCCGTAAGGAGGCGTCCAGCAGCCAGGCCAGCTGTTGTTCTGCGGCGGTTTCGTCGATCACTGCTGTGCCTTTCCTGCGAGGGGGTGGTCAGCGTCTGAAAGCGGACAGGAGCCGGGCGATCGCCGGTCGGCGCGGTGCCAGAGCGTCTCGGCGGACGCCGTGGCGATCGCCGCCGGATCCGTTCCCAGGGTCATGCCGACACCATGCTTTCTACTATTTTGCGAACGGTAGCACAGCATGAGACTATTGCATCGTGGACACTTTGGAGCTACTGGCGCATCCGGTGCGGCTGCGGATCGTGCATGCGATGCGCGGAGAGCGGGAGCTCACCACCGGCCAGCTCTGCGCACGGATCCCCGACACCTCGAAGGCCATGGTCTATCGGCACGTCGACCTGCTCGCGGCCGGCGGCATCCTGGAAGTGGCGGGCGAGAGGCGGGTGCGCGGGGCGGTGGAGCGCCGCTACCGGCTACGCCACGACCGAGCCGTCCTCGACGCCGACGCACTCGCGGCCATGACGCCCGACGACCACCGGCGCGTCTTCGCCACCTCGATGGCCGTCCTGATCACTGAGTTCAATGCCTATCTCGACCGCGAGGATGTCGACCCGGTGGCGGATCTCGTCGGCTACCGGCAGCACGCCGTCTGGCTCACCCGCGGCGAGCTGGAAGAGATGATCAGCGAGTTCCGTCGCGTGATCCTGCCCCTGTTGGCCAACCAGCCGACGCCGGACCGCACGCAGCACCTGCTCAGCCCGATCTTTTTCCCGGTCGAACAGTCACCCACCGACTCCGAGCCGGGCTCATTGTCTCCGTGATGGCGAGGTCTCAGGGGACGAGCTCTATGATCGGATTCGTCCTGATCGCTGAGCCCGGAGAAGGTGTCAATCTCATGCGCCGCGCCATGCTCCTTCTGGGTGGCGTCGCCCTCGCCGTCGGCGCGTTCACCCTCTTCTACCGGGGCCCGGGACAACCGTTCATCCGCGGTTACGTGAGCGACGTCGCCGCCACCATGCTGGTCTACGCGTTCCTGGGGCTGCTGTGGCGCACCACCGCCGCACGCCGCACCCTGGCCACGGCCGCGATCGCCGCCGCCGTCGAGATCTACCAAATAGTCGGCACGACCCCGCCGGGCTTCGGCGGTGTCCTGGTCGGCGCGTTCCCCGACCCATGGGATCTGGTCGCCTATGCCATCGGCGTGGTCGCGGCCCTGGTCTGGGAACGCCGATCGGTCCGATCCGGTGATCGGACCGGCGGACTCTCGGACGACATTCCAACGGCACTCTGACAGTACGAACGCTGCCGCAGCGGCGAGTCCACCGGATTCGGCCTGGACGGTATGCCTGGCGGAAGGTCCCCGGGGGATCACGAACCTCGCGGCATCAGCGAGAGGCCGCCGGGCCGAAGGGCCGGTCGCCGCGCAGGGTGATGCGGTGCATGACCCGGTGAGCGGTGCCGTAGTCGCGGTTGGCGTAGTGGGCCGTCGCGCGGTTGTCCCACATGGCGACGTCGCCAGGCCTCCAGCGGTGGCGGACGATGTGCTCGGGCTTGGTGAGGTGCGCGTAGAGCAGGTCCAGGATGGCGCGGCTCTCGGCGTCCGAGACGCCGACGATGTGGGAGGTGAAGCCGGGGTTGACGAAGATGCCCTTGCGGCCTGTCTCGGGGTGGACGCGGATGACGGGGTGCTCCACCGGGTCCAGCCGGGTCACGACTTCGCCGTCCCAGACGCTGCCCTGGCCGCCGCGACGCTGGGCCAGGTAGTAACCGAACTCGCGGTTGCCGTCGTGCACGGCGGTGAGCTGGTCGGCCAGTGCGCGTACCGGGGCGGACAAGGAGTCGTAGGCGAGCTGGCTGTTGGCCCAGCTCGTGTCGCCGCCGCTGGGCGGCAGGATCACGGCGCGCAGGATTGATCCGAGCGGGGGGCGGGCCATGAACGTGACGTCGGTGTGCCACACGTCGGCGAAGCCGTTGTCGGCGCTGTCGAGCGCGTAGATCTCCGGGTGCGCCTCATCCACTCCGCCGACGACGGGATGGGAAGCGGTCAGCTCGCCGATCCGCCGCCCCAGGGCGACCTGGCCGTCGGCGTCGAGGGTCTGCCCGGGGAAGAAGAGCACCTTCCTGTCGATGAGCGCGGCTCGTACCGCGACCAGGTCGTCGTCGTGGGCGGTGGCCAGGTCGAGCCCTTCGACGCGGGCGCCGAAATGAGGTCCGAGCGGATCAAGGGTGAGCGTGGTGGCGGTCGGCGTGGACATGTGCCGTCTCCTTCGAGGTGGTCGGAAGCGGGGCTGTCAGGCGGCGGCGCGGACGGCCTGGCTGACCGTGGCGCGCAGGGCGGCGTATTCGGGCAGGGCGCGTAGCTCGTCGGGCTCGAGGCCGGTGCGTGGCAGGCGGATGTCGAGGTCGAGCGCGACCCGGCCGGGCCTTCTGGTGAGCACCACGACCCGGCTGCCGAGGAACACGGCCTCCTCGACGCTGTGGGTGACGAACACCGAAGTCCGGCCGGTCTGCGCGCTCACCAGCCGCAGGTCCTCCTGAAGCCGCTCCCGGGTGAGCGCGTCCAGCGCGGCGAACGGCTCGTCGAGCAGCAGCAGCGGGTTGTCGGCCGCCAGCGCTCTGGCGAGGGCGACCCGCTGCTGCTGACCACCGGAGATCTGCCAGATCCGGCGGTGGGCGACGTTGCGCAGACCGACCCGCTCCAGGAGCTCCCGGACCCGGCGAGCGCGTTCTTCGCGGGGTACGCCCGCGTAGCGCAGGGCGAGCTCCACGTTGCCGCCCACACTCTTCCAGGGGAACAACCTGGGCTGCTGGAAGACGATCCCGGCGCCCTGGCCGGGCGCGGGCCGAGCGCCGTTGGTGAGCACGGTGCCGGAGGTGGGCCGCTCGAACCCCGCGATCAGACGCAGCAGCGTGCTCTTGCCGCAGCCGGACGCGCCGACGATCACGAGGAACGATCCCTGCGGGACATCGAGCGAGACCGGCCCCAAAGCTGTGACAGCGTCGGCGCCCCTGCCGTACACGTGCTCGACGTCGCAGGCGTGGACCGCGGCGCCCTCAGGAGCCGAGGACATCGGGAAGGCCCTTGTTGTAGATGGCCTGCTGCACGGCCGCCAGGTCGGGCACGGCATCGATCTTCTGCTGTTCCTTGAGGAACTGCGCGGCGCTGACCAGGTTCTGCGCCAGCGCACCGGGATCGCCCGGGGTGCCCAGCCATTCGGCGGAGGCCAGCTCGGCGGGCTTGAGGAAGACGCCCTGGCTGAGCTGGTCCTTGGCGTCGTCCTTGGCGAGGTTCAGCTCGGCGGCCACGGCCGTGGCCGCCTCGTCGGGATTGCCGGCGATCAGATCGAGGGCCCTGGCCTCGACCTTGCGCCAGGCGTCCACCGCCTCCGGATGGGCCTGGATGAACGCGGTGGACACCACGCCGAGGTCCAGCGTGGGCTTGCCGGCCGTGGCCAGCTGGCGGCTGCTGATCAGCGTCTTGCCGCCCTTCTTCAGCTCCTTCAGCGTCGGCAGCCAGGTGTAGGCCGCGTCGATGTCGCCGCGGGTCCAGGAGGCGAGGATGTCCTGCGGTTCGAGGTCGATGAGCTTGACCGCCGACTCGGGCACCTTCGCGCGGCTCAGCGCGGCCAGCAGGCTGTAGTGGGCGGTGGAGGCGAAGGGCGTGGCCACCTTCTTGCCGCGCAGGTCCTCGATCTTCTCGACGCCGCTCCCGTTCCTGGCCACCAGGGCCTCGTTGTCACCGGCCACGTCCAGCACGAACGCCACCTGGTACGGGATGTTGAGCGGGGCGGACAGGCCGCGGGCGACCGGGCTCGACCCGATGGCGGCGATGTCCACGCTCTTGGCGACGAAGGCGGTGTTGATGCTGGCGCCGGAGTCGAACTTGGTCCACTGGATGCTGTAGCCCGGAAGCGCCTGCTCCAGCCATTTCTTGTTCTTCACGATGAGATCGCCGCTGGGGAACGCCTGGTAGGCGATGCGGATGCTCTTGGCCGCCGTACCGCCTCCCGCCGACGCGGCGCCGTTGCCGCACGCGGTCAGAGCGGTGATCAGGACGATGGGGAGCAGGAACGCGAGACGGGGTGGTGACATGGAGAGCTTCCTTTTCAGAGTCATGAACGGCCGCGCCACGGGATCAGCCGCCTTTCCGCGACCCGCAGCAGGCCGTCGATGAGCAACCCCGAAATGCCGATGGCGAACAACCCGAGCACCACGACGTCGGTCTGCAGGTAGCGCTGGGCGTCCCGGACCATGCCGCCGATGCCCGGCACGCCGTTGACGGTCTCCGCGGCGACCACCGACGAGTACGCGATGCCGACGGCCAGGCGCACGCCGGTGAAGATCTCCGGCAGCGCATGGGGGAGCACCACGTCCTGGACGACGTTCCGCCGTGACGCGCCCAGCGCCCTGGCCGCCTCGACAAGGTCTCGCGGGGCGCCGTGCACGGCCGCCGCCGTGGCCACCGCGACCGGCGGCAGCGCCGCGATGGCCAGCAGCCACAGCTTGGGCGTCTCGTCGATCCCGAACCAGATGATGAGCAGGCTGAAGTACGCCAGCGGCGGCAGCGCCCGTACGAACGTGACCACCGGCTCGGCCACAACGCGGATCCACGGAACGGTGCCGAGGACGACGCCCAGCAGGAGCCCTGCCGCCACCCCGATCGCGGAGCCGATGAGGATGCGGCGCAGGCTCACCCCCAGGTGCTCGACGAGCAGGCTGCCGCTGTAGCCGCGGATGCCCTCATGCGTCGTGGACAGCCGTACGAGCTGATCCCACACCGCGCGGGGAGCGGGTACGAACGACGGGTTGTTCGCCGCGGTGGCGGCCAACTGCCACAAGCCGAGCAACGCCAGGGCGGCGAGCACGCGCACACCCACTCGCTGGGCCGCCCGCCTCGTCCGGGCCGATCCAACCCCAGGCCGGACACGGGGATCGAGGCGCTCCTGCACGGGGACGGCGGCGGTGGGCATGGGGGGTGGAGAGGTCACAGCGGTCGCTCCGTGGGGCCGGGCGCTCTTGGACGGGCACATGTCGCAAGGACACATGCATTTCCTACCAACTTATAGGAAATTAAGCAACCGTCGATCTTGCAGCGAACCGGCGGAAAGATGTTCAGGGTGCTCCTGGCGGCCGGCCCGGCGTCGATCACCTCTCCCAGTGCGGAGCCGAACAGGGCGTGGCCGGGCCGGTAGGTGCCCAGCGGCATGCCGATGTCGGCGCCGGTCATCAGCGTGCGCATGACGGCGGCGAGCGCGAAGTACCGGTTGCGGACCAGCACCTGGTCGTCGCCCAGGGCAGGGAGAGGGACCTCCACGAGGCGGAAGTCCGCAAGGCGGGGCTCGCCGTCGGGGTGGCGGACGAGGTGGATCTCTCTGCTGATCATTGTTGCTCCTTGGGTTGGTTTCGAGCCGAGGCGGTACCGCCGGGTAGCAGGAGAGCGCACAGGGCGCCGGCGGCCGTGATGGCGGTGGCCCACCAGAACGCGGTGCCGAAGTCGCCGGTATGGGTGAGGATCACGGCCATCAGGGCGGCCCCGATCGTCCCGCCGAGGCGGGAGAAGATCTGCAGCACGCTGCTGCCGTGTCCGGCCGCCGAGGCGGGCAGGTTGCGGTAGCCGGCCGCCATCGCCGGCATCATGGCGGCGCCGAACCCCAGACCTCGCACGATCAGCGCGAGCGCCGCCGCCCAGCCCGGCATGCCGTCCGGCAGCTGGGTCAGCACCAGCGTGCCGAGCGCGATCAGTGCCATCCCCGTCACGACCACGCGGCGCGGGCCCACCCTGTCGGTCAGCATGCCGGCGATCGGCATGGACACGGCGGTGCCGAGGCCCTGAGGGGCCAGCAGCAGGCCTGCGGCCAGGGCGCTGTGGTGCTGGACCTGCTGGTAGTACAGGGGCAGCAGGAGCATCACGCCGAAGACGCTGACGCTGATCATGATTCCGACGGCGCCGGCGCCGGCGAACGCCCTGTCACGGAAGTAGGCCAGCGGGATCAGCGCTCGTTCGCCCCGCCTGCGGGCGTATCCGACGAACAGCGCCACCAACAGTGCGCCACCAGCCATCGGGCCCCACACGCCGAGGGCGCTGAAGGTGCCCGTGTGACCCGCCTGCGACAGCCCGTACACCAGCAGTGCCAGGCCGGGCCCCAGGAGTGCCAGCCCGCCGAAGTCGAACCGCTGCCCGCCCTGGCTTCGAGGCGGGTCCGCGGGCAGCCGGTGGATGCTGATCAGCACCGACGCCACGCCCACCGGCAGGTTGATGAGGAAGATCCAGCGCCACGGCAGGTGGTCCACGATGAGCCCGCCGGCCACCGGCCCGAGGACAGGCGCGAGCAGGGCGGGCACGCCGACCAGGGTCATCACCCTTCCCATCCGGTCGGGCCCGGCGGCCCTGGCCAGGATGGTCTGCGCGACCGGCATCAGCAGCGCCCCGGCCGCGCCCTGCGCCACCCGGAAGGTGATCAGGCTGCCCGCATCCCAGGACGCCGCGCACAGGCCCGATCCGGCCGTGAACAGCGTCACGCCCAGTACGAAGAGCCGCTTGGCGCCGAAGCGGTCCGTCAGCCACCCGGTGGCCGGGATCACCACGGCCAGGGCCAGCATGTAGCCGGTCACCACCCACTGGGTCGTGGCCAGGCCGGCGTCCAGCTCGCGGCCGAGCGTGCTCAGCGCCACGTTGACGATGGTCGTGTCGAGCATGCTCATCACGATGCCCAGCACCAGTACCAGGCCTAGTTGCAGAAGATTCGCGTCGATACGCCCGTGTTGCGTTGCCGGTGGAGGGGACATGCCGCAGAAGCTAGGACACTACCTGAGGCAGATGTGTAACATTTAACGAATGAGCTCCGCGACCCGGCCACCGGCCCCATCACGGCGTCGAGGGCTGCGCAGCGACGCCCGCGCCAACGACGCGCTGATCCTGTCCACCGCTGCCCGGGTGCTGGCCGAGGATCCGAACGCCACCGTCCAGCGCATCGCCGAGGAGGCCGGCCTGGTGCGCATGACCGTCTACCGCCGCTTCCCCAACCGTCAAGCCCTGCGCCTGGCCATCTTCGAGACCGCGGCCGCCGAGGCCCAGCAAGCCATCACCAACGCCCTGGACGGCGACCTCGACCCGGTGGCCGCACTGCGCGCGCTCATCATCGAGATGGCCGCCATCATCCAGCGCTACCCGGTGCTCGCCGTCAGCTCCGAATGGCAGCCCCTGCCCGCCGAGTCGCACCGCCCGTCACCGCCTCCGGCCTCCCGGCGCATGCACCAAGCCGTCTTCGCCCTGGTCAAGCGTGGCCAGCAGGAAGGACTGCTCCGCCGTGACCTCCCGCCCGAGTTGCTCCCGCAAGCCATCACCGGCACCCTGCACGTCGTCACCCGATTCGCCCGTACGCTGCGTACCGACCCTTCCACCATTGGCCCCCACGTCGCCGACCTGCTTCTCGACGGCTTCGCGGCACAACCGGCGTCCTGAGGGCTCCCCGGCCAGCAGCCAGCTCGTCATCGTCCAGTGCGCGCACCGTGGTGGGGCGGAGCTCGGCGAGTTCGCCCAGCCGATCCGCGAACGGCCACCAGCCGCGATGCATGCAAGAGGAGGGAGTCGTGGCGACGGGGTCGGACCGCGTGGCAGCACGCTCGGCAACGGCGTCACCGAGCGTGCTGTGCCGGACTCAGCCGGTGTAGTCGGTGGTATGGCTGGCAGAACCGGTCGGCCAAAGATATTTGCCGTTGTCGGCCGTTGAGTAGGTTTGGTTGCCGTCGCCCGCGCGGGCTTGGATGAGGTTGCCGCGCCAGGTGGAGCCGCGGGCTGTTCCGCCCCAGATGTTGCCGTACAGGAAGCCGTACAGCTGCTCGAGTTCGGCCGAGAAGATGTTGCCGGTGACGGTGATGTTGGTGGCGTTGTTGACGACGCCGATGCTCAGCGCATAACCCCAGCCGGAGACATAGTTGTCCGTGACAGAGATGTGGTCGTAGACACCGCTGCCCTGCAGGGCCAGGCCGTTGGTGTTGCCCAGGGAGGCCAGGGTGTTGTGGTGAACGATCATGGGGCCGCCGTCGCCTTCGCTCTGCGGGCCTATGCCGTCATGGTGGTAGACGTCATGTGACGTATCGGCCATGTCGTGGATGTAGTTGTTCGTCCAGGTCGACGGGCGTCCGGGGAATCCCGTCACCATGATCATCCCGGCGTTGCCCCAGATGTCGTTGTGGTCCATGACGGCGACGGCTTCCTTCATCGTCGTCGCCAGCTGCCAGGACTTGTCGAACGGAGTGCCCGGCTTGGTAGGGGATGACGAGACGGTGCCGTCGTTTCCGGGAGGCATCGAGTAGGAGTTCGGCTTGAACGTCGAGTACAGGAACTTGATGTTGTTGTCCGAGTAGATCTGGACGAGGTTGTCGTTGGGATTGGTGCCCTCGAACGAGCAGCCGACGAATGTGAGATTGTCGCCGTAGATAATTACCTTCAGCGCCAGGAAGCGTTTGAAGGAGATGACGCTGTTATCCGGAAATTCGAGTCTCAATGGCTTGCTGGCGCTCATGTTCGGCGCATAGTCGGTGAGTTGGCCTGGGTACGCGCCCAGGCCCAGGCCGCCGGCGTTGGCCGGAGTGTTGGCATAGCCGGGGTTCGAGAAGTCCGGCCAATATCCGGAGCCGTCGTTGGGCCGTGCCTCCACAGCCGATAAGCTGTCGGTCGATTCACGTGTCTGGGACTCGGCGCTCGCGGTGACGCCTGCGGTGAGGGCGGACGCGATCAACGCCATGGCGACGGCGGCGGAGACGTAACTCCCAAGGGATGTCTTTATGTCATTCTCCAGTCTCGTCGATTCAAATCTCATGATGTCGGGCTGACGAAAACGTCTGAATTTTGTTCAGCCAGGACTTCGCGAATCGGGGAGGATGCACGTTACGGGGACGTTATCAATCTTCGCCAGAGATCGTCAATTCATGATCAGTGATCGGTGGGTCGCGCATGGTGACGAGAAGTGTAAAAGTCGGTCAGCATGTTGTGTCACTAGCCTCGGTGATTTCTTCGGTCATCTCGAAGTAGTCGGCTGCACGCCGGATTGTAGATGGGGTGGCCTGGAGTGCCGACTGCCCGACGGCGCCGCCAGGATGTGGGACCGGTGGACGCCGCCGGGCGCTTCGAGCACAGGGCGCGCGGGCCGAACCCGTCGTGCCCGGCCTAATGCCTTATTCGGCCTTCAGGCAGATGACCTTGAAGGTTTCGGCCTTGTCGCCCTCGGTCGGGGCCGCCAGGTTGGGCGCGTCCGACGGGGTGGTCAGGCTGGGTGCGCCGGATGGGGTGGTCAGGTTGGGTGCGCCGGTCGGAGGCGTCGGAGTCTCATCGGACCCTTCCTCCTTGATGATCACGTCACCGGTCCTGTTTCCGGTCGTCTCGTCTCCGGTCGTCTCGTCCGAGCCGAAGTGCTTGACCTCACCGTCGGGCGAGATCATAACGCCCTTCTTGAAGCCCTCCTGTGCGCCCTCCGGCAGCGCGGGGGGATTCTCGACGGTCTTGCCGTCAGCCGATGTGCAGGTCACCTTCGTGCCAGCGGTGGGGGAGTGGTCGTCGGCCATCGCGGAGCCGCCCAGGCCGGCGATGGCGCATACGGCGACCGCGCCGAGCACCGCGAGACGTCGTTTGTACATGGAATCTCCTCGCTAAAGATAATGCTGTGGTCAGCCGACCCCCCTGTTTTAACGGTTGGGCGGTTTCGGGAACGTATCGCCGATTCATCAGGCGATAGAGGATGGGCGCTGGAGTGGTTGCGTCCGTACCGGGCGCTGCTGCCTATAAACACAGGTGGCCATTGACGCCAGCGTGAAATCCGTTGACCGCGTCCATTCCGAAGCTGCCACGATGCCCGCCGGCCGGCAGGTCAGCACGTGCGCGCGGATGCGGGGTTCGAGTCGTTGGAAGACCGGGCGCAGGAGCAACTCCGACTTCATCTCCTGCTCGGTAACGCCAAGTAAACAGCGGCTGCGGCATGGTCGGAGGACACACACAGGAGGATGGAATGCAGGTCCTGTCGACAGCAGAAGGGTTCAGGCTGACCGCCGCGACAGTCACGTTGGTGCGGACTGTGATGGTCCGGCTTCCATGAGGCGCCCACCGTTCGGCATACCTCGCCTCACGCTGCGAGCCCGGCTCACTCTGGTGTACGGAGCGTTGTTCGTGGCCGCCGGCCTGGCTCTGCTCACGGTCACGTACCTGCTGTTCAACCGGCAGTTGTCGCAGTTGTTCGTCTCCCGCTATGGCGCGTCCAGCGGCGGACCGGCGATGCTGTCCATCTTCATGCCCGGCGGGTATGTGATGCAGGGCTCGGACGCGCTGCGCTGGGTGCAGGCGCAGGAGGCCGAGCTGCGTGAGGCGGCCGTGACGTCGTTGGTCACTCAGGGGGCCGTCGCCTTGGGCGCGGTCGGCCTCCTCGCCGCCGCGCTGGGCTGGGCGGTGGCCGGGCGGATGCTCGCCCCGTTGCGCCTGGTGACGGCGACCGCGCGGCGCATCGCCGCAGCCCCGGCCGCAGACCGTGGCCTGCACGAGCGGATCGGGCTGCGGGGGCCGGTGGACGAGGTCAAGGAGCTGGCCGGCGCGTTCGACACCATGGTGGAGCGGCTCGGCCACGCCTTCAACGGCCAACGCAGGTTCGTGGCCCATGCCTCCGACGAGTTGCGTACGCCGCTGACGCTCAACCGGGCCTTGATCGAGCGGGCCATGCACCGCCGGACGGCCTCGCCCGACGTCAAGCAGCTCGGCGCGAGCCTGCTGGAGATCAACGCGCGGCACGAGCGGCTCATCTCCGGGCTGCTGCTGCTCGCCCGGGCCGATCACGAGGTGGGAGATCGGTCACCGGTCGAGCTGGCCGAGGTCGTGAGCCACGTGGTGGGGCAGACGGCTGCGGAGGCCGAGCAGGCAGGCGTCACCGTGCATGAGTCGGCCTTCCCCGCGCAGACCGCAGGCGATGCGATGCTGCTCGAACGCCTGGTGCACAACCTGGTCGAGAACGGCATCCGGCATGACACCGGCGACGGCAGCGGCTGGGTGCGGGTCGCCAGCCGTACCTTGTTCGATGGGGGGACCGAGGTGGAGGTATCCAACAGCGGCCCCGCAGTCGCGTCATATGAGATTCCGGCGCTGTTCAAGCCGTTTCACCGGCTCGGTGCGGAACGCGTGATCACCGGCCGCAGCGTCGGCCTGGGCCTGTCGATCGTCCGATCGGTGGCGCGGGCGCACGGCGGCGACGTCACCGCCCGGCCGCGCCAGGGCGGCGGGCTCGTCGTCATCGTTACGCTCCCACGTACGTGAGTGCCTCTTGCCCGCCCGCCGGAAGCCGTCCTGCCGTTCAGGCGGCGCCGGGGGGCGAAGAAGTGCGTCGGGCCCGGAACCCCGTGGTCAGCGCGCCGGCCGAAGCTGGCTCAGCTGGAGTCTTGGTCTACTTCTGCGTGGTCTTGGCCTCGGGTTCTTCCGCGGAGCAGCGGGTGGCTGGTCCGTTTGGCGATGCCTGCTGCTGTGCGGGGCGTGGGGGAAATTTCGTGAAAAGTGCGAAGGGGATCGGTGCTTCGGCGGAATAGAGGTGTAGCCCAAAGAAGGGACAGCTTACGCATGGCCGCACCTCCGGATGTGCCGGTGGCAGCCGATGACGCCGCGCTCATTGAGCGGTCGTGGCACCACCCGGACGCGTTCGCCGTGCTCTACGACCGCTACTTCGATGAGATACACCGGTACGTCTCCGGGCGGCTCGGCACGCAGGTCGCCGACGATCTGGCGGCTGAGACGTTCCTGGTGGCGTTCAGGAAGCGGCAGACGTTCGACCCGGCGCGAGGGGCCGTGCGTCCCTGGCTGTACGGGATCGCGACCAACCTGCTCGCCCAGCACAAGCGGAGCGAGACCCGCAGGTTGGAGGCGTTTCGGCGGACGCCCGCCGGCGAGGTGGCGGACGGCGGGTACGAGGACCGGGTGACGACGCGCATGGCCGCCGCGAGCGCACGGGGGCGGCTCGCGAAGGCGCTCAAACGGCTGTCCGCCGGTGATCGTGACGCGCTCTTTCTCGTCGCGCTCGCCGAGCTCAGTTATGAGGAGGTCGCGCAGACGCTCGGCATTCCGTACGGGACCGTCGGATCTCGGCTCAACAGGGTGCGAAAGAAGCTCCGCCGGGCTCTGGGCGGCGTCAACCCGATGATCGGAGGAGATGTCGATGGGTGAGATCGACAGGCGTCCGGATGAGCTGGCAGCCGTGCGTGAGCTCCTCAAGGCGTCGGGGCCTACGGCGGACGTGGTCCACTCGGGGCGAGCCAGTTTGCTGGCTGAGCTGGCCACCGCCACCACAACCGTCAGTGCTTTCCCCGAAGAGGAGCCGAAGCGCGAGCTCCGGCTGGGCGCGATGAAGCGGCAGCGGCCGATGCGGTGGGCCTTCGTGCGGAACGGGCTGGCAGGCGCGGCCGCCGCCGTGGCGCTGGCGCTGGCCGTGGGCGTCCCGTCCGGCTCGCTGGCGCGGCTCTCGCCCGATCCCACCGTGGCTCCCTCAAGGGGGCCGGAAGCTCGGCAGATCCTGCTGGCCGCCGCCGGTGCCACGGCCAAGGCGCCCTCGGACGGCGCGTACTGGCGGACCAGCGTGGTCACCGGTCAGCTGATCCTCTCGCCCGACCGCCGGTACGTCATCAAGCGCGAGTCCGCTCGCGAAACGTGGCTGACCAGGCGGTACGGCGTACAGGACCGGTGGAGCGGAAGGTACCTCGGCGCGAGCCCGGCCACGATGGAGGACGAGGCGGCGTGGCGGGCCGCGGGGCAGCCGACCGCCTGGCAGTACCCGGCGGACGTGACGGGACTGGGCAAGGTGGCTCCGAAGGCGCTGGTCGGGGCGGCGCCGGGGGAGGCGAGGAGCGGGCCGCATCGGGTCAGGTGGCGCGACGCCGGCGGCATCTTGACCAAGCAGCTCATCGACTGGAAGGCCCTGAGAACGATCCCGACCGACCCCACGGCGCTGCGCGCGTTCCTCGTGACGCACATCGCTCGGGAGAAAGGCGCATATGTCGGGCGGGAGATGGAGGCCGAGCTGCGCGCGACCTGCCTGGAGCTCATCACCGCGCTGCCGGTGAGGCCGGAGGTGCGCTCCGCGGCGTACCAGATCCTGGCCTCGATTCCCGGCATGCGGCCGGAGGGCGCGGTCACCGACCCCCTCGGCCGCATGGGGCAGGGCCTCAGTTACCAGAACGGGCTCGACGACGAGCGGCTGGTGATCGACCCGGAGAGCGGGCTGCCGCTGGCCGCGGAGACGAGGAGCAGGGCCACGACCGACGACGGCCGCGAGGTGCAAATCGGCTATTTCACTGCATATAAGCAAATCGGGTGGACTGACGAAGGGCCTATGAAGTGATGTTCACGCTGGAAGAGGTGCGTACGCAGACATTCAAGTCCCGCGACGCCTGGTGGACGGTGTTCCTGGTGGATCCCCTGGCCGGTCGGCTGGTGGTCGGCCTGGCGAACCGTACCGCCATCACCCCCAACCAGATCACCTGGGGCGCTTTCCTGCTGGGCCTCGGCTCGGCGGGCTGCTTCCTCATGGGCGAGCCGTTATGGCTGGTCGCCGGGGCGCTCATGTACCACCTGAGCTTCGTCCTGGACTGTGTGGACGGCAAGATCGCCCGCCTCAAGGGCACCGGCACCGTGCTGGGCGGCTGGCTCGACTACGTCTTCGACCGGATCCGCGTGCTCACGTGCGCGCTGGCGCTCATGTGGGGCCAGTTCCAGTACACGGGAGAGGCGTTCTACCTCGTCCTCGGCGTCCTGGTGGTCTTCCTCGACATGCTCAGGTACGTGGACGCGCTCCAGCTCGCCAAGGTACGCCGCCAGATGCGTCGTCAGCTGAACGAGGCGATCGAGGAGGCCACCGGTGTCGCCCCCGTCCTGTCGGAGGAGCCGGAGGTGGACCTTCAGCAGGACTTCCGTACGCGTTTCCCCTGGTACATCCGGGTACGCGACTGGCTGCGCGACCACCGGGTCAGAGCGCACCTGGTCAGCGGGATCGAGTTCCAGATGGCGGTGTTCATCGTCGGCCCGCTCACCGGGGCGATCGTGCTCGTTACGCTGGGCGCGGCGGCGATGCTGCTGGTGTTCGAGGCGGCGATCATGTTCAAGCTCTGGCTGTCGTCGCGGGACTTCACCCGCGAGCTGGTCAGGATCCGCTCGACGCCTGTACGCCTGTGAAAGCGCACGCACGCCTGTGAAAGCGCTCGCACGACCGTGAAAGCGCTCGCCCACGCTGCCGGCGAGGGCCCGTTGAGATCGGCGAGCCTTCGGACGTGGCGGACCTCAAAATTCGTCCGGGCTTCGCAGAGCGCGCCGAGACGGAGGCGCAGAGCGCCGTTTCCATCTATGACAGTCATCGGTGGTCGCGATGGCGGCCGGTGATGCCGCGGGCGGGTGGGAAAGTGACGGTGATGGTCAGGCCGCCCTCGGCTCTGGGGGTGGCGGTGACGGTGGCGTCGTGGGCGGTGGCGATGGCCTGGACGATGGACAGGCCGAGTCCCAGGCCGTCTGGGCGGGCGGTGCGGGCGGTGCCGTGGCGTTGGAAGGGCTGGAAGAGGCGTTCCACGGTGTCCGGCGCGACCAGGGGACCCGGGTTGCTGACCGTGAGTACGGCGCAGCCGTGGTCGGCGCGGGTTTCCACCTCCACCCAGCCGGGCGCGGTGTTGTAACAGAGCGCGTTGTCGACCAGGTTGGCGATCAGGCGTTCGGCGAGGGGACGGTGCCCGGCCGTCAGGGCGGTGCCGAGAGAGGGGCGGATCGTCACGTCCCGCCGGTGGGCTTCGGCATGGCGGGCTTCGACGATTTCCTCGGTGAGCTGGGCCAGGTCGAAGGCATGGCGGACCTCGATGCCCGCGTGCCCGCGTGCCCGCGGGACAGGGTGAGCAGCGCCTCGATGAGGCGTTCCTGGTGGGCTCCGGTGGCGAGGATCTGCTCGTGAGCCTCGCGCAGCGACTGCGTGCTGGCCATGGGGTCGGACAGGGCGACCTGGCCGAGTGCCCGCTGACGGGTCAGCGGGGTGCGGAGCTCGTGGGAGGCGTTGGCGACGAACTGTCGCTGCGCCTGGAAGGACGCTTCCAGGCGGGACAGCAGGCCGTCGATGGTGTCTCCGAGCGCTTTGAGCTCATCGGCGGGGCCGTCCAGGGTCAGGCGCCGGTGCAGGTCGGTCGCCGAGATGTCCTGGGCGGTGGCGATGATCGTACGAAGTCTGCTCAGGACGCGTCCGGCGATGATCCAGCCGAGCGCGACGGAGAGCACCGACATGAGGGCGAGCGCGATCCCGGAATTGATCAGGAGCTGGTGCAGAGCCTCGGCCCGCTGGTGTTCCAGGGCCTGCTGCAGCTCGGCCGGGAGCAGTTGCACGGCGCCGGACTTGCCGGGCGGCATGTTCAGAGGGGGCGCGGAGACGTCGCCGGGCGAGGAGGAGATGAAGCTCGTGGCCATGGAGCCGCTGACCGCCTGCCGCATCAGTGCGTAGGTGATGGCGAGCAGGACGGTGCCGGAGACCAGGAACAGGCTTCCGTACAGGAGCGTCAGCCGCAGCCGTACGGTGTGGCGGGGCAGGCGGCCGGCGAGCCGCGTGACGAGGGGAAAGGGAGCCGTCACAGCCATCAGATGCGGTATCCGTGCTTGGCCACCGTCTCGATGATCGGCGGGTCACCGAGCTTGGTCCTGAGTCTGCTGACGGTGATCTTGACGGCGTTCGTGAACGGGTCGGCGCTTTCGTCCCAGACCCGTTCGAGGAGCTCCTCGGCGGAGACCACCCGTCCTTTGGCGGCCAGCAGCAGCTCCAGCACGCCGAACTCCTTCGGGGCCAGGTCCAGCGGCCGGTCCCCCTTGCTGACCCGGCGCCGCGCGGTGTCGAGCGCGAGATCTCCGTGGCACAGCACCGGAGGAAGCCGTCGAGCGCCACGTCCACGGCCATCTGGGCCCTGCGCAGCCCCGTGGCCACCGTCTGCGCGGTCACCTCGTCGTCCTCCACCACGAGAACGCGCACCGGCAACTCCTTTCGTTACGGACACACCACCGCAGCCAGCATCCCGCAACACCGGTTTCGACGACGTTTCGTCCGCAGGCGAAGGCCGATGAAACGATGGCCGGCCTGCCCCCGCGCTCCAGGATTCCTGGCCGGTGGCGGACAAGCTCGAATACGCCGATTGCATGCGGGACAACGGCGTGCCGAGCTTCCCCGACCCTCGTCGGAGGACCGTCAGCGCAACTGAGCGGCCAGCCCGTCGAGAACGACGCCGAGCTGCCGTTCGAACCTCCGGTCGCCGTCGTCGCGCAGGTGCCCGGCGGCCTTGACCAACTCGGCGCCTTCACCCAGCCACGCGTCGCGCCCGGCGAGCGAGTACCGGGCCGGGTCGGCGTCGGCGGACTGGCTGCGCTCCTGCTCCTCGATCACGAAACCGACCACGAAGGCGGTGACCACGTCGACGACGTCGTCCGCCTCGGCCAGTGAGAACCCGGCCGCCGTCAAGCGCCCGAGCCAGGACTCCTTCGACTTCACCACCTCGGGGTCGGAGAAGCGGGTGCCGCTGAAGATGCGCGCTCCGTCCCGGTGGCGCAGGTACTCCGAGCGCAGGACACGGGCGTAGGCGGCCACGTCGGCACGCCAGCCGGCGCCGGGAGCGATCCCCGAGAGGGCGTGGGTGACACGGCGCATGACGAACGTGCTCATCTCGTCGAGCAGCTCCTGCTTGTTGCGGACGTGCCAGTAGAGCGCGGGGGCTCCCACGCCGAGCCGGGAAGCAAGCGCACGGACGGTGAGAGCGTCCATGCCCTTCTCGTTGAGCACCTCGAGTGCCGCCGCCACGATCCGCTCCCGCGTGATGCCCTTCGCCACAGTTGACACCTTAACAAAGTTCAGGCACGGTGGTGACGTCAAAAACGAACTTAGTTCAGGAGCGTGTCATGCGTGCTGCGGTCGTCATCACCCATGAATCGACACCTGTCTGCGCGGACGTGCCGTACACCGGCCACCCGCTCAGCCGGGCTGGCGTCCCAGGCTGACCGGACCTCACTCGAAAGAAGGGAAACGGCATCATGCAGAAACGCGCATTGGTCGTCGGGCTCGGGATCGCCGGCATGTCCGCGGCGATCGGGCTGCGACAGGCAGGCTGGCAGCCGGTCATCGTCGAACGGGCCCCGGAACGTCGAACGGGCGGCTACTTCGTCGGCCTCATGCCGGAGGGCAGGCAGGCCGCCGCCGACCTCGGGATCGCCGGTCACCTGCACCTCCGCAACCCGCCCGACGGCGGGAAGGCGTGGTCGCTGACCCGGCGTGGGACCCGTGAGCCGGGCTTGGGATTCCTGCACCAGCCGGGCGATCCCGCGGCGGTGGTCCGCGGGGACATCGAAGCCGCCCTCTGGCAAGGCATCCGCGGGGACGGCACAAGCGAGCCCATCGCCGTGCGGTTCGCGACGAGACCCGTCGAGATCGACGACACCGGTGCCGACGTGCGCGTGCTGCTCGAAGATGCCGGCACCGGCGCGTGGTACCGCGAAAGCTTCGACCTGGTCGTCGGCGCCGACGGACTGCGTTCGAACGTGCGCCGCACGGTCTTCGGCCCGGACGAGCACTACATGACCGCGTGGGACGCGATCATCTGCGCGTTCCAGCTCCAGGAACAAGTGCCGACTTTCCAGGAGGCGGACAGCATCATCAGCGCCCGCGAGGGCCGTGGGGCATGGGTGTTCGGGTTCGCCGACCGGCCCCCGACCGCCCTGCTGACCTATCGGACCGAGGACGTCCAAGGACAGTTCACCGGATCCAGGATCGAGCGGCTGCGCACGGCGTTCTCCGATATGGACGACCCCGTGGTACGGCACGCCCTGAGCTCCCTGGAGCAGACGCCGGATTTCCTGTTCGACTCGGTTCACCAGGTGAAGATGTCCCGGTGGAGCAGAGGAAAGGTCGTTCTCGTGGGCGATGCGGCGTGGTGCCTGAATCTCTACTCGGGAATGGGCGCCAGCTCCGCCCTCCGAGGTGGCGCCGAGCTCGGCCGGGCACTGCGGGAGCACCCCGACGACCTCGACGCCGCGCTGACCGCCTGGGAGTCACGGCTGCGCCCGTCCATCACCAGGCATCAGCGAATCGCCCGGGTGAAGCAGCAGTTGTTCGTGCCGTCGAACCGTCCCGCCGAAGCCCTCCGCTCAGTGGTCCTGCGCCTCGCGTCCGCAGCGCGAGAGCGCAGGTCGGCGAAGGCCCGTACCGCGAAAGCGAGCGCATCGTGACCGCGGGCACGCGGCACCGGGGTGGCCACCCGCAACCTCCGTGCGCTGGAAGACCAGGGTTCGTCGGCGCCGGACGGTACGGCGGGACAGCGGGCGCCCGGCCGGGGAAGGGCGAGCGAGATCAGGTAGCGGTCGACGGCGCCGGTCACGCAGGGGCCCCGGTGGTGGACCGAGTGGCCCCACCCCTCGTAGGTGAGCAGGACGGCCCGCTCTTTGAGCTGGCGGCTCACGCCGGTCGCCCAGGCGTACCCGGTGGCGGGGTCGTGCAAGGCGTTGACGAGGAGCAGCCGGGCGCTGCCCCGGACGCGCAGCCGGTGCTGCGGATTGGCGACCGGGCCCGGGTGGCCCAGGCAGATGGCGGCGAAGTTCACCGCCAGGGTCGAGTACCGCATGTCCGGGGCGATCTTCCTCGTCCGGCGCTCATGCGCCGCCCATTCGCGGTAGGAGGGGACGGGTAGCGACCCGTCCTGGCAGATGATGGCCTGTGCCGGGAACGGCGTCTCCTGCTGGGTCTTCACAGCGCCCCCGGAGCCGCCCGGCCCGCCGGGGTTGATCACCAAAGATCCGATACGTGCGTCCGGGCGGGTGGCCTTTCGGCGGGCCAGCGCCACCTGGATGGTGGCGCCATCGCGTTCAGCCCAATCGACCGGAACCGAAAGGGCGCCGCATTCCACGGCGGGATCCTCCGGGCAGGGACTCCAGGTCACGGCCGCTGGAAGGGCGGTGGCCTCAGCCACCGCAGGAGCGGCCAAGGTGAGCGCCATCCCGAGTGCTACCGTTCTGACCACTGTTTTGATCATGAGATCAAGTTTTGCCGGGACGATGCCGGCATTCATCGGCCGGAGGAGCCAACTGCGGCTGGGAACGAAGGCCTAGGTCGTGTTCGGATGGGGACCGGGCTCCCACCATGACAGCGAGCCGTCATCTCTGAGCGGGTGTCCGAGCCCCAGCCCCCCGGTCCACCCCTGTCGGCGGCCCGGCGGAGGCGATGGTCACGGGCAACCTGCTGCCTGGGCTCGCGGTCAGACGGTCTCATCCAACTGTTCGGCCACCCGTTCCAGGCCATCCTTGATGAGCTGCCCGTACTCGTCGTCGCCCAGTGCGCCGATCCCGTCCCGCGCCTGCTGGAGGTGCTCACGGGCACGGTCGAGATCGCCCAGTTTGCGATAGCACTCGCTCAAGTTCAGGTGCAACGACGGATACAGGGCCGCCACCGAAAGCGGCACTCCGGCTTGGGCCACCCGCTCATCGGTGATCAGGCCGACGGCGGCGAGCGCCCGCAGATCCCACATCAGCTCCTGGTCCACGTCGTCCTGCACATCGGCCATCGAGTGGGCGAGGACACAAACATGCAGCGGGTCGCCTTGCTCGCCGCCGATGTCGTCCCAGATCTGCGCGAACAACTCGCGAGCGGCCTCACGCTGACCTTGGTGGTGATGCAACTCCACCCCTTGGCCGATCCGGGCCATCGTGGGGTCGGCGGTCATGAGCGGCTCCTTCACGGTCGCAGGCGATCGCGGTCAGTCTCCTTGCCTGATGCGGCTTAACGATCTTAGCCAGTCCTCAAAGGCCGCTGTCCTCGTTGAGCAGGCAGGCGAAGTCCTTGGTCGGCTGCTCAGGGGGAGGGCTGCTGCCCGTTCTCCACCAGCCACGAGTCCGGCACCGCCCAGGCCGTCGATCGTGGTGCCGTTCTCGAACGGCTCGCCGGGCGGCCGGGTCCGGCTGACCCACGCCGGCTCCGGATGGACGGCCCGGATCACGAACCCGGCCGCCCCCGGGGTTCGTCGCACTGCGCGCCAAGGTCACGGACGTGGCGGGTGATCACATGCACCCGGGCGTACGCCATCGGGTGACGGATCCGCCGGCCGCCCGGGCGCAAGTCTCCCACGCGGCCGGCCGTTCCGGCTGGACTCTCCCCCACGGGGAGACCCCAGGCTGGGGGCATGGTGGTCGCCGAACCAGCGCGACGCGTGGCGGCGGACCCGTCAGGCGTCGGCGGGGCCATCTGATGATTCCTTTGGAGGAACAATGACACCGCGATTGATCCACTGCGCCCCCGTCACCTGCATCAACGTCACCGGTCTGGGCGAGCCCGGCGGGAGCGAGCACGTCTCGGCGATCGGCGCCCTGTACGCCGTGGCCTCCGCCATGGGCGGCCCCGCGGGGCCGCTGGAGGGCCGTTGGTGGGTGGAGGACACCTCTCGCCCCCCGCTGGAGGTGCCGCGCGATCAGTGGCGGTGGCATCTGCTGCTGCCGCTGCCCGGCATGCCCGCGCCGGGGGCGGCCGAGGCGGCGCGTGAGCAGGCACGCGCTTCCGGCGCGGCCGTCGACCGCGTCCAGGTTGTCACCTTCACCGAGGGCGAGTGCGTGGAGCTGCTCCACGAGGGGCCCTACAGCGAGGAGAAGGCGTCGCTCGACGTGATGGAGGCGTTCATGGCCGAGCACGGTCTGGTACGCAACGGGCTGCACCACGAGATCTACTTGACCGATTTCACCGATCCTGAGCCCAGGACGATGCTCAGGCAGCCGGTGGCGCGCGCTGCCAAGTAACCGGCCAACGCCAAGACGACCGTGTTGCTGGCTCGGCGGATGGCTGGCCAGGATCGATGATCCCGGCCATCGCAAGCTCCTGGAGCCCCGATGTCGTGGCGTCAGCGCTGCCAGACTGTCAGATCCATGGTGATGTAATCACTGGCGTCCTCGGATATCTTCGTCACCTTGACGAGACCGATCGTGTTCTCGGCGTAGACGCACACCAGCCTGCCCTTGGCCTCGTCGGCGTCGTAGGCGGTCAGGTACTTGGTGTTGTCGACGCACGCCTGGTAGGTGCCGGTCTGTCCTGGTTCGAGCACGGCCATCTTGTCCGCCTCGAGACCGATGGCGCCGTAGCTGACGTCCCCGTCGTTGCCCTCCTTCGGGTGGGTGGGGTCGTCGGTGAAGTTGACCGAGTAGTACTGGGTCACATTGATGCCCTTGTACGTGCCGAGCAGCGTGCCCGCCTTCGCTCCGGTCACCGAGCCCTCCGTCGCCGTGCCTTCGGGGCTCGGCGTGGTCTCGGCGGAGGCATCGGTGGTGGGCCTGCTCTCGGGCGCCTGTTCGGTGACCGTGACGGTCGCGGCGGGCTGAGCGAGCGGAGTGCCGCTGGCGGGGTCCTGGCTGAGCAGTACGGCTGTGGCCGCGCCCGCGATCAGCGCAGCGCCCATGGCGGCGCTCGCCACGACTCCGAGCCCGAACGTCCTGCGTGCGCGAGCCGGGGGAGGAAAGGGCGGGGCCGCGTAGCCGGGCAAAGAATGCGTGAGCTCCGGGGGCAGCCACTGCGGCCCCGTCTGCGCGTACCGTTCGAGCTCGGTCACCAGGGCGCGTGGCGTCGGCCGGTGCGCCGGGTCCTTGGCCAGGCAGCGGGCGATCACATCGCGCAACTCTGGCGGGCAGCCGTCGAGCCGAGGCTCGTCGTGCACCACGCGGTAGAGCACCGCCGGGTCGGGGCCCTCGCCGAACGGGGTGCGGCCGGTCGCCGCGAACAGCGCCAGACCGCCGAGCGCGAACACGTCGACCGGCGGCGCGGCCGGGTACCCGAGCGCCTGCTCGGGAGCCATGAACAGCGGCGTGCCGATGCGGATGCCGGTGCCGGTCAGCGGGGTCGCGTCGACGGCCTTGGCGATGCCGAAGTCGATGACGCGGGGGCCGTCGGGGGACAGCAGCACGTTCGACGGTTTGAGGTCGCGGTGGACCACCTGAACGCCATGGATGGCCTGCAGCGCCTCGGCCACCCCGCAGACCATGGTCAGCACCGTGCGGGGAGGGAGCGGGCCGTGCCGGCTGACGGCCTTGTCGAGCGAGGGCCCGGGGACGTAGGCGGTGGCCAGCCAGGGCGTCCTGGACTGAGGATCGGCGTCGACGACGGGCGCGGTGTAGAGACTCTGCACCCGCTCGACCGCGGAGACCTCCTGCTGGAACCGCCGCCGGAACTCCGGATCCCCGGTGAACTCGGCGCGGATCACTTTGACGGCCAGGCGCCTGCCGCTCTGGGTGCGGGCGAGGTAGACCTGGCCCATCCCGCCCGCCCCCAGCCGCGCCACCAGGCGATATCCGCCGATCTCGGGAGGGTCGTCAGGAGCGAGGGGCGTGAAGGGAGGATTCACGATCGCACTTTACCAGTTCACTAAATCCGCGACGGAATCTCATTCATTCATTTCACGAGAGAAGATAATCAATTAATGCGACGAATTAATGTCCCTCTTTGGGCGTTTTGCGATCCGCGAAGCCATGAGCGGCTTTTCAGCTGCGCCCGCCTGCTCGCCGGGCTTACACGACGCCTCCGTTGACGCGGATGTTCTGCCCGGTCACCCAGCTCGCCTGCGGAGAGGCGAGGAAGGCGACGACCTCGCCTCCAAGGGCTACGTCGTCGCCCTCGTGGATCACGCCTACGAGTCGTTCGGCACGACCTTCCCCGGCGGCCGCACCCTGACCTGCGTCGCATGCGGGACGGTGGAGAAGGAACTGATGGCCAAGGCCGCGGTCAACCGGGCAGCCGATCTGTCCTTCGTCATCGACCGGCTGACCCACCCCGTACGTTCGGCACCCTCGTGGAAGCACTGGCGGATGATCGACCCGCGCCTGGTCGGTGCCGCCGGCCACTCGCTCGGCGGCAACGCCGCAGCGAGCGTCATGGCCACCGACCGGCGCGTCCGCGCCGGGGTGAACCTGGACGGCTCGTTCTTCGCCCCGGTCCCGGTCTCCGGCCTCGGCAAACGGCCGTTCCTCGTGCTCGGCACCAAGGCCCAGCACTCGCCCGGCTCCGCCGACACCACCTGGCCGCGGGACTGGCGACGCCTGGACGGCTGGAAGCGCTGGCTGACCGTGGCCGACTCCGGCCACTTCACCTTCATCGACCTGCCCATCCTGGGCGGGCAGGCCGGGATCATCGACCCTGCCGCGCCGCTGTCGGGCAAGCGGCCGGGCGAGATCACCACGGCGTACGTGGGCGCCTTCTTCGACCAGCACCTCCACGGCGAGCACCAGCCCCTGCTGAACGGCCCGTCTCCCGCCAACCCGGAAGTGACCTTCCAGAACCCCTGAGACCGGCCGTAGCCCGCCCGAGTATCGGTGAGCGGGGAACTACGGCATGGCGAGGTTCAGGACGGGTGCCTGGTGGCCACCGTCACCGAACCCGGCGGCAACGTTCCCGGACTGCTTCAAGGCCGATGAACGCCCAGGCGAGAGGCGCCCCTGGGCCGTGATCAGCTGGGCCGGTTGCCGGTCGGAATCACGATCTTGGTTTGTGCCCCCTTGGTGAGGTAGTACGTGGTCCACTTCTTGATCATTTCGTCGAGGAGCCAGGCGGTGGCGGGCACCAGCGGCAGACCGATCAGACCCTCCCGGAACTGCACCAGCAGCGGCCAGGCGGCCTTGACCACCGGGTCGGACAGCGGCTGGCGTGGGATGCCGTTCCAGTCGGCCACCTGGTTGCCGGTGAGGTACCTGGAGAACGCGTTGACGAGAGGCTTGTCGATGCCGCCGGGGCTGGTCATCTCCGCGAGCATGCCGCGCAGGATGGCGTTCAGTTCCACCCCCTCCGAGGTCGGCCCCATGTTCCTGGGCAGCACGATGTCCGACTGGGTGTAGGACGAATCCCAGGTGGCGGGCAGGAACTCGTCCCTGATGCCGAGCATGTGCCCCATCACCTGCAACGATTGGAGGTACCCCGCGGCCTCGGCGGAGGAGATGCGCACTTTCCATTCGCGCATTCCGCGCATGGAGTAGGTCGCCAGGGTGTGCCACGTGACGAGCATGTCCTCCTGGCTGATCGGGATGGGGCCGGACCAGTGGGGAGACGACTTCAGCAGGTGCCGCACCGCCGCGTGTACCAGGCGGGTCTTCACGGCCTCCACCACGGCCGTGCCGCCGGCCGCCCAGGCGTTCTGGGGCCTGACCGCATACGCCAGGATGTTCGTCTTGGCGACCCGGTCTTTGAGATCCGCACCGCCTGCGGAGTAGTAGACCGCGCGGGCCTCCTTGGGGATGGCGGTGGCGAGCATGCCGGCGCCGACGATGGTGAGGACGACGATGTAGTTCCCTTTGAGCGCATGGAACCGGGCCCCGGCGTCCAGCGTGGCGGGGTTGACCCACGACGGCAGCCGGCGCGCCTGCTCGATGAAGGCCCGCAGGTCTTCCGGCAGGCCTGCGGGCAGTGGCTGGTCGTTGCGGTTCCAGTCGTACAGCAGCCGGTTGACCTCGGGGATGAGACCGCGGTCGAACAGTGAGGCGAGGAGCGGATCGGCCACGTCGTCCCACACCCATCGGGGGTCGGCGCCGCTGCCGGAGCCCGCGATCGAACCGCTGGCCGGCCAGGTCCAGCCGTCGGACAGGGAGTCCGCCTGGGCCGGAGAGGCCACGCCTAAGGCGCCGAGCGCTCCCAGGGTGGTGCCCGAGATCAGCATGTCGCGCCTGCTCAACTCTGCCATGTCTGTACTCCTTCGAGGTGAGGGTCCCGCTCTGCCCGAGGCTGAGAAGTGAGTGATACTGAGAAACAGACAATGGTTCTGCGTATCATCAGAGCACAGTGTGACAGGCATCACAAGACCGCTTTGAGGCACAATCCCTACAGGAGGTGACCGTGGAGTCTGCGCTATCCGGATTCATGGCGGGCTCGGAGTCGTTACTGGAGCGCGCCTACGTCGATGCCGTCGAAGGCGTGAACGACGTCGACGAGCTACGGACGCGCATCCTTGACGCGGCGTACGAGCAGTTCTGCCGGATGGGTATCAGGCGCTCCACCATGGAGGACGTCGCCCGGCTGGCGAAGGTGTCGCGGATCACCGTGTACCGGCGGTTCGACACCAAGGACACGCTGGTCGAACACGTGGTGCGCCGGGAGTTCCGCCGCTACTTCGACCAATTCCTCATCGACATCGAACAGGCCGACACCGCTGCCGACAGGGTGGTCCTGGGCTTCGTCACCTCGTTGCGGGCCATTCGCGGCAACCCACTGATCGGCGGGCTCATCGCCACGGAACCAGACCTGCTCATGCCCTCCATGATGGCTGACGGGGGCCAGACCCTCGCGACCGTGCGGCAGTTCGTCGCCGGCCAGCTCCGCCGCGAGCAACGCGCGGGCAACGTGACGGACAGCCTGGACGTCGACCTCGTGGCCGAGATGATGGTGCGGATCTCCACCTCCTTCCTGGCGATCCCCAGTGCCGTCATCGACCTGGACGACGACGCGCAACTGGCCGCAGTGGCCCGGCGGTTCCTCGTACCCATGCTGGAACCACCCGTCTGATCCGCCAGGGTCCCGAGGAGGAGCTCCACCTACGGCAGGAGCCTGCGTGCTCCGTCCCCAGGCGGTCACCTCGATCGCCCGGCGCGGGCAATTCCGGCCGTGCTCAGTGCTCTGGCGCGCCACCGGCACCAGCCCGTCACTTCACCTTCACACCACTCCCGTTTTCTCTCGGTATTGGGCACCAGCAGGACGGACTGCGCGCGGGTGTTGGCGGGCGTGCGCCGGGGGAGTATCCGCGTTGATCCACCGCCACGGCACGGTATCCCGCCTCGGCGAGCGCTGTGACGTGTGCCGTCCACTGCAGAGAGCTCTCCGGGAAACCGTGCAGGAGGATGACGAGGTCCCCATCCGGCGGGCCGTCCACCAGCGCGTCGAAACTCAGCGAGCCGACCTTGATCGTCGACCGCGGCACAGGGCCTCTCCTTCGTCGCGGGGCTGCTGGACGAAAGACCGGGCTATGCGCCTGATCCGGTTCCTGGGGCGCAGTTCTGCTCGCCCCAGTGCCGCAGCGCCGCGATCACAGGACGCAGGGCTTCGCCTTCCGGGGTGAGGACGTACTCGTGGTGGGCTCCGCCGCCGGAGGCCGGCACGATCGTCAGAATGCCGGCGTCGACGAGCGTACGGCGAGGATGTTCTTCGCCACGCCGAGCCTCCGATGGAACTCGCCGAACCGGCGGTCCCCGTCGAGCGCGGCACGGAGATACCGAGTCGTTTTTCCCGCGGCCTCCGGCGGCGGTGATGTGCGGGCGCCGCTCAGTGGCCGCCGCCGCCGGCGGCGTGCTCCCGGCGGTCGAGGGCGGCCCGCAACTGGGCGAGCCACTCCCGGCCCCTTTCGCGCCCGTCGGGGAGTTGGTCGTCGCGGTCCCAGCGCCAGGAGACCACGAGGGCGAGGCTGAGGATCCGGCAGTCGGCGAGCAGCCCGGCGTCGGCGCCCGGGTAGTGCGCGGCGACGTCCTCCGGAGCATGCGCGAGGTCGAACTCGACGGGTCCGCGGCAGACGGTCTCCAGGTCGATGAAGAGCGGTCCGTCCGCGGTGGCGAGCAGGTTGCCGGGGTGCGGTTCGCCGTGCAGGAGCTGTTGCGGCGTGCCGCGGTCCAGGATCGCGCGGCTGATTCCGTGGAGGGTGCCGGTCAGCAGGGCGCGTTCCGTGGCACCGAGGTCCGGGCTGACGGCGGGGTCCTCGACCACCCGGAGGGCGTCGGCGACGCGGTCGGTGAAGTGCGGTGCGGCGAGGTTGATGCGGCGCAGGCCGGCGTGCAGCCGGGCCAGGGCGTCGGCGTAGGCGGCGGGCGGGTGGTTCTCGGGTGCGGCGGTGGGCTCGTAGTAGGTCCAGAGGGTGACGGCGAAGCCGTCGCGGACATGGACGCGGGGCTCGGCCCTCGGATCGGGACCCGCCACCGGGCTGCCGGTCCCGGCGAGGCACCGGGCGATCTCGACCTCGAAGTCGAGGCGGTGCGAGAGGGGCGCGACCCGGGCGAGCACGCCGCTGGGCCGCAGCCGGACGGCGATCCGGTTCGAGTTGTGCAGCACAGCGGCGTCGTCGGCGCCCAGACCGTACTCGGCGGCCGTGTCGACGGCCGCGGCCACCGCCCGCGGGATCTCGGTGTCCTTCACGTGTTCGGTGCCTCTCCCTGCCGGGGTTGATGTGTGCGGCGCAGGCCCTGGCCGGCCGGGCGTCTGACGCGCCGTGACCAGGCCGGCGCGGCCGGACATGGCAGACCAGGAGGCCGTCGTCGTCCCCTGCCGTCAGGTCCGCCGGTCACGTCTGTATGCAACACCACCCGGTCGCTTCCGCGCATTCGGTTTGTTGCCGGTGCCGGCGGAGGGCGTGGGTGTCAAATCCCCTGGGAACGTAGTGCGCACCGGGAGTCGTCGGAAAGGTCGGGGAGCACGGCGCTGACCGGAGTGATCGCTGCGGCGCCGACGACACCGCAACCGCGCCGCCGGCGCTGCCGCCGCTCACCACCGTCCGCTACGACCTGCGCGAAGCCGGCCGGCATCGGGCCGAAACGGTCGTGGCCGGCCTGTCGGGCCATCCTCGTGATCTCGACGTCGTCCCTTCCATCCCGCAGGTCGTTCAGCGCTCCTCCGCATGAGCGGCGAGGAGCGTGCTGGGATCGTCAAGGCGGCGGGCTACAGTCCTGCGTGCTGGACGGCCAGGCGGGGGATGACGTACTCGCCCACCCGGTACGCCTCCTCCAGATGCGGCCACCCCGACAGCACGAACTCGTGCACGCCCGCCGCCGCGTACGCGCGCATCAGCCCGGCGACCTCGTCGTACGAGCCCACCAGAGCGGTGCCGGCGCCCTCGCGGACCAGCCCGACGCCCGCCCACAGCCCCGGATGGATCTCCAGGTCGCGGGTGTCGCCGGCGTGCAGGCCGACCATGCGGCTCTGGCCCACGGAGTCGTAGCGGGCGAAGCGGCGCTGGGCCTCGGCGATCCGCGCCGGATCCATGCCCGCCAGCAGCCGATCGGCCTCGGCCCACGCCGCCTCGGAGGTGTCGCGGGCGATGACGTGCACGCGCAGGCCGTACCGGAGCTCGCGCCCCAGGGGGGCGGACAGCTCGCGCAGCCGCGTGACGCGCCCGGCGATCGCGGCCGGTGGCTCGCCCCACATGAGCACCACGTCGGCGTGCCGGGCGGCGACCTGCTCGGCGGCGGGGGAGGCGCCACCGAAGTACAGCTCGGGCCGGGGGTCGAGCGGCGCGGCCAGGCCGCCGCCCTCCACCCGGTAGTGCGCGCCCTGGTGGTCGAACGGCACGCCCTCCCAGGCGCGGCGCAGCACGTGCAGGAACTCGCCGGTCCTGGCGTAGCGGGCGTCGTGGTCGAGGAAGTCTCCGTACGCGCGCTGCTCCACGGGGTCGCCGCCGGTGACGACGTTGAGCAGCAGCCGGCCGCCGGAGATCTCCTGGAACGCCTGCGCCTGCTGGGCCAGCAGGGTGGGCAGCGCGTACCCGGTGCGGAAGGCGACCAGCAGCTTCAGCCGGTCGGTGTGCTGGGCGACGGCGGCGCACACGATCCACGGGTCGGGGCAGCCGGCCCCGACCGGGGTGAGCGCGGCCTCGAACCCGGCCTCCTCCGCCGCCCTGGCGACCTGCGTCAGGTACGGGACGGTCGCCGCGCGCGCGGCCGGCCGGAAGGCGTCGGTCGTGGTGATGGCCGAGCGGACGTCGTGGCCGTCGCCGGTGGTCGGCAGGAACCAGTGCGAGCGCATGAAAGAGCCTCCGGTTCGGCGGCGCGGGGACAGGGGAACGGCGGTCGCGTTCAGCTCGCCCTGGCCGCGCGGTTCGCCGCGATCGTGTCGAAGTCCGGGATGCGCGCGGCGATGGGGCTGCCGGTGAAGTCGCCGATCCAGCCGTCGTCGTCGTGGAAGAAGCGGATCGCGGTGAAGGCCGGCCGGGTGCCCATGTCGAACCAGTGCGTGGTGTTCTTCGGCACGCTCAGCAGGTCGCCGCCCTCGCACAGCACCGCGTGCACCTTGCCGGCCACGTGCAGGTAGAAGATGCCCGAGCCGGAGACGAAGTAGCGCACCTCGTCGTCGTCGTGGGTGTGCTCCGACAGGAACTTCTGCCGGGCCGCCGCCGCCCGCTCCGGCCAGTCGGCGCTGTTGTCGGGGTGGAGCTGCGCGACGTCCACGAACGTGTAGCCCTCCTCGGCGATGACGCGCTCCACCTGCTCGCGATAGGCCGCCAGGATCTCCTCCTGGCCCGCGCCCGGAGGCAGGTCCTCGACGACCTGCCAGTGGCGCAGGACGACGTCGATCTCCTTGAGCGTCGCGGCGATCTCCGCGGCGTCCTCGCTCTCCAGGAGGGTCTCGGGCTCTTCGCTGTCGGTGTACACGGTCAGGTACGTCATGGAGGTAAATCCTACTATATGTGTATGAATTGTGGGATATAGTCCGCCCTGTGAAACCCGCACGACTTCTGGGCGTTGTGGCCCTCTTCGTCCTGGCCGGCTGCTCCCAGGGCGCTCCCGCGACGTCAGCACCCTCGCCCGCCGCCGCCTCCTCGGCCCCCGCCTCCTCCGCCCCGTCCGCGCCCGTGCCCGCGAAGTTCGCCGGCGGGGACGTGCGGATCTCCCTGGTACGGCAGCTCTCCTCCGGCGACTACTTCGAGCAGTGGCTGGCCGGGGCGCAGGCCGAGGCCAAGGCGCTCAACGTGCGGCTGGAGGTCTCCAGCGGCGACGGCAACAACGACAAGCAGGCGCTCAACCTGGAGCAGGCCGTCACCGCGAAGTCCGACGCGATCATCGTGGACCACGGGTTCGCCCAGACCGTGCAGCCCGCCGTCAAGAAGGCGGTCGCGGCGAAGATCCCGCTCGTCGCGTTCGACGTCGATCCCGGGGCCTCCGAGGCCGTGGCCCTGAGCCAGGACGACCACGCGATCGCCGAGCAGGCGCTGGGCGCGCTCAAGGCCGACACGGGCGGCTCCGGCGAGGTCGTCTACGTGTACGTGGCCGGCTTCGCGCCGCTCGACCGGCGCAACGAGACCTGGGAGCAGTTCAAGAAGGACAACCCGGGCATCAAGCAGGTCGCGCAGATCGGCGTGGTCAACAGCTCGACCGCCTCGGCGGTCGCCGACCAGGCCAAGGCGGCGCTCCAGGCCAACCCGGGGGCCAAGGCGATCTTCGCGCCGTACGACGAGTTCGCCAAGGGCGCCGCGCTGGCCGTCAAGGAGCTGGGCCTGGCCGGCAAGGTGAAGATCTACGGCGCGGACGTCTCCACCGCCGACATCGGCGTCATGACCGAGCCGGACAGCCCGTGGGTGGCGACCTCCGCCACCGACCCCGCCAACGTGGGCCGGGTCGCGGTGCGCGCCGCCGCCCTGCTCGTTGCGGGGGAGAACGTGGACCGCGCGCTCACCGTGCCGCCCTCGCTCATCACCCAGAAAGGGCTGCGGGACGCCGGCATCACCAGCGTCGAGCAGCTCACCCGGGCCTTCCCCGGCCTGACGACCCCCGACGTGGCACGCGTGCCCTGGACGGCGTCGTGACCTTCGCGGTCACGTCCGTCTCCAAGGTGTACGGGGCCACCAGGGCTCTGTCGTCGGTCACCCTGGAGTTGCGGCCCGGTGAGATCGTCGGGCTCATCGGCACGAACGGGGCGGGCAAGTCCACGCTCATCAAGATCCTGTCCGGGGCGACGCCGCCGACGTCCGGCACCCTGTCGTACGAGGGGCGGCCCCTGGAGTTCGGCGGGCCGCTGGACGCGCAGGCGGCCGGGGTCCAGACCGTGCACCAGAACATCGACGACGGGGTGGTGTTCGGGGCCAGCGTGGCCGAGAACCTGACGCTCGACTCGCTGGCGGCCGGCGGCGGCTGGTTCCTGACCCGGGCGCGGGTACGCGCCGCCGCCACCGCGGTCGCCCCCGACCTGGGGCTGCCGCTGGACGTCCCGGTGGAGAGCCTGTCCGCGAGCGCGCGGCAGCAGATCCTCATCGCACGGGCGCTGGCCCGGCGGGCGCGGCTGCTGATCCTCGACGAGCCGACGTCGACGCTGTCGGAGGTGGAGGCGGACGCGCTCGGCGTGCGGGTGCGGGAGGCGGCGGCCCAGGGGGTCTCCGTCCTGTACGTGTCGCATCGGCTGGCGGAGATCGAGACCCTGTGCGACCGGGTGGCGGTCCTGCGGGACGGCGAGCTGGCCGCCACGTTCACCGCGCCGGTGTCCCGGGAGTCGATCGTCGCGGCCATGCTCGGCCCGGTCGCCGCAGGCGGGTACGCGCCCGCCGCCGCCCCGGCCGCCCCGGCCGCCCCGGCCGCCCCGGCCGTCCCGTCAGGCGGCGTGAGGCAGCCGGAGCCGTCGGAGAGCGCGGGACCGCCGGAGAGCGCGGGGCCGGTGCCGGACGTGCTGGTCGCCGAGGGAGTGCGTGCCGTGGCCGGCAGTCCGGCGTTCGGGCTGCGGGTGCGCGCGGGTGAGGTGCTGGGCGTGACCGGGCTGGTGGGCGCCGGCAAGACCGAGGTTCTCGAACAGCTCGGCGGGGCCAGGCCGCTGCTGTCGGGGCGGCTGGAGCTCGACGGCGCGCCGTACCGGCCGAAGGACCCCCGCGCGGCGATCGACAGAGGGGTGGCGTTCGCGCCCGAGGAACGGGCGGCGCAGTCCATCGTCCCCGGCTGGTCGGTCCGGGCCCATGTGACGCTGCCCTGGCTGCGGCGGCACAGCCGCCGGTCCGGGCTGCTCGGACGGCGCTCGGAGACGGACGCCGCCCGGCGGGTCATCGAGCTGTTCGGCGTGCGCGGCCCGGGTCACGACGCGCCCATCGAGGCGCTGTCGGGCGGCAACCAGCAGAAGGTCGTGGTCGGGCGATGGCTGGCCGGCGAGCCGCGGCTGCTGGTGCTCGACGAGCCCTTCCGCGGCGTGGACGTGGCCGCCCGCGCGGACATCGGCCGCGTCGTGCGCGAGCGGGCGAAGCAGGCGGCCGTGGTCGTCGCCACCTCGGATCCGCAGGAGCTGCGGGGGCTGGCCGACCGCGTGCTGGTCCTGCACGAGGGCACCGCCGCCGGGGAGCTCCCGATCGCCGAGGCGACCCCGGAACGCCTGGCCGCCCTGATGTCCGGCATCCCGGCGGGGAGACCCGCACGACCAGCAGCACGGAGAGCTCGCATGACCGCCACCACCTCCACCACGGGCCGCGCCGCCCCGAAGGCCAGGACGGCCGGGTCGCGGGTGGCCGCCGTCGCCTACCGGTACGGGTTGCTGGGCGTGCTGGCCGCCATGCTCGTCCTGTTCTCCCTGCTGCGCCCGGCCTTCGCCACGTACCCCAACGCCCTGGTCGTCCTGCAGTCCGTCGCCGTGGTCGGGATCGTCGCCCTGGGCGTCACCGTCTCCATGACCACCGGCGGCTTCGACCTCTCGGCCGGCGCCTGCGTCGGCGCCGTCGTCATGGTGACCGCCCTGACCATGGTCCGGTTCAACCTCACCGGCGCCACCGCCGTGGTCGCCGGGCTGCTCACCGGCCTGCTCGTCGCCGCCGTCAACGTGCTGCTCACCGTGGTCGCCAAGGTCCCCGACCTGGTGGCCACGCTCGGCACGCTCTTCCTCTTCCAGGGCCTGGCGCTGATCGTCACGGGCGGCCAGTCGGTCGCCCCCGGGATGACCGTGGACGGCGCCCCCGCGCCCGGCCGCTACACCGAGGGATTCGCCTGGCTCGGCGGCGGCACGATCGCCTCGGTGCCGGTCCCCGTCGTGGTGTTCGCGCTGCTCGCCGCGACCGTGTACGTCCTGCTCAACCACACCCGCTGGGGCCGCGCCCTGTACGCGATCGGCGGCAACCCCGAGGCCGCCCGCCTGGCCGGCATCCGCGTGGCCCGCTACCGTGCGCTGGCCTACGCCGTGTCCGGGGTGTGCGCGGCCGTGGCCGGGATCCTGCTGTCGGCCAGGCTCGGCAGGGGAGACGTGGGCGCGGGGGACCCGTACCTGCTGCAGTCGGTGGCCGCGGCGCTGATCGGGTTCGCGGTGCTCGGCGCCAACCGGCCCAACGCGCTCGGGACGGTGGTCGGCGCGCTGTTCATCGGCGTCATGATCAACGGCCTGACCATGCTGAACGCCCCCTACTACGCCCAGACGTTCGTCCAGGGCGCGCTGCTGGTCGGCGCGCTCGTGACCAGTTACACGCTCAGGAGGATCAGGTGAGCTACGAGCTCCTCACGGTGGACACCGTGGCCGGCTACGTCGCGGCCCGGCCCGCGCTCGAACGCTTCGGCGCGGTCTCGCACGTGCGGGAGGTGGGCGACGGCAATCTCAACCTGGTGTTCGTGGCCGCGGCCGAGCACGGGGGACTGGTGCTCAAGCAGGCGCTCCCGTACGTCCGGGTGGACCCCACCTGGCCCATCACCCCGGAACGCAACGGCATCGAGGGCCGCGCGCTGCGCGTGCACAACCGGGTCGCCCCCGGCCTGGTGCCGGAGCTCTACGACGCCGACCCCGACCGGCACGTCATCGCCATCGAGGACCTGTCGGACCACCGCGTGTGGCGCGGCGCGCTCAACGAGGGGCTGCGGCACGAGGGCGCCGCCGCCGATATAGGGCGCTACGTCGCGAAGGTGGCGTTCGGGACCTCGGTGTTCGGCCTCGGCGCCAAGGGGCACAAGGCGGCGCTGGCCACGGCCGCCAACCCGGAGCTGTGCGAGATCACCGAGGACCTGGTCTTCACCGAGCCGTACATCACCCACGAGCACAACCTGATCCTGCCCGCCAACGAGGCCGACGTGGCGGCGTACGCGGGCGACCCGGACGTGCGGGCCGCCGTCGGCGCGGCGAAGCTGGCGTTCATGACGCACGCCGAGGCGCTGATCCACGGCGACCTGCACACCGGCTCGGTGCTGGTGCGCGACGAGCCCCGTTCGGCCAAGGCGTTCGACGTCGAGTTCGCCTTCTACGGGCCGATCGGCTTCGACGTCGGCGCGTTGTGGGGCAACTACGTGCTGGCCGCGGCCCGCGCCGTCGTCCAGGGCGACGCCGCGCACGCCGCGTGGGTGCTGGCCCAGGCGGCGGAGACCTGGCAGGGCTTCGCCGACGAGTTCACCGAGCTGTGGCCGGGCCGTGCCGACCCGCGCGTCATCGGCCTCGACCGCTGCCTGGCCGGGGTGTACGCCGACGCCGCGCCGTTCGCGGCGGTCAAGGCGGCCCGGCGGGTGATCGGCTTCTCCCGGGTCAGCGACATCGAGTCCCTGCCCGAGGAGCAGCGCGTCCGCGCCATCCGCGCCGTGCTGGCCGCGGCTCGGTTGCTGCTCGTCGACCCGGGCACGAACGTCGAGCCGAAGCCGCTGTTCGAGCGCGTGGGCCAGGTGCTGACCGAGACGGCCGCCTGAGCACAGCTGGGGGGCACGGCTGGGAGGGCGGCGAAGCCTCCCAGCCGGTGCGCGTCAGGCCGTGGCCAGCGCGTACGCCAGCAGCCACTCCACGCACTCGGTGACGTGGCGGGCGTGCTTGAGATCCGTGCCCCACGCGTACAGGCCGTGCCCGGCCACGATGACGGCGGGCGTGCGCGGGTCGTAGGCGGACTCGAACCAGTCGCCCAGCTCGCCCATGTCCTGGCTGTTGCCGATGACCGGGATCGTCACCTCGTCGTCGTGGGCCAGCCGGCCGATGCCCTTGAGCGTCTCCACGTCACGCAGCAGCACCCCGCCCGGCCAGCGATGCCCGGCCACCACCGCGTTGAGCGCGTGGACGTGGACGACCGCGTCCGCACCCGTCAGGGCCGCCACCCGGGCGTGCAGCCCGGCCTCGGCGGACGGACGCAGCGGCGTCACGCCCGCCACCGCGACCGATTCGCCCACCGGGCCGACCACGGCCACGTCGGTCGGCGACAGCTCGCCCTTGTCCAGGCCGCTGGCCGTCACGGCCAGCCGCAGCGGCTCGCGGGAGACGACCTCCGAGATGTTGCCCGAGGTGCCGCGCATCCAGCCGATGCCGGTGAAGCGGGCCGCCTCGGCCGCCAGCCGGGCCCCGGCCGCGTGCACCTGCTCGGCGGCCGGCGTGGTCTCGACGCCGCTCATGGGCGGACCTCCTCGAAAGTCGCGATGACGGGATGGGGGTCGAACGGCGTGGCCGCGTTCGGCTCGCCCGGCCTGCGCACTCCCGTGGTGCGCCAGCCGGCCGCCGCCGCGGCGTCCAGCTCGGCCGGGACGTCGGACAGGAACAGCAGCCCGGCCGGGTCGCCGAGCGTCCCGGCGATCCGCTCGTACGCGACCGGCTCCCGCTTGGGGCCCGCGTTGACGGTGTCGAACCAGTGGCCGACCAGCGCCGACAGGTCGCCGTCCGCCGCGTGGGCGAACCACGGCCGCTGGCTGGCCACCGAGCCGGAGGAGAACACCGCGAGCCGGTGCCCCGCCGCGTGCCAGGCGCGCAGCGCGGGCGGCACGTCGGGGAAGAAGTGGGCGGTCAGCTCGCCGGCGGCGAAGCCCTCCGCCCAGATCCGGCCCTGCAGGGTCTTCAGCGGCGTGGCCTTGACGTCGCCGTCCATCCAGCCGTGCAGCACGCGCACGGCCGCGCCGGTGTCGTCCGCGCCGATCTCGGCCAGCGCCGCGCGGACCACGGGGTCGTCGTGGTGGGCGTCGATGTGCGGGCCGAGCCGGGGGCGGGCGTAGGCGTACAGGCCGACGTGGACGGACTCCGTCGAGCTGGTGGTGCCCTCGATGTCGAGCACGATCGTGGTCATCGCGTCAGCACCTCCACGAAGTCGGCCACGAACCGGGACGCGTCCACCGCGGTGATCACCCGCGTGGGAGGCGCGGCGTCATAGGCGAAGGCGGGCGGCAGCCCGTCATGCGTGCGCATCAGCCTGGCCCGCCACAGGAAGCCGTCGCCGCGCACGTTGACCGGCCCGTCCGTCCAGGCGGTCGCGAACGTGCGGTCCAGCAGCACGCCCGCCGCGAGCGGGTCGTGCAGGGGGATGATCCGGCGGCCCCACTCGTTCTGGTAGAAGTCCAGGTACGCGTCCAGGATCTCGACCGCGAACCGGGCCACCGGCGTTCCGGAGGCCCGCAGGGCGGCGATCGCGCGCTCGTCCAGGATCGTGCCGGCCGTCACGTTCACACCGACCATGACCAGCTCGCGGCGCGGCGCGGCGAACACCGCGCGGGCCGCCTCGGGGTCGTTGTTGACGTTGGCGTCGATCATCAGCAGCGTGCCGGGCGGGGCGTAGGGGCCTGAGCCGCCCATCAGGACGACCGAGCGGTACTTGGTGAACAGCTCGGGGTCCAGACGCAGGGCCAGCGCCAGGTTGGTGAGCGGGCCCAGCGCCAGCAGGTCGAGCTCGCCCGGCTGCTCGTTCGCCAGGCGTACCAGCAGCTCCGGGCCGGACTCCGCGGCCACCGCGGGCAGCGGCCGGTCGCGGCCGAGGTCGCCCAGGCCGTCCTTGCCGTGCACGTACCCGGCGATGTGGGCCGGGCCCCGCAGCGGCTCCGCGGCGCCCCTGGCCACCGGCACGTCCAGGCCGAGCAGGCCGTTGACGTAGCCGATGTTGCGGGTGGCGTCCTCCTCGGAGCAGTTGCCGTACACCGAGGTGATCGCGACGATCTCGGCGTCGGGCCGGCCGGCCAGGTACAGCAGGGTATGGGCGTCGTCGATGCCGGTGTCGGTGTCGACCACCACGCGTCTCACAGACTCTCCTTCACTCGGTCGGGCTGGTAGACGCCGCGTTCGGTCACGATGCGGGTCACCAGATGGGGCGGGGTCACGTCGAAGGCCGGGTAATAGCCGGTCACTCCGTCCGCTGCGGTGCGGCGGCCGAGCGCGTACAGCACCTCGTCGCCGTCGCGCCGCTCGATCACGACGTCCTGGGCGGTGGGCGCCTGCGGGTCGGGCGCGTCCACCAGGGCGTAGAACGGGACGCCGAACGCGCCGGCGGCGAGCGCGACGCCGAGCGTGCCGACCTTGTTGATCACGTGGCCGTCCAGTGTCACGCGGTCGGCGGCGGTCAGCGCGACGTCGGCGAGGCCGTCGGACAGCGCGGCGGCCACCATGCCGTCGGTGATGAGCGTCGGCCGGTAGCCCATCTCGACCAGCGTGGCCGCGGTCAGCCGGGCGCCCTGCAGGTACGGCCGCGTCTCCGTGCAGACGAACTCCAGCCGCTTGCCGGCCCGCTGAGCCGCCCGCACGGTGCCGATGAGGTACGCGTCGGCCCAGCAGTGGGTGAGCACGCGGGCGCCGTCGGGGAGCAGGGAGGCGGCGTGCTCGCCCAGCGCGTCACTGCGCGCCCGGTAGGCGGCGTCATGCGCCCGCGCCGCCCGCTCCACGGCCGCGACCAGCGCGTCTCCGTGCTCGGCGGTGATCCCCGACAGGACGGCGTGCACCGCGTCCCTGATGTGGTTGTTCGTCGGCCGGGTCGCGACCAGGCGCGCTCCCACGGCCCGCAGCCGGGCCGCCGCCTCCGCCGGCGGATCGCGCCTGGCCTCGCGGGCGCCCAGCACCATCCCGGCCGTAGCCGCGAACAGCGGGCCCGAGCTCTGCGTCACCATCTGCTCGATGGCCGCCGCGACGTCCTCGCTCGTGGCGCAGCGCACCCATCGCACCTCGAACGGGTACACGCGGCGGTCGAGGATCTCGACCGCGTCCCCGGCGAACCGCACGGAGTCCGCCAGCACAGGGCCGTTCATCCAGTCGTCTCCTTCCTGCGCGCCGCCGCCACCACGACGAGGGCGAGCAGCGTGATCACGTACGGGGCCGCGTCGGCGGCCTGCTGCGGGAGCCCGAGCCCCTGCAGCCGGAACCCCAGAGCCTCCGCGGCCCCGAACAACAGGCAGGCCCCCAGGCCCAGCCACGGCCGCGCGCCGGCGAGCATGACCGCGACCACGGCCACCCAGCCGCGCCCCGCGCTCATCCCCTCGCTGAACAGCGTCACGTTGCCCAGCGCGAGCTGCGCCCCGCCGAGCCCGCACAGCGCGCCCGCGCCCAGCACCGCCGCGTGCCGGTAGCCGCTCACGCGCAGCCCGATCGACTCGGCGGCCTCGGCGTGCTGCCCGATGCCGCGCAGCCGCAGCCCGGAGCGGGTCCGCCCGAGCCACCAGGCCGCCGCCGCGACCAGCAGGAACGCGACCGGCACCAGCGGCGACTGCGGCCCGAGCATCGGCACGTCCAGCCCGAGCGCGGCCAGCGTCGGCAGGCCCGCCAGCTCGGGCGAGCTGAACGTGCCGCCGCTGCCGAAGATCTGCCGCATGAGGAACGCGGTCAGGCCGAGCGCCAGCAGGTTCGTGCCGACCGCCACCACGACCGGGTCCGCGCGCAGGCTCACCGCCGGGACCGACAGCAGCAGGGCGTACACGGTGGTGCAGAGCACCGCCCCCGCCACGCCGAGCCACGCGCTGCCCGTCAGGTGGCTGAACAGCACCGCGGTGAACGCGCCCCACAGGAGCTGGCCCTCCAGGGCCATGTTGAACACGCCGGAGACCGAGCACAGCAGCCCGCCCAGGGCGGCCAGCACGACGGGCGCGGTGGCGGTGAGCACGGCGGCCAGGAACGCGTTCATGCGCGACTCCTCGCCCGCAGCGTCCTCGTGACGGTGGTCACCGCGACGAACACGATGATCAGGCCCTGCACGATCTGGGTGAGCTGGCTCGGCACGCCCGCCTCCCGCTCCATGCCCTGGCCGCCGGCCTGCAGGATCGTCAGCAACGCCACCGTGGCCGGGATCGCCGGCGGGCGTCCGGCGGCCAGCAGCACGGCCGCGATCGCGGTGAAGGTGTAGCCGGGGGCGGTCAGCGCGCCGTCCACGAACCGGTACGGCGCGCCCAGCACGATCAGCCCGCCGACCAGACCGGCGAACGCGCCGCCCGCGGCCAGGGTCACGGCCGCCAGCCGGTTCACCCGGACGCCGCCGTACCGGGCGAACTCCCGGTTCGCGCCGAGCGCGCGGATCTCGTACCCGGGGACGGTGCGGGCGTCGGCGAGCAGCCACAGCACCGTCAGGACGGCGACCAGCGGCAGCGCGATCGTCACGTACGTGCTCGACCCCAGCGCGGGCAGGTGGGCCGCGTCCGGCAGGAGCGGCGTCTGCGCCAGCCCGGTTCCCCGCTCGGCCAGCGGGAAGCGGGCCAGGTAGGAGGCCAGGGACACGGCGGGGGCGCTGAGCAGCAGCGTGCTGACGATGGCGGGGATGCCGAGCCTGGTGCGCAGCGGCGCGGACACGCCTGCCAGCAGCGCCCCCGCCAGCGCCGCCCCGACCAGCGGCAGCACGAACGAGCCCCCGGCGTGCAGGGCCAGCGCGGCGGCCGCGATGCCGCCCAGCGAGAGCTGGCCGTCGCCGCCCAGGTTGAACTCGCCCGCCCGCAGCGGGATCGCGAACGCCACGGCCATGCCGAGGGTGGGCACGTAGGCGGCGAGGGTGTACTCCAGGTTGCCGTCCATGAGCGCGCCCCGGACCAGCGCCGGATAGGCGAGGAACGGATCCACCCCCACGGCGAGCATGACGAGCGTGGTGAGCAGGAGCGCCCCGGCCACGGCCACGACGGCCGGCGACCACACGACCCGCACCGCCCCGGTGCGCGGTGGCGGCGTCATCCGAGAGCCTCCCCCGAGGGCTCCGGGGCGCGGGTGGCGTCGTTGCCCGTCATGGCGGCGCCGACGCGTTCGTCGGTGGCCTCCGCGACCGGGAGCTCCGCGACCAGGCGGCCCTCGAACATCACCAGCATCCGATCCGACAGGGCGCGCAGCTCGGACAGCTCGCTCGACTGCAGCAGCACCGCCCGCCCGGCGGCGCGCGCCTCGGACAGCAGGGCGTGGATCTGCTCCTGCGCGCCCACGTCCACCCCCTGGGTCGGCTCCTCCACCACCAGCACCGGCGTGTCCCTGGACAGCTCCCTGGCCAGCACCGCCTTCTGCGCGTTGCCGCCGGACAGGTGGGCGATGGGCGTCCGCACGGAGGCGGCCCGGATCGAGAACCGCTCGACCAGCTCGGCGGCCCGCCGCCGGACCCCTCCCGGGCTCAGTGCGAAGCCGCGCTGATCGCCCATGAGCAGGTTGTCGGCGAGCGACATGCCGGGTGCGGTCGCCCGCCCGGCGCGGTCGCCCGGCACGTAGGCCACCCTGGGCTCCCTGCCGCCGGCGGCGGGCTCGCCGTGGAGCAGCACGGTGCCGGATCCGGCGCGCCGCAGCCCGGTCACGACGTCCACCAGCTCGCGCTGCCCGCTTCCCGCGACGCCCGCGATGCCGACGATCTCGCCGCCGCGCACCCCGAACGACACCCCGGCCACCGCCGGCACACCGTCCCGGTCGCGAACGTGCAGGTCACGAACTTCCAGCAGGTACGGCCCAGCGGCCGGCCCACCCGCGGGGCCGTGGCCCGGCGGGGCCTGGGCCTCCGGCGGCGAGAGACTCGGCGAGGCTGTATGGAGTGAGCGGCCGATCATGCTGCGGACCAGCTCGTCCGCGGAGGTGTCCGCCGTGGCGAAGCGTCCCGTCACCCGTCCGCCGCGCAGCACCGTGACCCGGTCGCCCGCCGCCAGGATCTCCTCCAGCTTGTGCGTGACCAGCAGCACCGACACGCCTTCGCCCGCCAGCTCCCGCACCATCCTGAACAGCCCCTCGGCCTCGCCGGGGGTGAGCACGGCGGTGGGCTCGTCCAGGATCAGCACCTCGGCCCGCCGGTAGAGCGCCTTGAGGATCTCGACCCGCTGCCGCGTCCCCACCGGCAGGTCACCGGCCCGCGCGTCGGGATCGACCGCGAGCCCGTACCTCTGGGCCAGGGAGGCGACCGCGTGCCGGGCGGCGCCCCGGTCGAGCGCGCCGTACCGCACCGGCTCGGCCCCGATGACCACGTTCTCGGCCACGCTCAGCCCGGGGAACAGCCGGAAACGCTGATGCACCATCCCGAGCCCGTGCGCCACGGCGTCCGCGGGGGAGCGCAGCCGCACCCGCGTCCCGGCCCGCAGCACGTGCCCGGCGTCCGGCCGGTGCAGGCCGTACAGGACGGACATGAGCGTGGACTTGCCTGCCCCGTTCTCGCCGACGACGGCGTGCACCTCGCCGCGCTCGACGGTCAGGGAGACGTCGTCGTTGGCGAGCACGCCGCCGAAGCGCTTGGTGATGCCGACCAGCTCGACGGCGGGCGTGCTCATCCGGTCAGCGGGTCGGCGACCGTCACGCGTCCCGCCACGATGTCGTCGCGCACCTGCTTCACCTTGGCGACCACCTCGGGGCTCGCGGCCACGGTGCAGCCGGAGGAGGCCAGGTCGCCGGCGAGCGCGTTGACGCCGACGCCGCCCTCCTTCAGCCCGTACACCTTCACGCCGCCCGCCTTGCCCGCGGCGATGTCCTTGAGCGCGGCGCTCTCGGCCACGTCGACGTGCTTGAGCACGTTGTCGATGACGGTGCCGGCCCTCTGGGCGCACTGGTTGACGTCCACGCCGAATGCCTTGGCGCCCGCGGCGGCGGCCGCCTCGAAGACGCCCTGGTTGCCGCCGGACGCGGCCGCGGCCACGATGTCGGCGCCCTGTCCGGTGAGCGTCTGGGCCTGCGACTTGGCCCGCGCCGGGTCGCTGAAGGGGTTGTTGCCGCCCACGTAGAGCGGCGTGCCGGTGGCCCCGGCGTTGACGGACTTGGCCCCGGCGAAGAACGGGTCGATCCAGCGGTGCACGAACGGCGAGTCGATCGCCGCCACCACGCCCAGCTTGCCGCTCTTGGACAGCAGCCCCGCCTCCACCCCCGCCAGGTAGGCGGCCTCGTGCTCCTTGAAGGACACGCAGGTGAGGTTGGCCGCCTGGTCCTTGGCGCAGGAGTCGACCTGGAGGAACTGCTGCTGGGGCTGCTGCTTCGGCACGGTGGCGAACAGGTCGTCGAAGGAGAAGCTGACGCCGACGATCACGGTGGGCTTGGCGCGTACGGCGGCGTCGAGGTTCTGGGCGATGCTCGTCGGGTCCTTGCTCTCGTACAGCTTGAACGACGCGCCGATCTCCTTGGCCGCCGCTTCCGCGCCCTTGACGCTGAGCTGCAGGAAGCTGTTCGTCCCCACGGGGTTGGGCGTGATGAGGATGACGGACTTGCCGGGGGAGGCGGCCGGCTGGGCGTTCGCGCCGCACGCGGTCAGCGCGAGTGCGGTGACCAGGGCAGCAGCCGGTAGGGAGACGGTGCGCATGCCGATGAGCGTAACATGCACATCAAGTAGGAAATGTCGGGCTTGTGGGTATTTGCGATGCGTCTAGGTTGTGAGACGCTCGCGTAGCAGGCTCATGTTCGTCAACGGGGGCAACGATCCGATGACCGCTGAGCCGTACCGGCTCGGGCGGGGCAGTCGCGACTCGGCCGTCTACACCGCGCCCGGCGTCCACCACGTCTTCCTGGGCGACGTGATCGCCGAGCTGCCACCACAGCAGAAGGCCAAGGCCATCGCCGACCTGCGGCGCTGGGCCCGATGAAGCGGCCGGGAACGCGAACCAGCCCTTGACCACCGGCTGCGGACGCCGGAGCTGAGAGCGCCGGCTCCGCTCATGTGCACTTAGCACCCCGGCGGGATCCGGCCCGGCGGTGACCAGGGCGCGCAGCAGTGCCGAGACGTCTCCGAGCCCTTGCCCGGCATGGCGGCATGGCGTGCACCGCGCCCGCCGGTCCGGCCTCCCGCACGGCGCTCGTGGCGCGGCTCATAGGCGCGGGTCGGGGTGGTGGAAAGCGGAAACCCCGGCGCTGCTCGCGTGTGGCGAGGGTGCCGGGGTGGGTGGTCGGTTTGGGCTGTGGTTGTGCCGGGGTGGGTTCGGGGGGGTGGTCGGTTTGGGTGGTGGTTGTGGTGTCAGGCGGTGGCTCCCAGGGCGAGG
>NZ_BAABDQ010000033.1:0-146471 GCF_039539705.1 Nonomuraea rosea | reverse complement strand
CTGCTTAGACAACACCTCAGCTACCGGGAGCCCGCTCCCGTTCACCGGTCAACGGCCCAATGATGACCGCACCTCGACACTCTCGTGACTTGAGCCTCGACACCAAAGTCCTTTGTCAGCAGGCTCTAAGAGAGCGAAGCCTAGACCTCGGGAAGGGACGGATCGGGCGTCCAGGGAGACGGCGCGGTGATGGACCAGCGTTCGTGGTCACGCCAGGCCCCGTCGATGTAGAGATAGGCGGGCGACAGGCCCTCATAACGGAAGCCCAAGCGCTCGGCCAAAGCCAAAGACGCCTTGTTCTCCGGCTGAATGTTCGCCTCCAGCCGATGGAGCCGCAGGTCGTTGAAAGCATGCTGCAGGGCGACAGTGAGCCCCTCGGTCATGTAACCCCGTCCCGCGGACGGAGCGAATGCCGCATAGCCGACGGACGCGCCCTGGTAACGGCCCCGGATGATCGAGTTGATGTTGACCATGCCGGCGGCGGCACCGGTCTCCTGAACGCGGATCAGATAGCCCAGGTTGGTGCCGTCCGCAAAGCGGCGCATCCAGACCTGGAACTCCTCCGGGGTCGCGGGCAGCTGCATCCACGGCAAATGGAGCTCGACGCTGGCCTTCACGAGCGAGCAGAACTCATCCTGATCAGCGAGGGTGAGCGGGCACAATTCCACCCGTGTCGGCATGTCAGACATGGATCGATGTTAGGGCCTCTTCCGGGCAGAAAATCACACCAGATCCTCCGCCGCAGCCACAGGTCGCATGTGACCCCTGTCACCTCTCGCCGATGACATCACGGACTTACGAACGCCCAGCGCTGCGAGGACAGTTGATCAGGCGGAAAAAGGTAACCCCATGAACAACGTGTCCACGGTATGGCTCATCATCGCGGCGGGCGTACTGGTCTTGGCGTTCGCCTTCGTCATGAACGGCAGCATGACCGGGATCCCCCAATTCGTCCTGCTGGCCGTGCTCGGCATCGCGGAACTGATCTGCTTCGCCCTGCTGGTGGCCAAGGCAGCCGGCGGCCGGCGCGGTTAGAGCACGTTGGACGACCGCCCTCGTTCCCAAGCACACGGCAAGCAGTCGACGCCCCAGGCTGTTGCGACCGAGGAACCTCTCACCGGCGGAAACCGCGCCCGGCAAGTGGTGCGGGCCGGCGACACGGCGACCGGCTCGACGACCTGGGCTACATGGCCTGGACCTGGTGCATCCAGTCGCAGGGCCGGGTACCGATCGCCGACCAAGCCCGGCATCTACGCGAACTGCGCGACGGTTACGGCACCGCCGAACCAGCGCACCTCCTGGACGCGATGGTGCGCCGGCGGACACCGAGGCGGCGAACGCCAGCGATCCCACACTCACGGCTGGAGCCTCATCGCCGGCTTCGACGGCTGGCCGCGCTGGGAAGGGACGACCACCTACACGAGCGGTCCCGACGACACCGGAGCGCTCGCCGCCTACCTGGTCGCCCACTCACCAGTGCCGGCCCCGCCGGGCGACCGCGTCACCATCCTTTAGCCAGAGGTCTGGCCGTGCGCTCCGTGGCGCGCACGACCAGGTCGTACGGCACCCTCAGATCACCCACACAATCCGCACGGTCAGTCCGTCGTCGCCCGCCGAGACGCCTGCGACACCGCCACCTGCGGCTATCCGGCCTCGCATCGACTCAGACAACCACGCAGCCAAACTCACCGATTCAGCGATCCATGGGACAGACCGCCAGCGGCCGCAACCGGGCGTCAGGCTTGTTAACGTCATGACCATGAACCACGCTGACGTACCGCCCACAGGTGTCGACCCGACTGTGCCGAGCATTGCACGCGTCTATGACTATTGGCTCGGCGGAAAAGACAATTTCGCGGCGGACCGGGAGATGGGCGACCGAGTGAAGGCCGCCGTACCCGAAATGCCGTTGATGGCCTATCACAACCGGCTGTTCCTTCGCCGAGTGGTGCGATTTCTGGCCGGCGAAGCAGGCATCGGACGGTTCCTCGACTTGGGAGCAGGACTGCCGACGATGGAGAACGTCCACGAGGTAGCGCAAAAGGCGCACCCGGGGGCCCAAGTCGTCTACGTGGACAATGACCCGGTAGCGCTGACACACGCACGGGCACTGCTGGCCACGACAGGCAACACGCATGTCGTGGAGGGCGACCTGTACAAGCCGGAGCCAATCCTGGCAGAGGCCGACTCCCTGATAGGTCTCGATCAGCCCATCGCAGTGATGATGCTGGCGATGCTGCACTTCCTGCCGGACGAAGACGCCTACCGAGTCGTCCGCACCGTGATGGACGCGATGCCGCCGGGGTCGTACCTGGTCGTCAGCCACATCGGCGACACTCCGCAACTCCGGAAGGCGGCGAGCTTCTACAGCGCCTCAGGGACAGGGGCCGTGCTCCGCTCGCCCGAGCAGATCGCCGAGTTCCTGGACGGACTGGACCTGGTGCCCCCGGGCGTGGTGCCGCTGCCGGAATGGCGTCCGGACGAGTCGGTTCCGGCGCTGGATCGCATGACGGGGATGGCGGCGATCTGTGGCGTGGGACGAAAGCGTTGATCTGCCGGCTCAGGCTTGCCCACTCGCCCGAAACTCGCAGGAAAACCGGTCGGTAAGGCCGTAGCGATCCGGCGCCCCAAACTGGGCGCCGGGCGCGCAATTTACGGAGATGCCGTCCGCTCTTCCAGGCACGCCCCGCTCCCCCATGGCCAGGCCTCAGGCGCGTCACCCGGGCGCAACCCCCCAGAGGCTCCCGCTCGGTGGCCCGGGCGTCCACGAGGTGAGGAGGCGCAGCGCGTCGTGCGATGGCGAACCGGGTTCGGCGGTGAGGACCATGAGGCGCTGCATGCGCGACGCGCGTCGATCTTGCCGCCCAGTTGGTACGGGTACCGCTGCTGGTCGTCGTCCAGACGCAGCGCCTGGGCCGGCGTGGCGAGCACCGAAGCGGATGCTCGTACCCGGCCCTGCTCCAGCCGCGTGTAGTAGTCGACGCTGATCGCGGCGAGCTGGGCGACCTCCTCACGGCGGAGCTCCGCGACCTTGCGGCGAGGGCCCTGCTCGGGCAGGCCGAGGTCCTGCGGGGCCGGTCGCGCCCGGCGAGCCTTGAGGAAGGCGTCAAGTTCGCCGGGGCCGGATGCACTGGTCATGTCACCCATTGTCGAACTGGAGTGATCAGAGGTGAGGGCGGCTCCGCGTCAGGCCGGGCCGAGAACGCAGAACTCGTTACCCGCCGGGTCGGCCAGCACCTTCCACGAAACGTCGCCCTGGCCCACGTCGGCAGCCGTCGCACCGAGGGCCTTCAGCCGGGCCACCTCCGCCGCCTGATCCTCACTGGGGTACGGCAGCAGGTCGAGATGGATGCGGCTCCACACGGTCGGCACACCAGGCCTGCGGAGGAACTCCAGATACGGCCCGACACCCTTGGCGGAGCGCAGCCGTGCGTGATCGTCGGTCACCTCGTGCACGGTCCAGTCGATCGCCTCACCCCAGAACTGGACCATGGCCCGCGGGTCGGCGCAGTCGACGACCACCGCGGCGATCGGCCCGGTGTCCCGGTAGATCTCCCGAGGCTCCAGCACGCAGAACACGTTGCCCTCCGGGTCGGCCAAGACCGTCCACGGGACGTCGCCCTGGCCCACGTCGGCGGGCGTGGCACCGAGGTCCTTCAGGCGCGCGACCAGCTCCGCCTGATGAGCGGCGGAGGTGGTGGCGAGGTCGAGGTGCACACGGTATTTCACCGTCTCGGGGTCCGGGACGGTGACAAGGTCGATGTAGAAGGCGTCGGGGTCCGGCCAGCTGAAGCCCACGGGCTGAAGGTTGGTCACGCCGGGCCCTTCGCTGGACATGCTCCAGCCGAGCGCCTCCGCCCAGAACCGGCCGAGCGCCGAGTCATCCCCAGCCTTGATATTCACCTGAACGAGTCGCAGCGCCATGCCGCCAATCCTATGCAGGTCATGACGAACATCCGAACGAGAAGTCCCGTCAGCGGCTCACGGCGGTCTCCTGTTCGATACGCGACAGCTTCTCGGGATTGCGTACGTGGTAGGCGCCGGTGACGTAGCCGTTCTCCACCCGCGCGGCCACCACGCCGTCGATCTCGCCGTCGACGCGCACGATCAGCCCCGGGCCGCCATTGATCTGCACCAGCTCGACCGACCTTTCCGCGTCGCGCTTCCACCAGCCGACGGCCAGCAGGCGAGCGACGTTGTCAGCCCCCACGACGGGCCGCAGCAAGGCGTGTTTGACACCGCCGCCGTCGCTCAGGGCGACGACGTCCGGCGCGAGGATGTCGAGCAGGCTCTGCAACTCGCCGGTTTCGACCGCTCGCTGGAAAGCCTGGAGGGCGGCTCGGTGCTCGGCCGGGGAGCCGGTGCCGCGTGGGCGGCGCGCGGCGACGTGCGCCCGTGCCCGGTGGGCGATCTGGCGTACCGCGACCGGGCTCTTGCCGACGGCTTGGGCGATCTCGTCGTAGTCCAGATCGAACACCTCGCGCAGCACGAACACCGCCCGTTCGGTCGGCCCGAGCGTCTCCAGCACCAGCAGCATCGCCATCGAGACGCTGTCGGCCAGCTCGACGTCCTCTGCCACATCGGGCGTGGTCAGCAGCGGCTCGGGGAGCCATGGCCCGACGTAGGTCTCCTTGCGCCGGTCCAGGGTGCGCAGTCGTTTCAGCGCCTGTCTGGTGGCGATCCGGATCAGGTAGGCGCGCCGGTCCAGCACCGTGCCGAGATCGACGCCCGCCCACAGCAGCCAGGTCTCCTGCAGGACGTCCTCGGCGTCGGTGGCGGAGCCGAGGATCTCGTACGCGAGAGTGAACAGCAGGTTGCGGTGGGCGACGAACGCCTCGGTGGCCGCGTCCATGCAAGCCGGTTGCTCTGTTCGTTCGCTCATCGCTGGTTCCTGCCTGTTCGTACGCGACCGTGCCATGTCCATACGATCCCGGCCGCGCCGCTTTGTGACACCGACGTTCGGTGGTCTATGTCACACAGGCCCCGCTGTCACAAGGAGCGGACCGCCGGGATCTCTTGCTCGTTACGACGCAACACCACGAGTAAGGAAGTCCCAGCATGACCGATCTCCGGTCGCGTATGCCCAACCCCCTCCCGTTCGTCCCCGAGATGGCGGACGTCGGCGCAGGCCTGCACAAGGTCATCAAGAACGGCTCGATTCCGCAGACCACCGTCCACCTGCTGCAACTGCGCGCCGGGCAACTGCTCGGCAGCACGTACTTCACCATCAGGGAAACCGGCAACCTCCGCCAGGCAGGGGAATCGGAGGAGCGCATCACGGCCGTGGCGACCTGGCGGGACGCCACCTACTTCACCGACGCCGAACGGGTCGCGCTGGAGCTGGTGGAGGCGGTCCTGTCCCCGAACCCGTCCGGGGAACGAGTCCCCGACGAGTTGTACGCCAAGGCGGCCGCGCACTACGACGACAAGGCGCTCTGGACGCTCATCATGGCGATCGCCCATATCGGCTTCTTCACCCCTGCCGCTCTCATCGCCAAGCCGATCCCCGGCATGCCCCCCGGCCAGAACTACAGCGAGTAAGAAAGGCGTACAGCATGAGCATCACCAAGTTCGCGGTGGCGGGAGCGACCGGGCGGCTGGGCCGCCACGTCGTCGATGTCCTCACCGAACGAGGGCGCCAGGTCGTGCCGATGTCACGAGCCACCGGCGTGGACATCATCACCGGTGAGGGCCTGGCCGAGGCGCTCACCGGGGTGGATGTCATCATCGACGTCGCCTCGTGGCACGCCTCCGAGCAGGAGGCGGCGACGGAGTTCTTCCGCACGTCGGCCCGCAATCTGCACGAATACGGTCAGAAGGCGGGGGTCGCCCAGATCTCCATGGCGTCCATCATCGGCGTCGACAAGGCCACCGCCGGTTTCGTCGCCGCCAAGAAGGTGCACGAGGACCTTCTCCTGTCCGGCCCGCTTCCCGTCCGTATTCTGCGGGCCGCGCAGTTCCACGAGTTCGTCGGCCAGCTTCTGGACTGGCGGCAGGGCGACGTCGCCTACCTCCCGGCCCTGCCCACCCAGCTCGTGGCCTGCCGCACCGTGGCCGAGGAACTGGTCGGCCTGGCCCTCGGCCCCGCCCCGGGAAGGCCGATCCCCGAGATCGCGGGCCCCCGGAAGGAGTCCTTGGCGGAGGCGGCCGCACTCCTCGGCGCCCGCCGCGGCATCAAGGTCGTCGGCGTCGACGGTTCGGGCATGCCCGATGCGGAGATCGCCGCCGAGGGCGGGTTCCTGCCCAGCCCGCACGCCAAGCTCGCCGGCCCGACCTTCCAGGAGTGGCTCGACATCCAACCCTGAGCAACCGTGTTCTCGGAGCGGCGCTGAGCTCCGAGAAGAGGGCGCCAGGTCGTGCCGATGTCACGAGCCACCGGCGTGGACATCATCACCGGTGAGGGCCTGGCCGAGGCGCTCACCGGGGTGGATGTCATCATCGACGTCGCCTCGTGGCACGCCTCCGAGCAGGAGGCGGCGACGGAGTTCTTCCGCACGTCGGCCCGCAATCTGCACGAATACGGTCAGAAGGCGGGGGTCGCCCAGATCTCCATGGCGTCCATCATCGGCGTCGACAAGGCCACCGCCGGTTTCGTCGCCGCCAAGAAGGTGCACGAGGACCTTCTCCTGTCCGGCCCGCTTCCCGTCCGTATTCTGCGGGCCGCGCAGTTCCACGAGTTCGTCGGCCAGCTTCTGGACTGGCGGCAGGGCGACGTCGCCTACCTCCCGGCCCTGCCCACCCAGCTCGTGGCCTGCCGCACCGTGGCCGAGGAACTGGTCGGCCTGGCCCTCGGCCCCGCCCCGGGAAGGCCGATCCCCGAGATCGCGGGCCCCCGGAAGGAGTCCTTGGCGGAGGCGGCCGCACTCCTCGGCGCCCGCCGCGGCATCAAGGTCGTCGGCGTCGACGGTTCGGGCATGCCCGATGCGGAGATCGCCGCCGAGGGCGGGTTCCTGCCCAGCCCGCACGCCAAGCTCGCCGGCCCGACCTTCCAGGAGTGGCTCGACATCCAACCCTGAGCAACCGTGTTCTCGGAGCGGCGCTGAGCTCCGAGAACACGGCTCACGCCGGTGACGCACGGAACTTTACGTTGGTTCGTCCGCCGGAAGGGGACGTCCTCCGTCCGGGCACGGATCGTCGCCACGGCGGCGACGGCGGCGAACAAGGACGTGGCCTGGCTGAGCAGACCATCTGCGGCGGCCCGGGCCTTCAGGCGTCCCGGTATTTGTCCCGGACCTCGGAGAGCGGCTGGAAACCGGCCGACTTGTAGGTGGCGACGGCGCCAGCATTGGAGCTCGGGGTGCAGACGATCGCGCTCGACGAGCCCAGCTCCTTGAGCGCGGCGGCCGCCGCGACGGTGATCGCCCTGCCGTAGCCGTGACCGCGATGTTCCCGGTGCACGCCCATCGGCTCAAGCAACCCAGGCCTGCCCGGCCCGGCCGACCACACCGTCACCGCCGCCACCGCATTGCCCTGGTCGTCGTACGCGACCAGACACCGGGCGTCAGCGTACGGCGATCCGGCCGCCATCGCGTGCCAGCTCTCGTCCGCGAACGTCGAGCCGTCGAACGAGGCCCGCTGTACGGCCGCCCGCACGTGCGCCCGCCCCGGCCCGATCACCTCGATCCGCACGCCTGGATCCCGCACCGGCTCCGCGAGGTCGCGGCGCAGCGGCGTCCACGGCTCGTCAGCGTTCCAGCCGTTCTCGAACAGCAGATCTTGGATCAGGGCGCACATGGGCGCTTCGACGTTCACCTTCCCCTCGAGCAGCACGCCGCGCCCCGGCTCGGTCACATCCTCTACCAGCTGCTGCGCCAGCTCCTCGTCCCGCTGAACGTCCGGCGCCATCGTCAGCCGCAACAGATCGGGCTGGTCCAGCAGCCCGACGGCGAGGATCCGGCCGTCCCGGCTCCACGTACGGACCGCCGCGGCCGTCGCCTCCGCACCGAACCGCCAGAACCAGCCCAGATCCCCCGGATGCAGCTGCATCGGCGCCCCGTCGTGCTGCCACTCCCGCAGCACGCCCACTGCCTCGCCCAGCCCGTCCACTCCCGGCACACCCAACACGATCGCCATGCACTCGATCACACACCACCACCCCGGCGGCCCGCACCCGGTTTCCGGCCGCCCGGCGTGACGGGGAGGTCACCTGATGTTCTTCCGCGGGGGTCGCCAAACGTGATCATCCTGTCGAGTGTGCACCTGACAGACCGGGCATTCGGCGGCGGGCCGGGACGTTCAACACCGGCAGGCCGGCCACGTCGAACCGGCGCCCGCAAAAGACGTCGACCGGCTGCCCTCGGCAGCGGTAGCGTCCTGGGTTGATGTGGAGCGAAGTACGACCGCCGACGACGGCTCAGGTCCGCGACGCCTTCGGTGTTGAGCTGGGCGAATTGCGGCCGCATCCGGGCGGGTTCGAAGCGGATGCGTTCACCGACGGGCGCTGGTTCGTGAAACTCTGGCGTCAGCAGCCCGACAGTGACGCCGGTCTGGCGCTGACCGCTGAGCTGGCTTGAACGCGCACGCGCGATCGACGTGCCGCACGTGGTGTGCCACCACGACCTGTTCCCGCACAACGTCCTCGTTGACCGCGACGGCCGCATCGCGACGCTGCTCGACTGGGGTCACACGATGCTGGCGCCACGCGAGCACGACGTGTTCGCCGCCCTGTGCGGGCCCGATCCTGTGCGCTTCCTGCGCGCCTACGGCGCGGAGGGACTCGACCTCACCCACCTGGAGTACGCCCGGCTCGCCCGCTCGCTGCGCGACCTTGCCGTTCGCATTCACCACGAGGTCGACCTGGAGGGCGTCACCACGTGGGGTTTCGACGGGTTGCGCCGGGTGGACGCCGATCTCGAACTCTCCCGGCCTTTTTGCGATCGTTGAGGCGAGTGTTCGAGTTCGTCACCGAGCAGGTGGGCCATCCGCGCGGCCTCTGGCTGATCGCGATCAGCTACCGAGGCGAAGAGCTCGACGGCGAGGTCACTGCGAATGAACCTTTTCGTGAGCCTCTTCGAGAGAACACCCCGTCAGGAGCGCATCGACCCCGCTGACGAAGTTGGAGCACTCGAGGATGTCCTCGTGCGGGCAGGCCAAGCCATGGGCGATCGCGGTGCGGGCCACCTGAGCCTGGGCGATCCGTTGCTCCAGCTCGGTGAGCTTGCTCCGGTACAGCTCCCGCCAACCCTCGCTGTCCGGCGAACGAGCCGCGACGAACCCTTTGACCTCCCGCAGCGTGAAGCCGACGCCCCGCAGCATCAAGACCACACCGACCAGCTTGACCGCCGACGGCGGATAACGCCGTTGGCCCGAGACCCGGGCCGGCTCCGGGAGCAGGCCGAGCTCCTCCCAGTAGCGCAGCGCGGAGGTGGCGACACCCGTGCGGCTCGCCAGCTCACCGATCGTCAGCTGCTCACTCATTTGACTTCAAGCATACTTGAAGCCGTTGACTGGCGATCATGCAGACAGCAGGCACATCTCTCAAGCAACGCGCGATCAGAACGTTGGTGCGCCAGGCCCATCACCCCCGAGGCGTCGTGGGGTGGGCGGTCGGCCGGATGTTCGCTCATCGCCCCTCCAACCGGCGGCGCAACATCTGGGCGGTGTCGTTGCTGGACGTGCAGCCCACCGACCGGGTGCTCGAGATCGGCTTCGGTCCCGGCGTCGCCATCGCCGAGTTCGCCGGCCGCGCAACCCGGGGCCACGTCTTCGGCGTCGACCACTCGCAGGCCATGGTCCGGCAGGCCGCCCGTCGCAACGCCGCCGCAGTCCGCGCCCGCCGGGTGCACCTCACGCACGCCTCCGTCGAGCAGTTGCCGAGCTTCGGCGATCCGCTCGACGCCATCCTCGCCGTCAACTCCGTGGGGTTCTGGCCCGCCCCGGCGGAGCGGCTTCGCGAGCTGCGCGGCCTGCTCCGCCCCGGGGGACGCATCGCGCTCGTCAGTCAGCCCCGCTCCCCCGGCGCCACCCGGGAGACCACGGCCCGAGCCGCCCAGGAGCTCCAGGACCTGCTCACCCAGGCCGGCTTCATCCGTCTCCGGGTCGAGACCCTCGAGCTCAGCCCGCCGGTCGCCTGCGTGCTTGGCGGCAACCCGCCGTAGACGACCAGATTCCCTGCGCCGGGGCGCGACGGCTGACCCCGAAATTGTCCCTGCCCTCCGCCATGATGGCCCTGCTCGTATCCGCAGGTGATCTCGAAGGAGCTGTCATGACCGCCAACAGAGCTGCCGGATGGTCCGATTTACCAGGGGCTTCCTGGGAGGACCTCCCGTTGATCCGCGCCAGACTCGACGCGGGCGCCGACCCGAACGAGACGGAGCACTCCTTTGAGCGCCCGCTGCACGCCGCGGCGGAGTTCGGCTCGCCGGAGGTGGTCGCCGAGCTGGCCGGCCGGGTCGACGACGTCGACGCGCTGTGCGAGGGCCGCACCGCGCTCTGGGAGGCGGTCTTCAACGACCGGCCCGAGAACGCCCGTGCCCTGGTCGCCGCGGGCGCGGACCCATGGCGGTCCATGATGGACGGCTGGTCGCCCGGCCGGCTGAGCCTGGCCGGCCCGACGCCCGGCCTGTTCTTCCCGTTCCCGCCAGGTCACGCCGGCCTCGGCGAGGCCGAGGCGGCCGCCGTGGCGGAGGCTGGACGCCTGATCGGCGCGTTCGCCGCCGTCGAGGGCGACGGTTTCAGTCTCGCGTGCGTACGCGGCATCAGCGCGGCCGAGGCGGCCCGGCGCCTGGCCGCCGAGCCCGCCGACGAGGAAGAACTGGAGGAGATCATGGAAGACCCGTTCGACGAGGAGGCCCTGCGGTTCGTCGCCTTCACCGACGTGCCCGGCGGCTGCGTCGTCAGCCAGGAGTACGGATACATGGCCTCCACCCCCGGCGTCATGTCGGCGCTGTCGGCGGGCACGGTCGCCTACGGCATGTACTCCAACCCCAAGAGCGGCAACCGGGGCTGCGTCTACCGCGACGGCGAGGACGTGGAGTCGGACACCTGCGGGGGCAGCATCGACGTCTCCGCCACCGACTCCGCCGCGGAGATCCTGCTCAAATACCTCTACGACGGCTACCCCGAGGCCTACTGCTTCGCCGGGGCGGGCCTGCGCCCTGACGACGCCCGCGCGATCACCGATCCGGACACGATCCTGCGGCTGCCAGAAAGGGACTACTGGGCCTGATCAGACGGGCGGCGGGTGAGCCGGCGCACGCGGTTCACCGAGTGATCAGGCGCATCCGCTGGATGTCGGCCCCGGCGGGCGGGAGCGTGGCCTCCAGACCGTCCTCGGGCACGCGCCAGCGGCCGGGGAACGCCTTCCGCAGCGCCCGGATCGCGACGGCCGCCTGGGTGCTGCCAGGCACGCCGGCGGCTTCGTGTCGAGATCTCTTACGAGTCCCCTTATGGTGGCGAGGACCTGAGAGCGCTTCTGTGTCACCCCCGGCCGGACAGCCAGATGTCCTCCACCTGCGCAGCGGCATCTTGCGCAGACAGCCGTGTGACGTCCAGCCGGACGTCACCATCCGTGAAATCGTGCTGCTGGTCGTGCAGCGCGCGAAACTCTTCCGGCTTCAGGTACGCAGGCCGGGTCCCTGCTCGTCTCGCCGCCTCGCGGAAGTCCACCTCGAGCTTCAGAATCAGCACGTCGGGCAGTGCGGCCCGATAGAGCCCGGCAGTGTTGTCCGTCAGCACGTCCACGATGACCACGTCGATGTCGCCGTCCAAGAAGTTGCGGGCCAGCGAACAGCCGTTCAGCACCCCCAGTCGTTGCTGGCGAAGACCTTCCGGGCCGTTCCAGGGTGCGGCGTGGCCGCTGACGATCAGATGGCGAACATCGTCCACGTCGATGAAGGCGGCACATGGTCGTTTCTGCGCAACGAGAGGACCGATCGTGCTCTTGCCCACCGCTGGAGGTCCGGACAGAATCAACGCTCGCACGGAGTGATCCTCTCGTACGCTCGCCCCCCAAGGGGCTCTGTTTCAGGCGATGCGGCTCGGAGCCGGCTGCCAGCCGGTCTCGGCTGCCCAGCGTTCGGCCGCCGTCATCAGGACTGCCGTAGCCGAGGCCTTGACCTGGATGTCCACGCAGTCCTTGGCGGCCAGACCCGGCACCGCGGTGGATCCGACGTGGTCGATGGCGCGGGCGTGGTCTCCAAGTGCGTCGTGCAGTTTCCTGGCCCGCTGCTCGAAATCCGCTGCCCACTGCGGCGGGCTCGTCGGGGAAAGGCATGTGCCCCAGTTTGGAGCAGACGCGCTGACCGCTGTGCCGCTTGCCGCGCAAACGCAACAGTCGCAGCCGGCCTGGTTTCACGCAGGGTTGCCGAACCAATGGGCAGCGGCCTGCTCGAAGGCTGCCGGATCAGGGTCGCGATCGCCTGCCCAGGCGACCACGCCGTCGGGCCGGACGAGCACGGCCCCGAACCCGAGGTCGTTGCTCGCCGGACCGGCCGCGTACCGGATCCGGCTCGCCCAGCCCGTCGCGGAGCCGTGCAGGCGCCGGCCGGTGCTGAAGTCGAGCGCGACGCCTCGCCCGTCCTGCAGCAGGTCGCCGAGACGGGTGCCGTCCTCCAGACGCAGGTCCGGGGCGCTGCGGCCGACCAGCGGCTGCTCGCTGCCCAGGTCGTAGCGGATCGACGACCCCGACGTCTTCTCGAACACGTAAGTCGCCCCGTCACGGGTCGCGAGCAGGTCGCGGATCACCGCTTGGATCGCCTGGGCATGCGGATCCGGCCGCATGACCGCTGTCTGGGCGCGCGTCCAGTCGAGCACCGATGCGGCGATGGGATGGCGTTCGCGGGTGTAGGTGTCGACCAGCCCGTCCGGCGCGTGCCCGTGCACGGTCGCCGCGAGCTTCCAGCCCAGGTTCATGGCGTCGCCGATACCCGTGTTGAGCCCCTGCCCCCCAAAGGGCGGATGGATGTGAGCGGCGTCGCCCGCCAGCAGGACCCGCCCCCGCCGGTACGTCGTCGTCTGCATCGCCCGATCGGTGAAACTCGAAGCGAGATGAACCTCGCTCAACGTCACATCCGTGCCCGATACGCGGCGCAGAACCGCCTGGAGGTGCTCGCGAGAGGGCGGCTGCGAGCGATCGAACGCGCCGCCGTCGAAGTCCAGCATGCCCAGATGCCCTTCGGTAGGCATCCGCAGGTACATGCCGGTCGGCGTCAGATTGAACCCCGGACGCAGCTTCCCGGGATCGGCGAGGGTGGCGAGCACCGTGTAACCGGTGAACTGCGGCTCGGTGCCGGCGAAGTCGAACCCCGCCAGCCCGCGCACCGCACTACGCCCGCCATCGCAGCCGACGAGCCAGCGCGCCGCGTACTCACGCCCACCGGCCCGCGCGACCACCACCGCATCGTCCTGCGCGACCCCCGAGACCGTGACCCCACGCCTGACCTCCACACCCAGCTTGACCGCCCGCTCACCCAGCACCGCCTCCACCGCTTCGAGGCTTGCCAGCACGAACTCCGGTGCCGGGCTGGGCAGCCGGAACGGCAGGGCTTCGACGTCTACCTTGGCCGGATCGAGCGCCATGCCGGCGAAATGGCCCACATTGCGCGGCGGTGCCGCCTCATCGGCGCCCGACGCCGCCAGCAGCGGGTGCAGCAGCCCGCGGCGGTAGAACGCCTCGACCGACGCGGCGGACAACCCCCGCATCCCCAGCGGCTCCGCCTTCCACGGAGAACCCGGCTCCGGCTCCCGATCCAGCACCAGAACAGAACAACCCGCCAGACCGAGCTCGCAGGCAAGGAACAAACCCACCGGGCCAGCGCCCACGATCACCACATCATGCATGAAAAATCCCCTTCCGAAGCCTGTTACCGGACACGCGCGATGACGACCTATCTCGCCGTGACCTGCCGGCTCCTGCTATCGGCTGATCTGACGCGGAGCCGCCACCGCGAGGAGCTTGTCCGGGTTGCGGATGGCGTAGAAGTTGGTGATCTTCCCGTCGGCGATCTCGATCAGGAAGACGGCCTCCAGGCGCTCGCCGCTGAGCACCAGCGCGGGCGTGTTGTTGCAGTTGACCCTCTCGATCCGCAGGTCCCCCGGCCGTCCCTGCCGGAACAGGCTCATCAGGACCGCCGCCACCTTCTCCGCGCCCACCACCGGCCGGCGCGCCGCTGCGGCCTTGCCGCCGCTGTCGGCGGTCCAGATGACGTCCGGTGCGAGCAGCCAGAGCAGCCCTTCCAGGTCACCGGTGGTCGCCGCGGTCATGAACTGCTCGGTGATCTTCGTGGTCGTCGCGGCGTCGGCGGGCTCGAAGCGCTTACGCCGTGCCTGTACGTGCTCGCGGGCGCGGTGCGCCACCTGGCGTACCGCCGCCACGGACTTGCCCACCGCTTCGGCGATGTCGTGATAGCCGAAGCCGAACACCTCACGCAGCACGAACACCGCACGCTCATCGGGCGTGAGTGTTTCGAGCAGCACGAGCATCGCCATCGACACCGACTCGGCGAGCAGCACATCGGTCGAGGCGTCGTTCTCGGCGAGCAGCAGCGGCTCGGGCAGCCACGAGCCGATGTACTCCTCGCGACGGCGCGCGCTCGCCCGCAGGACGTTGAGGGCCTGACGGGTCACCAGCCGTGCCAGGTACGACTTGGTGTCCCGTACCGTCGCGAGGTCCACGTCGGCCCACCGCAGATAGCTGTCCTGCAGCACGTCGTCGGATTCGGTGACCGAGCCGAGTATCTCGTAGACGATCGTGAACAGCAGCGGCCGTAACAGGGTGAACCGCTCGGCGTGCTCGTCGGCGCTCACGGGGAGGTGACCGCCGTCGCAGCGGAGGCAGTCTGCTGGGGACGCGGACCGCCCTTGGGCCAGCCCATGGAACCCGGCTTGCGTGCCTCACCGCGGATCCGCTTCGACACCACGAACTTGCAGGTCACCTCCTTGATCACCGCGCCCATGCGGCCGCCGATGTAGGCGTTCACCATGGTGTCGTCCTTGCGGCCGAGCTGTCGAATGCCGGCGCGGCGGCCGAGGCTGACGCACGCCCCCGTGAAGGCCAGTTCGAGCATCGCCGGTTCGGTGCCCGCGATGTGGCTCAGCACGGTGTCAGCGGCCTGTGCCCCGAGCGGCCCGGCGGCGTAGCCGCTCATCCGCAGCGGCTGGCCCGACGGTGCGGCGGCGTCGCCGGCCGCGACGATGCGGTCGTCGTCGACGCTGGTCAGCGTCTCGTCGGTGAGGAGCCGGCCGATCGCGTCGGTACGCAGCCCGCTCGCCGCCGCCAGCTTCGGCACACCGAAACCGGCGGTCCAGATGGTCAGCGCGCTCGTACGTACCTCGGAATCGCCGGCGAGGACGACCGCGTCCGGCCGCACCTCGCTCACCACGGCGGGCTCGAGCACCACGACACCGTGCCGGGACAGCCATTTGGCGATGTACCGGCGCCCCGGCCCGCTCAGGTAGGGCGCCAGCGTCTGGCCGCACACCAGCGTGACCGTGCGTCCTTGCTCGGCCAGCTCGGCGGCCGTCTCGATGCCGGTCAAGCCGCCGCCGACCACAGTGATCGGGGCATCGGGGGGCAGCTCCGCCAGCCGGGCGCGCAGCCGTTGCGCGGACTCGAACTCAGCGATGTCGAACGCGAACTCGGCCGCGCCGGGCACCGACGACGGTGTCGCCGCGGTGCTGCCGACCGCGTAGATGACGTGGTCGTAGTCCAGCCCGCCGCCCGACGCCAGCCGCACGGTGCGGGAGGCGGTGTCGATGCGCGTGACGCTGTCGACGACCAGCCGGATGCCCTCGCCGAGCAGCGTGCCGTAGTCGATCGTGGCATCGCCGGTGCCGGCCACGAACTGGTGCAGCCGGATGCGTTCGACGAACTCCGGGCGCGGATTGACCAGCGTGATGTCGACGTCGGCGCGCGTCCGCAGGCGGTTGGCCGCGAGCGTTCCGGCGTAACCGCCACCGATGACCACGACCTTGTGATGTGTGTTGTGCTCAATCATGCCCTCAAGACACCGCGGATCGCCGGGACGTGACATGGCGAGACGTGACACGCGTCACTCCGCTCAAGTGGGGCGGGTGGATCATCGTGCAGGCGGACCCCCGCTCCCCCTGGAGGCGGACGACGAGCGCCGGCGTGACGGCGATCATGAATTCCGCTCACTGCAGGCTTTCGTCGAAGGACAACGGACATGCTCAAGAAGTCTCTGCCGGCCGCGCTGGCGGCGGCCGTCGCCGCCCTCATCTTGGTTCCCGCCGGCCCCGCGGCGGCCGCCACGATCGAGATCCGTCCCGGGCAGGTCTCGACCCTGAAACAGTCGAACAGCAAGTTCACCTGCCCGACGAACGAGGTGCTGATCGGCCGCGGGCACCGCGGCGACGAGAACGGCTACACCACGTTCCAGTGCGGGCGCATCTACATCGACGACGTCCAGGTCACGGTGCTCAGGCTGGACATCTGGGGCACCAAGACGGATGAGAACGACCACGATTACCACGCTCCGGCGAACCAGGCCATCACCGGGATCCGGCACGACGGGGACGAGAACGGCGACACCATCTACTACAGCGGTGCGCTGTCCTGGCAGGGCAAGGCGGTGCAGATCACCCCCAGGCAGCTGGAGGGCTGGGTCAGGGAGAACAACCACGCCTCGATGGGCGGCGCCGGCCAGGTGATGACCGGCCGCAGGCACTCCGGGGACGAGAACGGCTGGACTCAGTACGAGTACGGCTGGATCTCCTACAGCGGCTGATCACGGGGGCCGGGTGGCCGCGCTGGAGGCGAGGGCGGGCTCCCCGGATCGTACGGTTTCAGGGTGATGGCACTCGCCGTCCTCCTGATGCTCCGGACCATGAGGCCCTTCCAGGGGAGGTAAGGCAGCAGGCGGTAGTTCTGGTTGACGAACCAGGCCATGATCCTGCTCTCGGGGACCATCCACTTGGCCACTCCCTGCCCGGCCTTCCGGCAGCCCGCGACATGGTGGCGCATCGCCTGGCCGCGACACCTGCGGCTGCAGGGCACGGGCCGCCCCGTCGCGGGCCTGCCCGCCGTACAGATCGTCGATCAGCCGCTCGGACGCCACCACCTCGCCGGCGCGCACCGACAGCAGCGCCAGCAGAGCGCGCCGGGCCGAGCCGCCGAGCGGGACCTCGCTGCCGTCGTCACGCCACGCCCGCGTCGTGTCCGCCACCGGCTCGGCCCACAAGGTCGCCACCGCGGGCTCCATCGCGCTGACCTCCGCCACCGGCCCGGTCGGTCACGTGCTCGCCAAGGCGCCCAAGGGCGTGAAGTACGGCAAGACCGTCGCCGACCTGGCCGACCAGGTCCTGCCGGCCCTGACCGCGTCCATGAGCCTGCTCAAGCAGCAGGACCCGGCGGAGGCGGGCAACTTCCGCGGCACCGTCATCGTCGTCATCGACGCCGCCGCCCAGGGCCGGCCCAGCCCCACCCTGGCCGAGATGGCCCGCAAGATCACCGAAGCCCTCGACGCCGCCTGACGGCCGGGTCTCACCAAACGGGGACCGGTCAGTGGCTGCCGGACAGTTCGCCGGACAGGGCTCCGTGCATGCGGGCGCTGGCCTGGTTGAGGCCGATGATCCGCACGGTTTTGCCGCGGGCGGCGTACTTGGCCTCGATGGCGTCCAGGGCGGCGACGGAGGAGGCGTCCCAGATGTGGGCGTCGGTCAGGTCGATGACCACGTCGCCGGGGTCGGCGGCGTAGTCGAACCGGGAGACCAGGTCGTTGGTGGAGGCGAAGAAGAGCTCGCCGGTGACGGCGTAGACGACCTGGTGGCCGTCGGGGTCGAGGCAGGAGCTCACGTCCGCCACGTGGGCGACCCGGCGGGCGAAGATGACCAGGCCGGTCAGGGAGCCGACGACGACGCCGATGGCCAGGTTGTGGGTGGCGACCACGACGGCGACGGTGACGACCATGACGGTGATCTCACCGGCGGGCATGCGCCTGAGCGTGGCCGGGGCGACGGAGTGCCAGTCGAAGGTGCCGAACGAGACCAGGATCATGACGGCGACCAGGGCGGCCATCGGGATCTGCGACACCCAGGGGCCGAACACGATGCACAAGACCATGAGCATGACGCCGGCGGTGAAGGTGGACAGGCGGGTGCGGGCGCCGTTCTTGACGTTGATCATGGTTTGGCCGATCATGGCGCAGCCGCCCATGCCGCCGAAGAAGCCGGTGACGATGTTGGCGATGCCCTGGCCGATGGACTCGCGGGTCTTGGAGGAGTGGGTGTCGGTGATGTCGTCGACCAGCTTGGCCGTCATCAGCGACTCCATGAGCCCGACGAGGGCGAAGCCGAGCGCGTACGGGGCGATGAGGGTGAGGGTGTCCAGGGTGAAGGGCACGTCCGGCAGGCCGGGGACGGGCAGGGCGGAGGGCAGCACGCCGCGGTCGCCGACGGTGGGCACGGCCAGGTGGGCGCCGATGGTGAGCGCGGTGAGCGCCGCGATGGAGATCAGCGGGGCCGGGACGACCTTGGTCAGGCGGGGCAGGAACACCATCAGCGCGAGCGCCCCGCCGACCAGCGGGTAGACGATCCAGGACACGTCGATGAGCTCGGGCACCTGGGCCATGAAGATCAGGATCGCGAGGGCGTTGACGAAGCCGACCATGACGCTGCGCGGTACGAAGCGCATCAGCTTGGCCACGCCGAGGGCGCCGAGCAGGATCTGGATGAGACCGCCGAGGATGACGGTGGCGATCAGGTAGCCGAAGCCGTGCTCGCGGGCCAGCGGGGCGACGACCAGGGCGATGGCGCCGGTGGCGGCCGAGATCATCGCGGGGCGGCCGCCGGCGACGGCGATGACCACGGCCATGGTGAAGGAGGCGAACAGGCCGACGCTGGGGTCGACTCCGGCGATGATGGAGAACGAGATCGCCTCGGGGATGAGGGCGATGGCGACGACCAGGCCGGACAGGATCTCGGTGCGGGCGACCGACGGCGTCAGCCAGGCGGGACGGCCGGGCAGCAAGCGTGCGGACGGGCGAGCGGGCGTGGATGAGCTGGGCAACAAGTGTCCTTCGAGGGGGCGGCGGGCCACCGGCCGTGGGCGGCTCTCGGACGGCACTGGCGCATGCCGTCGGGCCTGGGTGTGCTTGTGCGGGCCGGCGATCGGCAACTCTACCCTGGGCTTGGCGCCGCCCTCGGCCCGCGGTCAGGCCGGGCATTCCCTGACCGGCACATGTCCGGTTGTTCCCGTCAGACGATGAGGTTTCCGGCTGCGGGGTGTGTTTGACTGCGACGACCGTGTAGGGGAGGAGTCACCGATGTCGAGTGCTACCACGGCAGCGATTACCGCCGTCACGTTCGCCGCTCTCTATGCCGGGCACCAACTCGGCGACCATGTGGTGCAGAGCAACAGTACCGCCGTCGCGAAGGGGGTCCCGGAGCCGGAGCAGCTGGCCGCGAACGTGTCGCCATGGAGCGGTTGGGGCGCCTGCCTCCGTCACGTGGGCAGCTACACCAGCACTCAGGCGGCCGCCCTGGCGTTGGTCTGGCTGGCGGCGCCGTTGGAGATCACCGGCGTCGCGGTCGCGCTGGTCGTATCGGCGAGCACCCACGCGGTGATCGACCGTCGTTGGATCGTGCGCCAGCTGATCCGGGCCAAGGGCTGCCAGGACTGGCCGGAGGCACCGTACTTCATCGATCAGTCCCTGCACGTCGGCGCGCTGCTGGTCGCGGCCGTACTGTCCGTGGTGGTCACCGGGGTCGCGGGCGTGATCACGGTGGTGGTCGGCGCTCTCGTGCTGGTGGCGGCCGCCTTGACGACGGAACGCCGGTTGGCCGCCGTCGCGTGCGCGCAGGCCACGGACCCGGTCCGTGGCTGAGGACAAGCAGTGGGCCTCCGGCACCTTTCTGCACACCCTCGTCCAGGACGATCGCCGGCGCCTGCTCGCGCTCGGCACCCAGCACACGTTCGAGCCGGGCGCGACGCTGATCGACGAGGGATCCGCGGGGACTGACGTGTTCGTCCTGCTCGAAGGCTATGGCAAGGTGCTCGGCAACACCGTGGACGGCCGGGCGGTCCTGTTGTCCATCCGCAGCGAGGGCGAGGTGGTCGGCGAGATGGCCGCGCTGGACCAGAAGCCGCGGTCGGCCTCGGTGCTGGCTCTGACCAGGGTGGTGGCCCGGGTCGTGACCGGGCGGGTGTTCGTCGGCTACCTGCGGGACCGCCCTTCGGCGGCGGCGGCGCTGCAGAGCGCGGTGCTGGAGGAGTTCCGGCGGGTGACCCGGTACCGGCTCGTCGTCAATGGCGCCCCGGTCGGGACACGCCTGGCGTTGATCTTGAACTACCTCGTCGACGCCTACGGCCGGCGCTGTGCCGAGGGCGTACGGGTCGAGGTTCCGCTCAGCCAGCCGGAGCTGGCCTCGCTGATCGGGGCTTCGGAGCCGAGCCTGCACCGGGCGCTCACCAAGCTGCGCACGCGCGGCGTGATCGGCACCAGGTACCGGCGGCTGGTCGTCCACGACCCCGACGCGATCCGGGCCCTGGCCTCCGACGGCGCACCGGACTGGAGCCTGGCGGAGTAGGGCCTCCGACACGCTGTGGCTGGACGGCAAGGGCAACCGGCCCGAGAGGAGCTGACGGCCGAGCCGGACCGGGCGCTCCCGGTCCGGCGGCCTGCGCCAGGACCTACCGGACCCAGAGCTCCCAGTAGGTGGCGCTCCCTGAGCATTCGTACTCGTTGAAACCCTCACGGACCCACATCTGCCCGGCGTCGACGCACTTGTACTTGCTGGTGTACACGCCGATGTACGTCCAGCCGGCCGCCGCCGCCTGAGCAGGGACGCCGAGCGCGCCGACCATTGCGGCGGCCATGGCTGCTACCACGAGGCCCGCACGTAGACGCATCCGTTCTCCTTCATTCCCGGGACTGGTACGCCATGATCATGCTGGACGGGCGCTCCGGAACACAAGTGTTCAGCACATTCGTTCACATCGTGGAGGACCCTTCGCGGAAGGCGATGGCCGCCGCCTCGGTGCGGGTCGCCGCGCCCAGTTTCGTCAGGATGTGGGAGACGTGCACGCCGGCCGTACTCGGCGAGATGTGCAGCCGGGCGGCGATCTGCCGGTTGCTCAAGCCCTCGGCGATCAACCTGAGCACGTCACGCTCGCGCTCCGTGAGCCCGTCCTGGGCCGGTCGGGGCCGCCCGAGCAGGGCGATCTCCCGGGCGAGCGGCGCGGCGCCCAGGTCGTCCGCCAGCCGCGCGGCTTCCCTGAGGCGGTCCGTTCCGCCGGGCCGGTCACCCGCCGCCAGCGCGGCTCGCGCGCCGTGGAACAGGCTCAGCGCCAGCTCGTACGGCTGCCGCAGATCCCGCCAGGCGGCCACCGCGTGATCCCAGCCGTCGTCCTCGATCAGCGCGCGCAGCATGACCTGCCAGGCCCGGTCGAGCCGGCCGTCCACGCCGAGCGCCGCGTCAGCCGCGGCGAGCTCGGCCTGCCGGGCCGCGACCCGCTCACCTGACGCGCCGTGAGCGAGCCGGGCCCGCTGCGCCAGCGCGCCGGCGACCAGGACCGGCCGGGCGTCGCTGCTGTAGATCTGGGTGAGCGCCGGATCGGCCAGCGCCCGGTCCAGGAGCAGGTCGGCCCGCTCCGGGTCGCCCTGGGCGACGGCGAGCAGGCAGAGCAGCTGGTAGCGGGGGAACAGGGTTCCGCTGCCGGTGTGCTCCACGGCCGCCGCGGCGTCGGCGGCCGCGGACAGGTCCCCGCGCAGCAGCGACAGGTAGCCGGCGAGGGCGCGCAGGGCCTGCCGCGACAGCGGCGGTGAATCCTCCTGGAGGCTCTCCGCCAGCACGGCGGCGGCCTCGTCCCATCGCCCGGCCAGGATCAGGCCGCGCCCGGCGTAGCGCGCGAGCTCGGCGCCCCGACTGCGGCCCAGCCCGTACCGGCGGGCGTGGCGGATGCCGTCGCGGGCCGCCTCGATGCCGCGGTCCTGGTCACCGGCCTTGCCGTGCAGCGTGGCCTCGTACATCGGGACGGTCATGAGCAGGTCGTGGCTGTCGAGCCGCTCGGCGAGCGTGCGGGCCTCGGCCAGCATCCCGAGGTCGCGCGTCATGGACCCGACGCCCAGCAGCCCGCGGACCGTGACCGTGGCGTCGCCGGTGCGCCGGCCGACGTCCAGCGCCTCCTTGAACAGCTCGCGAGCCTTGTCCACCTCCGGCAGGAGGCCCATGGCCAGCACGCCGAGCAGCCGCCCCCGCTGGACGCCGTCGGGGGTGGCGGGCAGCAGTTCGAGGGCGCGTTCCCAGTCGGAGACGCCGGTCGCGTTCAGCCGGTGCCGCAGCCGGCCCCGGTGCTCCAGCAGCTGGGCGGCCCGCTCGGGCTCGCGCCGCTCGTCCACGGCGGCCAGCCCGGCGGTGGCGTGGTCGATGCCGCGGGCGTAGTCGCCGCTGAGCATGCAGGCCTCGGCCGCGGCGATCAGGACGTCGATCCTGTCGGCGCCCAGCCGCGCCTCCGGGTCCCAGAGTTCGAGGACCTGGTCGAGCAGGCCGACCTGCTCCTCGTAGGCGTAGGACCTGCGCGCCTGGTCCGCGGCCAGGTAGGCGGCGGACAGGGCCGGTCCGCGATCCCCGGCGGCGTAGGCGTGCGCGGCCAGCTCCGCGTGGGCGCCGGAATCGCGCAGGGCTTCGGTGTAGCGCGCGTGCAGGCGGGCCCGCTCGCCCGGCAGCAGGTCCTCGTACACCGCGTGCCGGATCAGGGCGTGGCGGAAGTCGTAGCCGTCCCCTGCCGTGACGAGCAGGCTGCGGCCGACGAGCTCGCGCAGCAGAGCGTCCAGCTCGGCCCCGTCCTGCCCGGCCACCCGCGCGAGCAGCCGGTGGCCGACCCGGCCGCCCGCTGCCGAAGCGAGGCACAGCAGCTCGCGAGCCGGGCCCGGCAGCGACCGCAGGCCGTACAGCAGCAGGTCGCGCAGGCTGTCCGGGGTCCGCTCACCCGCGCGGGCGAGCGCCTCGACGAACAGCGGGTTGCCGTCGCTGCGTTCATGGACGCGGCGTACGGCGGCCGCGTCGGGCTCGGCGCCGAGGATCGCGGCCAGCTGACGGGCCACGCCCTGCCGATCCAGGCGGTCCAGCCGCAGCGTGGTGGTGCGCGGGCGGCGGGCGAGCTCGGCCAGCAGCGGACCGAGCGGCCCATCACCCGTCTCCGGCGGCCGGTAGGTGATCGCCAGGAGCACGCCGGCCTGGGTCAGGTTCCTGGCCAGGAAGCCGAGCAGCTCGCGGGTGGCGGCGTCGGCCCAGTGCAGGTCCTCGATCGAGACGACGACCGGCTGGTCCGCGGCCACCCGCTCGACCAGCGTCAGGACCTCCTCGTACAGCCGGTGCTTGCCGCCTTCCGCGTCACCCGCCTCGCCGAGCTCCGGGAACCAGCGGGCCAGCTGGCGGTAGGGCCCCGGCAGCACCCCTTCGACCCGGATCAGCCGGCGCAACACCGTCACGAACGGCGCGTACGGCAGACCGTCACCACCCAGCTCCGCACAGGCACCCTCGACCACCCGCACCCCCGGGCCCAGCGACCGCGCGAACTCGGCGAGCAGCCGCGACTTGCCGATCCCGGCCTCCCCGGCCACCAGCGCCGCCGCCGGCCCCTGCTCGACTGCCGTGTCCAGGGCCGCCGCCAGCGCCGCCAGCTCCTCGCCCCGGCCGACGAACACCGGGCTGACCACGCGCTCCGCCACCACGGCACCAGCATATAAATACACAGATCACCCGATGGGTCCGCCCCGGCCTGCGGCTGACCTCCGCCGAGCTGGGCGCGGCCTACCTGGGCGGCACCACCCTGGCCTCCCTAGCGGCGGCGGGCCGGGTCGAGGAACCGCGCCCCGGCGCGGCGAGCGCGCGCCCTTCCACCCCTCGGGCTGGGCCTTCCCCGCCTTCTGAGGATGTGATGAATCGTCGAAGTGTTTGTGACCGGTGTGGCCGCGTCCCTATCGTCGCCGCTGTGGAAAACTCCCTGGCACGGCCGATCAATCCCGCGACGCTTCCGGACACGACGGGCAACTACACGCATGGCACTCTGGTGGCCGGTGCCCGCCGCACGGTGTTCGTGAGCGGTCAGGTCCCCTGGGTCAGGCAGGGCGTGGTGCCCGGAGACTTCGACGCCCAGTGCCGCCTGACCTGGCGCAACCTCTTCGCCGTGCTGGCCGAGGCCGACATGGGGGTGCGGAACCTCGCCAAGGTCACGACGTATCTTTCCGACCGCGCGTACCGCGAGGCCAACAGCCGCATCCGCCAGGAAGTTCTCGGCGACCACTGCCCTGCTCTCACCGTCGTCATCGCCGGCATCTATTCCGAAGAGTGGCTGCTGGAGATCGAGGCGATCGCCGTCGGGTGACCGGCTACGCGATGTGCACGTCCAGGAGGTGCCGGCCCAGTGGGGTCAGCTCGTGCCTCGCCGTTCGCGCCACCCGGGTGGTGACGACCAGCCCGGCACGCCGCAGATTCGCCACATGGGCCGAGGCGGTGGCCGGTGTCACGCCGAGCGCGGCGGCAAGGTCGGTGGTGCCGCAGCCGGGGCGTTCGGCGAGAGCCCGCAATGCCGCCGCCCGGCGCTCGCCGATCGCCCCGGCCAGCCGCCCGTCCGGCCAGCCGCGCCCGCCGTCGTCGCGCCAGAACGCCCCGGCGGTGCGCGCCGGGTAGAAGAGCATCGGCTGCTGCCGGTCGTTGAGCTGCCGGTGCACACCATCGGTCAGGAACATGCTCGGCACCAGAACCAGCCCGCGACCGCCGAGCGCGAAATCGGGCGCGCCCGGCCCGTCGAACCCCAGGATCGGGTAGTCCCAGCGCACATGTGGCGGGCACAAAGTGGCGAGCATGGCGTCCAGGCCGTGCTGCGCCGCGAGCCGTGCCCGGTAGGCCACATCCGCTGCCAGCTGGGCGTGCAGCCGTGGCCAGTCGGCGGCCAGCACCGCATGGTGGAATGCCGTGAATGCGTGCTTCAACGTTCGCCGGCTGCGGTCGGGATGGTGCAGCAGCGTGTCGACGACCAGGGGAACGGTCTCCAGCACGCCGGCGAACGCGGCCGTGTCCTGTTGCACCGGCGCGGTGGGGTCGTCGAGCGCCGCGTGCAACTCGTCCTCGAACGACATCGCGTCCGTGGAGGGCTGCGGCGTCAGGAAGTCCGGCAGATGCCGGGTGTGCGCCGAGCACAGGGTCACCACGGGCCGGGCCGCCGCGGGCAATGCCGCACGACGGGCGTGGCGCCACGCGGCCAGGCCGGGCGGCGGCTTCGGCAGCCCGAGGCCGCGCGCCGCTTTCATCGTCTCCTGAAAGGGCAGGATGGCGAATCGGACACGACCGAGGTCCGAGTCGGAGAACAGCAGGCGCGGCATGCGCCTCAGATTAGCGACATCCACTCCCTGCAGCCTGCCGAGGCCATCTGATTGCCGACATGAAAAACATTCTGTCCATACTCGGGCTGGCCTTGGCCATGGCGGGCCTGCAAGCGACTTTCGCGATGCCGTCCCACGCGGACACCTTGGCAGCGCTCCTCGGCAACAACCTCCAAGTGGTGGCGGCCGCGGGGAAGGTGAACAACATCACCATCTCCACCGACGCGGCCGGCAACGTGCTGGTCTCCGACACCGGCGACGTGGTCCGCACCGGGAACGGCGCGGCCAACGAGATCCGAGGCGGCTCCGGCGACGACGTCATCAACACCGTCGACGGGATCGGGGGCAACGACACCCTCAGCGCCGCCGGCGGCACCGACACGTGCAACTCCGACGCGGGCGACATCGAGCTCACCTGCGAGATCTGACGAAGGCAGTCCGGTGCCAGCTGGCACCGGACTGGAAGCCAGGATCAGCGGAACTCGGTGGTCACGCTGCCGGGAGCGGGCGCCTTGATCGACACCTTGCTGCCCCACCCGGTGTAGCGGCTGTCGACGGTGACCATGTTGAGCTCCCCGTCCTTCGACAGCGTGAACGACGTCCGCACCCTGCTCACGAGCCCCGCCGAAGACAGGGTGAGGGTGTAAGCGACCTTGACGCCCTCGTTCTCCTTGCCCGTGTTCGCGGCGCCGATCCAGGCCGAGACGGCCTTGAGCTCCTTCAGCGTGATCGAACCGGTGACGACGTTCCCCTTCCTGGCCCCCTTCTTGATCAATGCGGCCAGGGTCCTGGGCTCGGCCGGATTGACGACCTGGGCCCACGCATCGGGAACGGCGCCGCCGCCGGCGGTCTTGTACCAGGTCTTGCCCTCGGGAAGCATGCCGTCCAGGAGGCTGCCCGAGTAGTAACCGGTCTTGCCGATCGAGATGAACCGCGTCTTGCGGTCGCCGCCGTAGTCCATGGTGATGTCGAAGGCGGCGATGCCCTTCTTGCCGAACATGAAGGCGCCCTTGTTGTCCCGGGCTCCCCGCTCGTCGGTGCCGTCCGACCAGGTGACGGTGTCGGTGAACCGCACACCGTGCCCGGGCGCCGACACGGCCTTCAGCGCGCTGACCGGATCCTTCGGCGCGGCCTGCGCCGGTACGGTGACCAGCGCCAGCACGCCACAGGCCACCACTAAGGTGATCATCTTCTTCATGGCCAGTGATCGTCCCACAGATTGATCACAACCTGGAGTCACAGCCCTCCTCCAGGAGGATCGTTATCCCGGCCTATACCTCGAAGCGTTCGACGGTCGGGAGCTCGCCGGGCGCCCACAGCGCGACGAGAGCGTCGACGGGCGAGGAATCGCGGTTTCGCTCGGCCTCCATGTGCTTGTTCAGCAGTTCCTGGCTGGTCCAGCGCTCCAGCAGCACGAGCATGTCCGGGGCGTCGAGGCTCTGGAACAGCTCGTACTGCTCGCAGCCGTCCTGCCGGTGCGCGATCGCTTGCAGGGCCTTGAACGCGCTGACGAAGTCGGCCGTCCTGCCCGGCGCGACATGGATCGTGATGAGGTGACGAATGGCCATCGCTCTCCTCCGAACCTGCTTGCCGCTGGTGCTGACTGTAGAACGGAACATTCGTTCAAAACACCCTGGCCCTGAGCTCGTGATGCTCGAACTCGCGCCTGGCACGACTCCCCGTGCGCAGGCCGGGGAGCTCCGAGCGACAGGAGAGGCGATGACCGTGGACAACGCGCCGGTGGTTCAGGTGGCGGGCGGCCGGCTGCGGGGCCGGACGGATCAGGGCGTGGCGGCGTTCCTCGGGATCAGGCGCTCGGGGTCGCCCAGGCCCGTGCGGCCTTCGGCAAGGTGCCGGCCGGACGGCTCGCGCGGGCGGCGTCCGCCCTGCTCAAAGAGGTCCAGAACGCCGCGGACCCGGCTGGCTGGCAAAGCCTCCCCTTCGCCCCGGTCGTCGACGGCGACACCCTCCCCCACCATCCGCTCGACGCGTTGCGAAGGGGCGCGGGCAGCGGCGTGCGGCTCCTGGCCGGGTGGAACCGGGACGACACCCGGATCGGCCTCGCCCCCACCGGCATGATCAACATCGTCGACGAGCCCCTCCTGTCCGCGGTCGCCGGCGCCCTCGGCGCGCCCGGCGGAACGGTCGAGCGCTACCGGGCGGCCCGGCCGGGAGCGAGCAGCGGGGACCTGCTCGCCGCCGTGACCACCGACTGCTTCGTCCGCGCTGATCGGCGAGGGGATCGATGTCGGCCAGGACCCCGACGGCGCCGAGCGCGAGGTGTGGGCCGGCCGGCGCTGACCGTCGTTCTGGGACCGCTGCGGGATGCGGGTGTCAGGCGAGGGTCGCGTGCAGGCGGGTCAGCCTGGCGGCCAGGTCGCTGTGGCCGGAGGCGGCGACGTCGTGGCGGATGCGGTCGAGGCTGTGCCGGTACAGCGGCAGGAGTTCGTGGCCGAGCAGGTCGGCGGCGGCGGTGACGTCGTCGATGCCTTGGGCGCGCCAGCGCATGGCGTGGGTCACCAAGGCGCTGGAGGGGCTCGATGCGGCGGCGTACCAGTGAGCGGCGGTGTCGTTGCGGCCGAGCGCGCCGGTGACGACGGTGTAGAGGAGCCGTACGGGCAGGAGCACGGCCTTGGTGACGGCTCGCGCGCCCTGGCGGGCCAGGCCGCCGGGGTCGCGCAGCATCCGCAGGTGGCCGGGGTCGGCGCATTTGGCCGCGCCGAACGTGGCGCTGTCCAGGAGGAGGTCGTCGTGGCTGGGGCGGGCGCAGGCGCCGCGCCGGTCGGTGCCGTGCAGGCGTACGCCGGAGTCGAGCAGGTCGATCCGGTCAGTGGCCGGAAAGCGCCCGGCGGGGCGGCCCGTACTCAGGTGCTCCCAGTCGCTCCAGAAGATCGACAGCCGCTCGGCCAGCGCGTGGTGGGCGGAGCCGGCGTAGTCCTGGACCGCGTGGCGCCGTACCGTCTCGATGGCCTGGCCGGTGTCCTCGTCGATCCGGTCGACGATCAGCGCCAGGTCCACGTCGCTGACCTCGGCGACGAACCCGCCGTGGGCCAGGCTCCCGAGCGCGAACGCCGCCTGTAGACGACCGTTCAGCACGGTTTCGGCGTGGCCGAGCGCGGTCCGCAGGATGTCTCGGCCCGTTGGATGCGATACCTGGTCATCGGGGGTCACGTACGTCTCCTGTCGGTTTCGGCCCGGCTGCGGCGCGGACGGGGGGCGACACCCGCACGGCCCCGCTGCGCGGGTCAGGCGTCGCGGACGAGAAGGCTTCGCGCGGACTCCACGAAGTGGGCGACGAGCGGGTTGCGGTCGTCGGCGCGCGTGGCGACGACCACCTGGCAGGGCTCGATCCCGTCGACGGGGATGGTGACGAGGTCGTCTCGCAGGGTGGCACGTGGGTCGTCGGCGGGCACCAGGGCGATGGCCCGCCCGTCGGCGACGGCTTCGAGCTTGTCCTCGAACGTGTCGACGACCATGGGCCCGAGCGCAGCCCGCTCGCCGTTCGGGCGCGGGTCGAGCCGCCAGAACTCGGTCCACAGCCCGGCCATGCCGGCACAGGCCACGAGGGGTTCGCCGGCGAAGTCGGCGGCGGTGACCGACTCCTTGCCTGCCAGCGGGTGGGAGGCGGGGACGAGGAGTGCCCGGGGTTCGTCGTACAGGACGTTCACGCGCAGGTCGTCGGACGGGATGGGCAGCGGCGTCCGGGCGACGAGCGCGTCGACGCGGCGGTCGGGCAGGGCGCCGGTCTCGTCCCAGTCCAGGTGACGGGTACGGACGTGGACGTGGACGTCGGGATGACGGCGGCGCAGGTCTCGTACCGCGGGGGTGATGACGAGGTCCTCGACGTAACCGATCGTGATCGTGCGCGGCGGGGCGGCGGAGCGGGCGGTGAGCGCCGCCTGGTGGGCGGTGTGCAGGAGTGCCTGCGCCTGCGGGAGGAAGGCGGCGCCGGCCACGGTGAGGCGGCTGCCCTGGGGGGTGCGTTCCAGCAGCCGCACGCCGAGCACGTCCTCCAGTCGCTGGATCTGACGGCTCAGGGACGGCTGGGCCAGGTGCAGCGCCGCGGCCGCGCGGGCGAAGTTCAGGTGCTCGGCCACGACCGTGAAGTAGCGCACCAGCCGCAGGTCGAGATCGACAGCGGGTTGAGCGGGTGGCGATGACACCCCTATTTCGGACACTTCTTCACTCTAACCGTTATGCGGATCCTGCATGACGGGGTGCAGAACAGGTCTTGGACGCCCAGGTGGGAGCGGGGGTTGACTGAGGCCTGTCCCGCTGGGGACGGAAACTGGTAACGCGATTCCACGCGAAAGAGGTTGTCCGAATATGAGCAAGTACGAGGGCAAGAAGGTTGTGATCACCGGCGGCAGCAGCGGCTTCGGCCTGGCCACCGCGCAGTTGCTGGTGGCCGAGGGCGCGCGCGTCCTGATCACCGGACGCACCCAGGCCACCCTGGACGCCGCCCGCGAGCGGCTCGGCGACCGTGCGATCGCCCTCCGCAGCGACGCGGCCTCCCTGGCCGACATCGACGCGCTGGCCGACCGGACGAAGGCCGAGTTCGGCACGGTGGACGCCTTGTTCGCCAATGCCGGCGTCAACGGTTTCGCCCCCTTCGAGGCGACCAGCGAAGAGCTGTTCGACCAGTTGATGGCCATCAACGCCAAGGGCCCGTACTTCACGGTGCAGAAGCTCGCGCCGCTGATGACCGAGGGCAGCGGCGTGGTGCTCACCACATCGGTCGCGAACGTGCTCGGCCTGCCCATGCTCAGCGCGTACGCCGCCGGCAAGGCCGCGCTGCGCTCCATGACCCGCAGCCTGGCCCGTGAGCTCCTGCCTCGAAAGATCCGCGTCAACGCGGTCAGCCCCGGCCCGATCGACTCCGGCATCCTGGAGAAGTCGATGCCCAAGGAGGCCGCCGAGCAGACCAAGGCGCAGATGGCGGCCGACAATCCCATACTCCGTCTCGGGACCCCGTCCGAGGTGGCGAGGGCAGTCGCGTTCCTCGCCTTCGACGCCACCTTCACCACCGGCGCCGAGCTCGCGGTGGACGGCGGCGGCTCCCAGCTCTGACCGCCACCGCCCGATGCCCTTTCCGACAGGAAACCCCACGGGAAACCGTGCGCGCCCTGTACGACGCCTCCCTCATACAAGCATTCCGCTCTCGCCGCGGGCGTTGATCTCCCTCAACGCCCGCACTTCGTTCCGTACCCCGACGGTGTTCAGCACCCGTCGCGGTTGTTCCAGGTACCCACCCGCGTATACCAAGGTCCGGAGCTTTGAGGCGGGAGAGCTCCGCTGCTCTTCTGACGCCCCACCCGGACGATGATCTGACAGATGCGATGCCCGGTGGACGGGAGGCTCACCGAGACCCACTTGTCCACGCCGTTGCACTCCAGAAGGGTGTGCGTCTGCACGGGCTCGGCACCGAACTCGTCGACCCAGCCCGCCGCGCAGTACCCGTCCGTGGCGAAGTCCTTGAGCCAGAACGAGACCGTCACCCGCGCGCCGTAATCGGTCCAGTACAGTTCGCCTTCGCCGAGGCGGGCGACGTTCCGCCATACGCCATTCACCGAGCCCGCGTGAATGACGTACGGGACCGGATCCCGATGCCAGGAATCAGCGGCACTCGACGCGCCGGCCGGACTGCTTCCGAAGACAGGTAACGCGACGCACACCGCTAACAAGAACCGAATGATCGAACGCATTGTCATCCCCTCGTCGATCGCGAACTCCCCGCTTGCTTCCTGGGGATCGTCCACGGGGGCCACGCCCTTGTCCATGTCATTCGGTTGTGGCCGAAACACCCAGCTCCGGGCAGGTCAGGGCCCAGGAACGGTCCACAGAAGAAACGCCGGCCGGGCATGAACGGCCAGCATGATAATGAACAACAATTGTCACCACGAAACAGCAAGAGAGCTCGGCACCCTTACCTTGGATGGCCTTCTCATGCTCAGGATCTATTTCACGAGTGACGACATCGCGCGGACCAGGATCGCCGCCGGCCCTGACCCGCTGTGGGAGCTGGTCCTGAGCCTGCAGATGCTCAGGCCGCAACGCGGAGACCTGCTTTTCACCTCATGGCGCAAGGAGGGCTCCAGGGCGGTACGGCACGCACGGCTCGGAGAGGTGCTGGCCTTGCTGCTGGCCCTGACCCCGAACGTGGGCTACTTCCCGGACTTTCTCAACCCCATCGAGGCGGTCCACGGCCTGGATCACGGCTTGGAGGCGCTGCGCACCACCCCCATCCCGATGCTCAAGCGGGACGTCCGCCGCCTGGCCGCGACGCACCGCCTGCCCAGCAGCGCGCGGCGTCTGGCCGACGGCGAACCCCCCGTACTCGCCGAACTGACCGACGCCATGCGCAGGTGCTACGAACTGATCGTCCTGCCCTACCGGCGCAGCATCGACGCCGCCCTGGAGAAAGATCGCCGGATCCACACCTTCGCCCTGGCCGCCGGCGGCGTGGAGGGACTGCTGGCCAGCCTCCGGCCGATGATGACCTGGTCAGCGGGCGAACTTCACATCCCAGGACACCGCGACCAGGAGCTCCACCTCCAGGGCCGGGGACTGCTGCTCATCCCCTCGTACTTCTGCGTCAGCGGACCTTTGACGATGCTCGATCCGGATCTACCGCCGGTGCTGGTCTACCCGGTGGAGCGCGGGCCGGACGCCTTGCCCACGACGCGCGCCTCGACGGTCCCGGCCGCGCTCGGCGCGCTGATCGGCTCGACACGGGCTGCGGTGCTGGACGCCATCGGCACCCGCGAGGGGACGAGCACGACCGCGCTCGCCCGCCACCTGGGCATCTCCCTGGCCTCGGCCAGCGAGCACACCACCGTCCTGCGGCAGTCGGGCCTGATCTCCAGCCACCGCGACCACAACCGGACGCTGCATCACCTGACCGAGCTCGGTCGCACGCTCCTGGACACCGACCGGTAACGCCAACCGGCCTACCATGTCGGCATGGGCGGTGCACCTCAATGGGAGATCACGGTCCCCTCGCGCCCCGGCCGGCTGCCGGGCGTCACCGGTGAAGTCGATGATCAAGGTGGCCGCGTTGAGCGGCAGCATCCGGCTGAACTCCGCGTGCTCCCCTGCCCGGGCGCGAAAGCCGGCCCATCCCAGCACGTAGGGGCGCAGGTGCGGCGGAGCCTGGCAGGCGACCATCTGGTACGGCTCCGCCTGCGGCTGCGTGGGCAGCGAATGAATCGCCATCACCTCACCAGCTTGTTGTGGTTTGTCGGCTTTTCAGTGATTTTTCGTGACCCCGCCGCCTTTACAATGTAGATCAATGCGGGTGGTGAGCGTTCACTTCGTGCCACTTGTGCAGAAGCTGGGGCACCTCGCTGCGCAGGAACGCGAAGAAGCGCCGGGTCTCATCCATCCGCGCCCCCGCCGGCGTGTGCGTGCCGAGGACCTCCACCCCGTCGCGCGCCCCCTCCTCGAAGCGGCGGAACACCTCGTCGCTCGACGCCGCCGCCCTGTACCACGCCGTCTGATCGACCCGGTAATGATCACGGCGGTCCCCCGGGTCCCGCTCGCGGGTCACCATCCCGACCCGCATCAGGTATTTCACCGCGCCGGAGATGGCGGACGGGCCGACCTGCAGCACGTCGGCGAGCTCGGCGGCGGTCCGCCGGCCTTCGTCGGCGATGAGCAGCGCCGAGAGCACCCGCGCGGCCATCCGCGGATAGCCGGAGTCGGACATGATCACGGCGAACCGTTCGAGGAAGCGCAGCGCGCTGTCGCTTCGCTCATTCATGCCGCTCTCATCGCTCATGCACACCCCTGCGCCTCGTCTGTCCGGGAGCCCAGGCTACAGACTATCTGAGTCTTCACATATTTCGTGAAATCCGTGTAATCTGCAAAGTATGTCAAATATGATCTCCGTGTCCGGCCTGGTCAAGACCTTCGGCCGGACACGGGCGCTCGACGGCCTGGACCTGACGGTCCGCACCGGGGAGGTACACGGCTTCCTCGGGCCCAACGGCGCCGGCAAGTCCACCACCGTCCGCGTCCTGCTCGGCCTCCTGCGTCAGGACTCCGGCACGGCCCGGCTGCTGGACGGCGATCCGTGGCGAGACGCGACGGCGCTGCACCGCCGGCTGGCGTACGTGTCCGGCGACGTGACCCTGTGGCCGACGCTGTCGGGCGGCGAGACGATCGACCTGCTCGGCCGGCTGCGCGGCGGGCTCGACCCCCGCCGCCGGGCCGAGCTGCTTGAGCGCTTCGAGCTGGACCCCCGCAAAAAGGGGCGGGCCTACTCCAAGGGCAACCGGCAGAAGGTGGCCCTGGTCGCGGCGCTGTCGTCGGATGCCGAGCTGCTCATCCTGGACGAGCCCACCTCCGGCCTCGACCCGCTGATGGAGGCGGTCTTCCAGGAGAGCATCCAGGAAGAGCGGCGCAAGGGACGTACGGTGCTGCTGTCCAGCCACATCCTCGCCGAGGTCGAGGCCCTGTGCGACAGGGTGAGCATCATCCGGCACGGACGCACGGTGGAGACGGGCACACTCGACGAGCTGCGCCACCTCACCCGCACCTCGATCACGGCCGAGCTCGCCGGCCCCGTCCCGCCGCTCACCGGATCGGCCGGCGTGCACGACCTCTGGACGCAGGGCAACCGGCTGCGCTGCCAGGTGGACGGTGACGGGCTGGACGCGCTGCTGCGCGAGCTGGCGCAGGTCGGTGTGCGGAGCCTGGTCAGCCGGCCGCCGACGCTGGAGGAGATGTTCCTGCGCCACTACGAGGACGACCTGTCCGCGGCGGGTGCGGCCGGCAAGCACATGGCGGCCCAGAAATGAATACAGCGACGAACACAGCGATGAGCACGCTGACCGGCACCGGCGGACTGATCCGGCTCATCCTGCGACGCGACCGATTGAGGTTGCCGCTCTGGTTCGGGCTGGTGGCGCTGCTCGTGATCGGCGTCGCGAGCTCGGTGGCCACCGCCTACCCCACCGAAGAGGTGCGGCAGGCGTTCCTCCACACGACCAACGGCGACCCGACCCAGCTCATGATGATCGGCCCGATCTACGAGCCGTCCACCGGCGGGCTCGCCGCGTGGCGCGTACGCGGGCAGGCCGCCCTGCTCATCGCGCTGGCCAGCCTGTTCCTGGTGATCCGCAGCACCCGCGCCGAGGAGGAAGCGGGCCGTAGCGAGCTGCTGGGCTCGACCGTGGTCGGCCGGCACGCGGCGCTGACGGCCGCGCTCACCGTGGCCTTCGCCGCCAACCTGGTCACCGCCCTGGTCGTGGCGCTGGGGCTCATCGGCCAGGGACTGCCCGCGCGGGGCTCCCTGGTGATGGGCTTGTCGGTCGCGGCCATCGGCTGGGTCTTCGCCGCGCTCGCGGGCCTGGCGGCCCAGCTGACCGAAGGCTCCCGTATCGCCACCGGCATCGCCGCCACGGCGATGGGCATCCTGTACGCGGTGCGTGCGATCGCGGACATCGAGGCGAGCCCCTGGGTGTCGTGGCTGTCGCCGTTCGGCTGGACCCAGCGCATGCGCCCCTTCGCCGGTGACCACTTCTGGCCGCTCCTTCCCGTCATCGTCCTGACGCTGCTGCTGGTGGCCGGCGCGTACCGGATCTCCGCCCGCCGGGACCTGGGGGCCGGCATCTTCCCGCCCCGGCTCGGTCCCGCCGGCGCGACGCCGGGCTTGCGCAGCTCGTTCGCCCTGGCCTGGCGGCTGCAGCGGGGCGCGCTGCTCGCCTGGGCCGTCGCGGCCACCGCGTTCGGCGCCGGCCTGGGAGGCGCGGCCAGGAGCGCCGCCGACCAGCTGAACGCCAGCGAGGCCCTCAGGGGCCTGATCGACCGGATGGGTGGCGGCGGCCGCCCCGTGGACGGCTTCTTCGCCTTCGTCGTCTATCTGACGAGCCAGGTCATCACGGTGTACGCGATTCAGGCGACCCTGCGGCTGCGGACGGAGGAGACCTCGGGCCACGCCGACGCCATCCTGACCGGCCCGGTCGGCCGGCTGCGCTGGGCGGGCGGTCACCTCGCTGTCGTCGTGGCCGGGTCCGGGATCGTGCTGGCCGGGTCCGGCCTCGGGATGGGGCTGGTCTACGGGCTCTCCACGGGAGACCCGGGCGGCGAGACGGCCCGGCTGCTGGGCGCGAGCCTGACGCGGCTGCCTTCGGTGCTGGTGCTGGCCGCCATCGCGGCGCTGGTGTACGGCCTGCTGCCACGGCTCGCCGCGATCGTCGCCTATACAGCGCTCGGCCTGTGCTTCGTGCTGGAGTTCGCGGTGGAGCTGCTGGACGCCGACCCGTCGCTCTTGACGATGTCGCCGTTCGCGCAGACTCCTGGGCTTCCGGTGGCCCCGTTCGCCCTGACGCCGCTGGTCCTGCTGGCCGTCGTCGCCATCGGGCTCACCACCGCGGGGCTCGCCGCGCTCCACCGCCGCGACCTGGGATGATCCGGCAGGGGCCTATTCGCGCCGGCCGGCGTCCAGCAGGGCCTGGAACAGCCGCACCGGGTGCTCGGCGATCCGGTTGCAGACGTACAGCCACCACTGGGTGCCGAACACGACGTACTCCCTGATCGGATGCCCGCGATCCCGCAGCGTGGGCAACTGATCGATGCCGAGCCCGAGCAGTATCTCGACCTCGTACGCGCCGGAGTCCGGCCGCATGTGCGGCTCCAGTTCGTCCAGGAGGTCGAGGTCGTGGGTGGCGATCGAGGAGAGGTGACCGCTGTTCAGCAGGAGGGTCGCGTGGGCGAGGTAGGCCTCCCGCATCTCGCGGCTGTCGCGGGGGTAGGCGATGGACTCGGGTTCGAGGTAGGCGCCCTTCACCAGGCGGATGCGGCCGGGCCGCTCCAGCAGGCGGGGCAGGTCCTCGGCCGTGCGGTGCATACGGGCCATGACGGTGATGCCGACGTGGTCGAAACGCTCGCAGAGGCGTTCGTGGGTCCACAGGATGAGGTCCGTGCGATCGGAGCCCTCCATCGAGATCATCAGCTCCTGGCCCGCGGCGGCGGTGGCCTCGGCCAGCCGGGTGGCGTTCGCCAGCCCCAGCTCGCGGTCCACCAGGGAGCCGATGTGGGACAGGTCGAAGGACACCGAGCAGTTCGCCCCGCGGGCCGCGGCCTGTTGTGACAGGTCCAGGAACACCTCGGTCTCGGCCGTGGCCAGGCCGGCGTCCCGGCAGCTCTCGCCCATGTAGTCGATGGTGACCGACCTGCCCTCCGCGTTGATCAGGGCGGTCCGGCCGAGCACCTCGCCGATCGTCTGGCCGCCGACGTATCGTCCGGCCACCCGCCAGGCCAGCTCGCGCAGCTCGGGGTCCGCGGCGACCCGGTCCTTGAGCTCCTCGTCGAGGGCCAGGGTCCGCATGGCCTGGGCGGCCTGCTCCATCACGGTCATCGTCATTCCTTTCGTCCGAAGGCCAGGGAAATCTATCACCAATCAATATTTTTTTAGAAGAGGTCGCTAACATGGCTGGTCATGGAGCTGACAGAGCGATTCGAGTGGAGCGGACGGCAGATCGCCTGGGGACGGGCGGGCGCCGGTCCCGCCGTGGTGTTCTGTCATGGCACGCCGTTCTCGTCGGTGTTGTGGCAGCCGTTCGCGGCGGCCTTGAGCCGCGACTTCACCGTCTACCTGTGGGACATGCCGGGATACGGCCGCTCCTCCAAGCACGCCGGGCATGCGGTGGACTTCGGCGCGCAGGCCGACGCGCTCGCGGCGCTGCTCGCGCACTGGGGGCTGGACCGCCCGCACGTGATCGCCCACGACTTCGGCGGCGCCGTGTCCCTGCGCACGCACCTGACCCTGGGCGTCGAGTACGCCTCGCTGATGCTCGTCGACGTCGTGGCCATCCCGCCCAGCGGCTCGCCCTTCTTCACGTTCGTTCAGGACCATCCCGGCGTCCTGGCCGAGCTGCCGGCCTACATCCACACCGCCATCGTGCGGGCCTACATCCAGGGCGCGAGCCACCGCGGCCTGCGCGACGACGATCTCGACGCCCTGGTGCGGCCGTGGACGGGCGAAGAAGGCCAGCCCGCCTTCTACCGGCAGATCGCCCACTATGACGAGCGTTTCCTTGAGGAGAACGAGCAACGATTGGGCCGCGTCGGCATCCCCGTACGCATCCTGTGGGGTGCCTGCGACGCGTGGATCCCCGCCGACGTCGCCCGGCGGCTGCAGCGCCTGATCCCCGGCGCCGAGCTCTCGCTGATCGACGCCGCCGGTCACCTGGTCCACTACGACGCGCCCGTCCCGCTCATGGACGAGATCCGCGCCTGGCTGAGGTAAATGATCGCTCCTCTTGACTTCCCTCCGCCGCTGGCGGAGTTTTATGAACTATCTAGTTCGTACTATCAGGACGGAGCCCGCATGCGCCCCCTTCTGGCCTGCCTGTTAACCGTGGCGATGATGGCCCCCCAGCCGCTGCCCGCGATCGCCGCCTCGGACGGGACCGCCGCTCCGACGGTGATCGGCCCCATCGCCGCGAGCGACGCGCCTCGCGACCACCCGTTCTTCGCCACGGACCAGAACCTCAGAAGCGCGGGCTACGTGGAGGAGGAGTACTTCATCGAGGGCACGGCCAGCCGCTACACCACTCCCGACCAGGCCACCGGCACGGTCATCGACAGCGGTCACCCGTACAGGACCCGCATCGTGGTCCGCCGCCCGGTCTCGGCGAAGAAGTTCAACGGCACGGCCGTCGTCGAGTGGTACAACGTGACCAACAACTTCGACTACGAGGTCATGTGGTCGCGCTCGTTCCGGCACCTGCTCGACGAGGGCTACGCCTGGGTGGGCGTGAGCGCCCAGCGCAACGGCGTCCACACCCCCACCGGCCTGAAGGCGTGGAACCCGGCCCGTTACGGGACCCTCGACCTGACCGCCGGCGGCGCCGTCACCGACGACGGCCTCGCCTACGACGTCTTCAGCCAGGCCGCCAAGGCCCTGACCGCCCCGCAGGGAGCGCGCCCGCTCGGGAACCTGAAGGTCAGGACGCTGATCGCGACCGGCCAGTCCCAGTCGGCCTCCCGCCTGGCCGTCTACGCGAACTCCGTGCACCCGCTCGCGCCCGTCTACGACGTGATCACCGTCGTGGACGGTGGCGTGCAGATCCGCGCCGACCTGAGCACCAAGGTCTTCAAGACCGCCAGCGAGTACGACGTGCTCGCCAACCAGGCCGCCCGCCGCCAGCCGGACAGCGACCGCTACGCGTACTGGGAGATCGCCGGAGCCTCGCATTCCGACCGGCACGCCTACCTGGTCAACAACCCGATCCGGCTGCGCGATGCCGGCGTGTCGGGCCTGCTGGCCGGGCCTGCCGCGCCGTGCGTGGCCCCGGCACGCAGCAACCTCCCCTACGAGTACGTGCTGAACGCGATGTTCGACCATGCCGTGCGCTGGGCGCGGGACGACCGGCGACCGCCTGCCGCCCCCAAGCTGGAGATCACCGACGCGACCACCAGCCCCGCCACCCTGACCAGGGACGCCTACCAGATCGCGCGCGGCGGCATCCGGCTGGCGGCGGTGGACGCCCCGACGGAGCGCAACACCGGCTGGAACATCGGCCTGACCGACGCCACCACCAGCGCCTGCCGCCAGGGCGGGACCTGGATCCCCTTCGACGAGACCACCCTGGAGACGTTGTATCCCGGCCGCCGCGACTACGTGGCCAAGGTACGCCAGGTCACCGAGCAGAACCTGCGGGACGGCTTCATCACCCGCCGCGACGCCGACAGGACGATCCGCGACGCCGAGCGCTCCGGAGCAGGCAGGTAAGACGTGTCACAGTGCCGTCACCACGCAGACCAGGAGCCGGCCACGGGCCGGCCCCTGACCCTGGGTCCCGCCCGCCTGCGCAACCGGTTCGTCTCCGCGCCGATGGAACGCAACTACTGCGAGATCGACGGCACCGTGACCGACCGATACGCCGAGTACGTGGCCCGGCGGGCACGCGGCGGCGCGGCCCTGGTGTTCGCCGAGGCCGCCTACGTGCGCGCGGACGGCAAGGGGCGGCTGCGCCAGCTGGGCGTAGACGTGGACGAGCGCATCCCCGGGATCGCCCGGCTGGCCGCCGCCGTGCACGCCGGGGGCGCGCTGTTCGGCGTCGAGCTGAACCACGGGGGGCGCACGGCCCAGGGCGCGGTCAACGGGTTCCGGCCGGTCGCCCCCTCCCCCGTCCCGTGCCTGCCGGCCGGCGGCGAGCTGCCACGGGAGCTGGCCACCGAGGAGGTCCATGAGCTGGTCGCGGCCTACGCGGAAGGCGCCAGGCGGTGCCGGGAGGCGGGCGTGGACGTGATCTCGATCCATGGCGCTCATGGCTACCTCGTGCACCAGTTCCTCTCCCCCGCTCGCAACCTGCGCACCGACGAGTTCGCCGATCCCCTGCGCTTCCTCGGCCTGGTCATCGAGGCGGTAGGGAAGCAGGCCGGTCCCGGTGTGGCCGTCGGGTTGCGGATCTCCGCGCACGAGGGAATCGAGGGCGGGCTGAGCGCGGAGCGCACCTTCGAGCTGATCTCGCGCACCCGCCTGGACCTGCTGAGCTTCCTCGACGTCTCGGCCGGCTCCTACGAGGCCGGGCAATGGATCATCCAGCCGGGCGAATGGGAGCGCGGCCTGCTGGCCCCGTACGCCCAGCGCTACCGCGCGCTGGGGCTGCCGGTCGGGGTCGCGGGCCGGATCAGCACCCCGGAGAGCGCCGAGGCGATCGTGGCCGGGGGCCAGGCCGACTTCGTCTCGCTGGCCCGTACGCTGCACGCCGACCCCGGCTTCCCGCGCCACGCTCTCACCGGCGGGCGCTACCGGCCGTGCATCGCCTGCAACCTGTGCATCGACCGGCTCGGCACCGGCGAGCCGATCCCCTGCTCGGTCAACCCCCGGGCAGGGCGCGAGTACCTCGGCGAGCCGGCCGCCCCCGCGGCGAAGGCGTCGGTGGTGGTGATCGGCGCGGGCCCCGCCGGTCTCGAAGCGGCACGGCAGCTGGCCGAGCACGGTCAGCGGGTGCGGGTGCTGGAAGCCGCGGGGCACGTCGGCGGCCAGTTCGCCCTCGCGGGCCGCCTCCAGGCGCTCCCGGAGTATCACCGCATCCTGGACTGGTGGACCGCCGAACTGGACCGGCTCGGCGTCACCGTCCGCACCGGCGTCCATGTCACCGGGGAGGTGCTGGCCCGGCTCGACGCGGACGCCATCGTGCTGGCCACCGGCGGCGCCGGCCGCCTGCCGGACGTCCCGGGCGCGGGTCTGCCGCATGTCTTCGACGTACGGGACTGGCTCGCCCGCGACGAGGACGTCCCGCGGTCCTGCGTCGTCTGGGGCGCCGATCGCGAGGGCGTCGCCGTGGCCGACCATCTCGCCACCGGCGGGGCGGAGGTGCTGCTCGTCGGCGCGCAGCCGAGCCTCGCGCCCTCCGTCGGACGCCGCGCCAAGATCCTCATGGTGCCGCGGCTCACCGGGAACCCGAAGGTGCGCCTCCACCTGGAGTCCACGATCTCGGCCATCGAGTCCGGTCGTGTGCTCCTGCGCTCCGGCGGCCACGAGGAATGGCGGCCCGTGTCCGGGCCGGTGCTGATCTCCCATGGCGTCGCCCCGCGCACCGATCTGCTCGCGGCCTGCACGGCCCGGCGGCCGCGGCTCGGCGTGCACCTGGCCGGGGACGCGGGAGGCACCGGCGGCTCCCTCCATCGGTGCTTCCTGGCGGCCGAAGAGGTGGCGGGCGCCATCGCCCGGCTGTGCGACGCCCCCTGATCCGGCTATGCCGCTTCGGTGGGGCCCGCTCGCCGGACGACCGCGTCGAGGTGGCGGCGCGCCGCGGTGATCGCGAGGCGGGCGTGCTCCTTGGCGCCTACCTGGGCCACGAGCGTGGCCCGCGGGATCTCCAGCGCGTACGGGATCCCGGCCGGCAGGGCGCCGAGGATGCCGTGCACGTCGATGCCGCCCTCGCCGGGGAACAGGCGCTCGAAGCGCGCCGCGTGAATGATCTCCTCCTGCGTGGCCGGCGCCTCGGCGGGCGCATCGCATACGTGGGCGAAACGGAACCACTCGCGTGGCAGGTCACGAAGCTCGGCCACGCTGGAGCCCGAGCGCGCGAAGTGGATCAGGTCGATGAGGATTCCCGCGTTGGGCTGGCGGGCGTCCCGCAGGACGCGGACGGCTTCGGTGAGATCGGGCGTCTGGGTCCATGACGGGAACTCGAGATCGATGGTGAGGCCGAGCGGCCTGGCCAGCTCGCACAGTCGCGCGAACCGGTCGGCCTTGCGGGTGAACTCGGGATCCGGGAGCTGGGTGATGACATGGCGGGCCCCGAGCTCGGCTCCGGCCTCCAGGAAGCGCAGGAAGACCGCGGGATCGTCGTCGGGCGCCATCCGGGCCAGCTCGATGTCGAGCACCTCGATTCCCGTGGCCGCCAGGCGGACCTTGGTCGCCCGCATCAGGGCGGGGTCGGTGGCGAGGGGGTGGTGCGGCTCGTGCGGGGTGACCCGGGTCATGCGCAGGCCCACGTACCGGTAGCCGGCGTCGGCGGCGGCGCTCACCAGCTCGGGCGGAGACAGGCTCAGCGCCGTCAGATGCGCCAGCGAGTAGGCGTGCGGGTGGCCGCCGCCGGCCAGGGCGGACGGCTCTCTCAGCGTGGTGAGCCGGCGTCTGCGGTGCGCGGCCATGCGGACCGCCGCGCTGTTCGGGGCGCCGTAGCCGGAGTAGGCGCCGACGCGCTGCACCACCTCGAAGAAGATCCGCGCGCCGAGCATCTCGGTGTAGAAGTGCAGGTATTCGCCGTCTTGATCGCGGTCGTAGAGGACGGAGTGCTGCCGCATCGCCGCGAGGAGGTGCTGCGGCAGCGCCAGGCGGGCGTCGAGATCGTCGTAGTAGTTGTCGGGGATCCGCAGCAGCGGAGCGCCGAGCGCCCGCATGGCTTTCGCGGCGGCGATCGCGTCGTCGGTGGTGAAGGCGATGTGCTGGGGGCTCGGCACCGCCGGTGACCAGTCGCCCCGCCGCAACGGCGCGGCGTTGAGGCAGATCCGGACGTGATGCTCCCGATCGGTCGCGTCCCGGCTGTTGATCAGCCCGAACGGCGCGGGCAGCGTGGTGGTCCGGGTGGCCTGCAGGCCGAGCACCGCGCGGTAGAAGAGCGCGGCCTGGTCGAAGTCGTCGACCGACTCGGTGAGCGAGACGTGATCCGTTCCGGTCAGCGGGCCGTCGGCGTGGGCCGCGCGGCCGGTGGGGGCGAAGTCGCCGAGCCAGTTGTCGTCCCCTCCCGTACGGCAGAAGAAGACGGCCGTTCCGTCGGGTGCCGCCACGGAGCTGAGGTCGGCCTCCGCCGACTGCCGGGCGCGTGGCAGCACGGGCGCCAGCAGCTGCTCGGCCCGCCGGGCTGAGCCGACCGGGTCGGCGCTCTCCACGGCCAGCGCGCAGATGGCCGCGGTGCCGGCCGGCACCGTCCGTTGCGGTGCGAAGTTCAGCAGGATGCGGGCCTTGTTCTGCACCCACAGCTGCACCGGTTTGGAGTGATGCTGCCCGGTGTGAGCGAACCCGAGGGCGGTGAGCGCCCGCGCCACGGCCGGGCCGGAGGCCTCGTCCACGGCGAGCTCGGTGAACACGTGGCCGTCGAGCGGCGGGGCCGGGGGCAGATCGGGTAACTGGACCCGCTCACGGATCGCCATCGGGCCGAAGGCGCCGACCGTCTCCCGCAACGACAGCAGCGAGCGCATCGCGTCGACGGCGATCTGCCGGGGATCGGCCTGGCGGGAGACGTCGTTGAACACCTCGATCGAGAGCGGGCCGTCGTAGCCGGTGGCCAGGACATGCCCGACGAAGCCGGTCAGATCGAAAACGCCCTGCCCGGGGAACAGCCGGTGGTGCTCGCTCCACTCCAGCGCGTCCATGGTCAGCCGCGGCGCGTCGGCGAGTTGCAGGTGGAACACCTTCGCGCCGGGCACGGCTCGGATCTCGGCGGGGTCGTCGCCGCGGGAGAACACGTGGAAGCTGTCCAGGCACAGGCCGAGCGCGGGATGGCCGGCGCGCCGGACGATCCGCCAGGCGTGTCCGACGGTGTTCACGAACCGTCCCCAGGCCAGGCCCTCGTAGGCGATGCGCAGGCCACGCCGCGCGGCCAGGCCGGCCAGCGTGCTGAGCTGCTCGGCGGCGAGGTCGTCGTCGTCGATCGCGTTCATCGAGGTCGACGAGCAGACCGCCAAGGTCGTCGCGCCGAGCTGCTCCAGCACGTCGAGCTTGCGCTCGGCCCGGCGCACGTTGGCCTCGAAGATGCCGGGCGGCACTGCCTCGAAGTCATGGAACGGCTGGTAGAGGTGGATGGCCAGGCCGAGGTCGGCGCATTCCCGCCGGATCCGGCCCGGCGACCAGCTCGACACGACGAGATCGCCCTCGCAGATCTCGACACCGTGGAAACCGGCCGCGGCGGCGGCCGTGAGCTTGTCCTCCAGAGTGCCGGAGAGGCAGACCGTCGCGAGCGCCAGAGGCGGGCTCGCGGAGCGGCGGCTGACCGGGTTCGCCGTGCCGTGATCGGCGGTGAGCATAGACGTCTCACCTTCCTGGCATCGCTTAACGAACGAACTAGATACTTACTTATATGCCTCACGGGTCCCCAAGGAAAGGGTGACGCGGCCATCACTCAGGGGCGGCCGGCTTCAGCATGGGCACGAGGAACCGCCGGGCCATCGCCGCCAGCTGCTCGTCGTCGTCGAGGTCGACGACGAGACTGGGGATCGCCAGGAAGGAGGCGGAGATCCGGACCATCAGCTCGGCCACGAGATCGGCGTCCAGGGCGCTCGACACGTTGCCCGCGCGCTGCTCGCGGCGGAGCTGGCCGGCGACGAACTGCCGCACGGTGGCGAGGGTCCGGCCCCCGTCCTTGATCATGAAGGGCACGAGCGGGTCGGGCTCCACCGCGATCAGGCCGCCGATCAGCGGGTTGCCGCGGATGGACCGCAACGAGCTCACGAAGCCCAGGATCACCCGGTCGGCGGCGGTGCCGGCTCGTTCGATGTCGGTGAGGAACCGGTCGAAAGAGCGGCGGAACTCCCGGCGTACGACGTGCTCGACCAGCACGTCCTTCGTGGCGAAGCGCCGGTAGACGATGATCCGTGAGACCTTGGCCCGGCGGGCCACGTCCTCCATCGTGGAGCGCCGGATGCCCATCCGGCAGAACTGCTCGTAGGAGCTCACCCCGGCGCCGGCGCCCGCCACCGGAACGCTCACCCAACTGCTCGACCTCAACGACCTGATGACCGCCGCGGCGCTGCCGACCACGGGCCTGATCTCGGTCCAGGTCGGCCAGGACGGCACGGCGTCGTTCGCGTTGCCGCGGGCCGAGGTGGGACAGGGCATCACCACCTCGACCGCCATGCTGATCGCCGAGGAAATGGCCGTGCCGCTCGAACGGGTGCGGGTCACACCGCCTACCTCGGCACCACCGTGCTGAGCTACACGCAGCGGCACACCAGCGTCGCGACCGGCCTCGGCCACGGGCTCGGCGAGATCATCACCGCCCTGGCCGCGCGGCTTCCGGTGGGCGACATCGGCTTCTCCCAGACGTTCTTCCATCTCAGCCAGACGATGTCCTACGACTTCGGCGCGAGCAGCCGGCTGCTCAGCGAGACGGACAAGGGCTTCAACACCGGCAGCACGCGCAACGTCTACTCCCCCGACGTCACCTGCGCCCGGGAGCTCATCGTCGACCAGCTCGCCGCGCGGATGGGCAAGGACCCCTGCCGGTTCCGGCACGACTTCCTCGGCGACGACCGCTCCCGGGCGGTGCTGGCGAAGGTGGCCGAGGCCGGGCGCTGGCGCCGGGCGATGCCGGCGGGCACCGCGCAGGGCATCGCGTTCCACGCCGAGTACAAGGCCGTCAGCGCCGCGCTCGTGGAGATCGACTGCCGGCCCGAGACCCAGGAACAGGAGCAGGTCGACCATGCTCTGACCGGCGCCGCCGTACGCTTCGGGCACGGCGACCCCGAGCCGGCCGAGCTCGGCCATCTTCCGGTACAGCTCGGCGTTGTGCGGCTCGCTGCCGCCGTCGGTCAGCTTGAGCCACTGCTCGCGGGTCCCCGCCTCGCGCCGGCAGAAGTCCTCGATCGCGGCCACGAAGTCGCGCCGCTCATCGGTCAAGGTCACGAACCCGAGCCTTCCGCGTACAGCTCCTCGATCATGCCGGCGTAGCGCTGCTCGATGACGCGCCGCCGCAGCTTCAGCGACGGGGTGAGCTCCCCGCTCGCCGGGCTCCACGCGTGGTCGAGCACGCGGAACACCTTCACCTGCTCCGGTCGCGACAGCGCCTCGTTCGCCCGCCGCACGGCGGCGGCCAGTTCGTCCAGCACGGGTGGCTCGGCCGCCAGCTCCTTCAGCTCGGTCGCGGCCAGACCGCGGGCCGCGGCCCAGGCGGGCGCGGCCTCCGCGTCGAGCATCAGCAACGCCGTCAGGTACGGGCGGCGGTCCCCCACCACGACCGCGTAGCCGATCAGCGGATGCGCCCGCAGCAGCGACTCGACGGCGCTCGGCGCGATGTTCTTGCCGCTCGAAGTGATGATCATCTCCTTCTTGCGGTCGATGATCCGCAGCGGCCCGTCCGCGTCGAACGCGCCGAGGTCGCCGGTCGGCAGCCAGCCGTCCGCGTCCACCGCCGCCTGGATCCCCCCGTCCGGCCGGAGGTAGCCCAGGAACACCAGCGGTCCGCGCACCTCGATCTCGCCGTCCGCGGCGAGCCGGACCTCCATCCCCGGCATGGGCAGGCCGACCGTGCCGGCCCGGTAGTTGTCGGGGAACGTGCTGGTGGCCGCGCCCGTGGTCTCGCTGAGGCCCCAGACCTCCATGATCGTCATGCCGAGGCTGCCGAAGAACTCCAGCACCTGGGCCGGGATGGGGGCGGCACCGCTGCCCAGCCGGGCCGCTTCGGCGAGCCCGATCCGCTCGCGCAGCGGGCGCAGCACCTCCCGGTCCGCGTGCTCCAGCGCCTCGGCGAGCTCGCCGGGCAGCGCGTCGCCGGCGGCGCGGATCCGGTACGCCTCGGCGGCCAGCTCCCGCGCCCGGCCGACCGCGGCACGGCGATCACCGGCCAGCAGCTGCTGCAATCCGGCCGCGAACTTCTCCCACACCCGTGGCACGCCGAAGAACGCCTGCGGCCGCACCTCGGTCAACGTGGCGAGCAGCCGCGTGGCGTCGGGGCAGACCGTCACGTGCCCGGCGGTGTAGAGCGGCAGGTAGATGCCGAGCACCCGCTCGGCGATGTGCGCGAGCGGCAGGTACGCGACCGTCCTGGGATGCGCGGGCGCGGGCTGGACGAGCTCCTGGAGCGCGCACTGGTAGAGCACGTTGTGGTGCGACAGCACCACGCCCTTCGGATCGCCGGTCGTGCCCGAGGTGTAGATCATCGTCACCGGGTCGTCCTGGCCCGCCTCGGCGTCCGGCGGAGCAGGCTCCGCCGCCAGCAGGTCGGCGTAGCGCGTGTGCCCACCGTCCACGTCCTCGACCACGACGACGCCCTTCAGCGCGGGCATCTCGGCCAGCGCGGGCGCCCAGCGGGCCAGCTCGGCGGCGCCTTCCAGCACCACCACGGTCGCCGCGCTGTGCACGGCGACCTGCCGGATCTGCTCGGGGCTCAACGTCGCGTAGGTCGTGCACGGGATCGCGCCCAGCTCGACCGCGGCGAGGTCGGCGACCCAATGCTCAGGGCGGCTCGACATGCCGATGAGCATCCGCTCGCCGCGTCGCAGTCCCAGCGCCCGCAGCCCGCCCGCCACGGACAGCACCTGGTCGCACAGCTCGCGCCAGGTCCAGGTACGCTCGTCGGCTCCGGTCAGGGCGGGCAGGTGACCGTACTCGCCGGCGTTGCGCCGCAGCAGCGCCGGCACCGTGAGCACCCCCACCGCGGCGCGCACGTCCTCCTCAGTGATCATCCATCGCTCCTTCCACCGGGCCCCGAGCGCATCCATCAGAACCCGAACATCGTTCTACTGTCAATACATCCGAATCGTCACTTACTTATTTCGATGTTTCTCCAGTTCAAGAGGATGGTAGAATCTTGATTTACCCGATTGCCGCTACACTCGGATCATGCCGACAAGTCAGCGCCTGCGGTCGAAGGATCGCAAGGAGGCGATCGCCCTCGTCGCCGCCGAGCTGTTCTGCGCCCGCGGCTTCCCCAATGTCGGCATCGAGGACATCGCCCAGGAGGTCGGCATCACCGGCCCGGCGCTCTACCGGCACTTCCCGACCAAGCAGGCCATCCTCGCGGCGGCCGTCCAGGAGCTGGGCCTCCGTTTCGCGGAGTGCGTCCACTCCGGTGCCGACCTGCGTACCTCTCTGCGGGCACTGGTGCGCTTCAGCCTCGACAGGCGCACCGTGGCGCGGCTCTACCAGTGGGAGGGCCGCTATCTCGACGCCGGGCAACGCACGGCGTTGACGGCACCGTTCGACGGCGCCGTGCGCACCCTCCGCGGGCTGCTGCTGGACCTCCGGCCCGAGCTGACCCGGCAGGATGCCGCGCTCCTGGTGACCGCCGCGCTGAGCGTGATCGCGAGCCCTTCCACCCACCGCGCGAGCCTGACCAGGGCCAAGGCCGAGCGCACCATCCTCGGCTGCGTCGCCACCGTGATCGCCGCGGACCTGCCCGCGCCACCGCCGCGGCGGCCCGCACGGCGCCGGCCGGACTCCTTCGCCCTGCTCCCCCGCCGCGAGCGGCTGCTCGCCGAGGCGATCCGGCTGTTCCACGAGCGCGGCTACCACCAGGTGAGCATCTCCGACATCGGCCGGGCCGCCGGGATCAACGCCTCCAGCGTGTACACGCATTTCGCGAGCAAGGCCGAGCTGCTGGCCGCCGCCTACTACCGTGCCACCAGCCGCCTGGAGCACACCACGGCCGCGGCGCTGGCCGCCGCGAGCACCCCGGCGCAGGCGCTGGACCTGCTGATCGAGGCCTACGTCACGACCACGTTCGACCAGGCCGACCTGGCCGCGGTCTACCTCTCGGAGAGCGGCAACCTGGCCCCGGCCGACCTCCGGCGGCTGCGGGCCGCGCAGCGGCGACACGTCGACACCTGGATCGGCCTGATCGCCGAGTCGCGTCCGGGGGAGGAGCCGTCCGAGATCCGCTTCCGCACGCATGCGGCGCTGAACGTCGTGACCGACCTCGCCCGCTCCGCCGGCCCGTCGGTGACCGAGGCCCGAACCGCCGCCCTGCTCCGGCCGCTGCTGGGATCGCCGGGGCTTCGGGGTGCTGCACCACCGATTGAAGGTTGACCGCGTCGAAGCGAGCTTCTTCGCGAAAAAGTCTACACCGAAAGTTCAACGATACCGTTGAAGGTATGGATATCAAGGACATAGCCCGTCCCTTCGACGGTGCGGGCGTCTCGGCGTTCCTCCGGTCTCTTCCCGCCCAGCCCCTGCTGCTCGGCCTGGGCGAGGCCAGGCACTTCGTGGCGGAGCTGGGCGAGGTGCGCAACGAGCTCTTCCGGCACCTCGTCGAGCACGAGGGCTACCGGTCGTTCGCCATCGAGAGCGACTGCCTCAGGGGCCTCGTGGTGGACGACCACATCGCGACCGGCGCGGGCACGCTCGACGACGTCATGGAACACGGCTTCAGCCACAACTTCGGCACGGTCCCGGCCAACCGCGAGCTCGTGCGCTGGATGCGCGCGTACAACGAGGAGCATGGCGAGAAGCTGCGGTTCTTCGGGATCGACGGCCCGATGGAGTACTGGGCGGAGAGCCCGCGCCAGGCGCTCACCGCCCTCTGCGCCCTCCTCGACGGCCCGCTCCCCTGCACCACGGAGACCCTCGACGCGCTGCTCGGCCCGGACGACCGGTGGACGAACGAGGCCACGGTCATGGACCCCTCCCAGTCGATCGGGCAGTCCGCCGACGCCCAGCGGCTGCGGCTGCTCGCCGACGACCTGGTGGCGCTGCTCGACACGCAGCTGCCGCAGCTGAGCGCGAAGGACAGGGAGCTGGCGGCCCTGTACGCGCGCACCGCCGTCGGCCTGCTCCGCTACCACCGCTGGATGGCCGACACCTCCCCGGCGCGGATATCGCGGCTGTCGGCCCTGCGGGACGCGATGATGGCCACCAACCTGCGCGCCGTCGCCGAGCACGGCCCGGCCCTGGTCTTCGCCCACAACCTCCACCTGCAGCGGAGCAAGAGCCACATGCAGTTCGGCGACCAGACACTGGAGTGGTCGAGCGTGGGGGCGATCACCGAGGCGCACCTGGGCGACCGGTACGCCTTCCTGGTCTCCGCCTTCGGCACGGCCGGCGACGACGTCCCGCCCCCGGACACCCTTGAGGGGGTCCTGTCCACGCTCCCGTGGGAGCACTCTCTCATCGACGCCCGCCGCCTGCCCGAGGCCGTCCCGGAGCCGGCCCCGCGCGTCTCCGCCGATTTCGCCTATTTCCCCCTGGACCCGACCAAGCTCGACATGATCGACGGCATCGTCTTCCTCAAGGAGGCTGTCCGGGTGGGGTGACCGGCGAGGCCGGCGCAGGCGGATGGCGCGGCCGTGGACGTCGCCGGCCGTTCAGAGGACATGTTCCAGCCGGATCGGCAGCCGGTGCATGCGCCGCCCGGTCGCATGGTGCACGGCGTTGGCGACCGCCGCCGCCACCCCGACCATGCCGACCTCGCCGACGCCCTTCACGCCGAGCGGGTTGAACAGCAGGTCGGGTTCGTCGATGAACTCGACCTCGACCTGGTGGATGTCGGCGTTGACCGGCACCGGATACTCCTCCAGCGTGTTGTTCAGGAACCCGCCGAAGCGGTCGTCCACCACGCTCTCCTCGCGCAGCGCGGCGCTGATCCCCCACACGACGGCGCCCCGGACCTGGCTGGCCGCGGTGACCGGGCTGGCCACCCGGCCGCAGTCGGCCACGCTGACCACGCGTGGCACGCGGACGCGCCGCGTGGTGGGCTCGACGCGGACCTCGACGAAGTGCGCGATCCAGCTGAACGTCACGAACTCGGGGTAGACCGGTCCGGCGTAGGCGAGGAGACCGCCGTCGAGCTGCTTGAGGATCTCCGGGGTCTGGCCGGGCGCGAGCGTGGTGGCCTCGGCCGTCACCACCGGCCCGCCCTTGGCGCGTACCGCGGCCGGGATGTCCATGTCGCCGGTGACGTCCAGGGCCTTGCGCAGCTCGCCGACGGCGGCCCGCACGGCGGGCAGCGCGGTCGCGGTGCCCCAGGAGCCCGCGGTGAGATGCTGCGGCGCCAGGCGGGTGTCGCCGACCCGCACGATCACCCGGTCCACCGGCACGCCGAGGTCCTGCGCGACGAGCAGCGCGATGGCCGAGCGGATGCCCTGGCCCATCTCGTGCCCGCCGACGGCCACGGTGACGGTGCCGTCCGCCGCTGCCGAGAGGTGCGCGACGGCGGGCACCATGCCGCCCGGGTAGCAGCCGGCCGCCACGCCCCAGCCGAGGATCGAGCCGTCGTCCGCGGTCATGGACCCCGGCTCCGGATCGCGTCCGTCCCAGCCGAATCGGGCCGCGCCGCGGCGCAGGCACTCGGCCAGGTGCCGGCCGGAGAACGGCAGGCCGGTGACCGGGTCGGCCGTGGCGTCGTTCGCCAGCCGCAGCTCCACGGGGTCGCGGCCGGTCGCGTAGGCGAGCTCGTCCATCGCGGACTCGAACGCGAACATGGACGGGCTCTCCCACGGAGCCCGCATGAAACCAGGAGTCTGTACGTCGGTCCGCACCAGGCGCTGCCGGCCGCGGAACGCGGGCACCGCGTAGAGCCGGGAGGAGACCGCGGTGATCTCGCACGGGAACAGGTCGTGCCGCGAGGTCTGCTGGTCGACCTCGTGGATCGCGGCGAGCAGCTGGCCGCTCTCGTCCGCGCCGAGCCGTACGGTGTGCCGCGTGTCCGGACGGAAGCTGCCGGTGTGGAAGGTCTGCGGTCTGGGCTGCGCCATCTTGACCGGCCTGCCGAGCCGGCGGGACGCGACGGCGATCGGCCCGAGGTGCCCGTACAGGGAGTTCTTGTTGCCGAACCCGCCGCCGATGTAGGGCGAGGTGACCTCGACGTCGGCCGGGTCCAGGCCGAGCTGGACGGCCAGGCCGAACCGCACCGCGTCCGCGTTCTGGGTGCTGTCGTTGACGATGAGCCTGCCGCCGTCCCAGCGTACGACGCTCGCGAACGGTTCCATCGGCACCGGGTGCTGCGCGGGGTGCTCGTAGGTGCCGGCGACCCGCACCGGGCTGGCCTCGAAGGCCGCGTCCGCGTCGCCGACCTTGATGTCGGCCAGCGCGGGCACCGGGATCGCCTCCTCCTGGACCACGGTCTCCGCGCCCTCGGCGTCGATCCGCACCGTGAACGGCTCCGGCTGGTACTCGGCCGTGATCAGCTGCGCCGCCTCGGTCGCGGCGACCAGGTCGTCGGCGACGATCAGGGCGATCGGCTGGCCCCGGTAGGCGACGTGGTCGCCGCGCAGCGGCTGCAGGCTCTGCACCGCGTGCCCGCCGGCCATGACGAAGCCGACGTCGCGGAGCTCGTCCGGGCCGAACCTGGTCTCCACCAGCACCACCCCGGGCACGGCCGCGGCGGCCGAGGTGTCGATCCGCACGATGCGGCCCTTGCCGATCCGCGCGGTGGCGAAGGTGGCGTACGCGACGCCCTCCGGTACGCGGTCCGCGCTGTAGCGGGCCTTGCCGGTGACCTTCTCGTAGGCGTCGACGCGGCGGGTGTCCAGCGGCGGCGCGCCCGGGGCGGGAGTGTTCTGGACGGTCATCCGGTGGCTCGCTCTCCTGCGATGCGCAGCGCGTCGGCGACCGTGCGGATGCCGAGCTCCACGCGGAAGCCGTTGTACCTGCCTGGGCGGGCCGCCGCGTAGGCGACCTCCCCGGCGTGGCGGGCGGTCTGCGGGGTGAGCCGCTGACCGAGCAGGCTCTGTTCGGCCTCGGCGGCCCGCCACGGGCGGGTGGCGACGCCGCCGAGCGCGATCCGGCACTCGTCGATCACGCCGTCGCCGTCGAAGGTCAGCCCGACGGCGGCCGCGGCGAGTGCGAACGCGTAGGACTCGCGGTCGCGGATCTTCAGGTACGTGGATCCGCGCCCGGCCGCGGTCGCGGGCACGCGGATGCGGACGATGAGCTCGTCCGGGGCGAGCACGTGCTCGCGGGCCGGGTCGTCCCCGGGCTCGACATGGAGCTCGGCGAGCGGCACGCTGCGTTCCCCGCCGGGCCCGACGACGTCCACGACGGCGTCGAACGCGATCAGCGCGACGGGGAAGTCACCGGGGTAGGTGGCGATGCACGAGTCGCTGCCGCCGAGCAGGGCGTGGCCGCGGTCGTGACCGCCGATGGCCGCGCAGCCGCTGCCCGGTACGCGCTTGTTGCACGGGAACTCCAGGCCGCCGCGGAAGTAGGGGCAGCGGGTGCGCTGCAAGAGGTTCCCGGCGAGGGTCGCCATGTTGCGCAGCTGCTGCGACGCGGCACGCCACAGCGACTCGGACAGGCCCGGGTAGCCGTCCTTGATCGCCGGGTGGTCGGCCACGTCGGCCATGCGCGCGCCGGCCCCGAGGACCAGCTCGTGCTCGCCGATGCCGATGGTGTCCAGCTCGGCGATCCGGTGCACGTCGATGACCGCGGGCGGCGTCTCGATGTGCAGTTTCATCAGGTCGAACAGTGTGGTGCCGCCGGCCAGGATCTTGGTGCCGGGCCGCGCCGTGCGCAGCGCGTCCACGGCGGCGTCCACGGTTTCCGGCGCGACGTAGGTGAAGGCGCGCATGACCTCACGCCCCGTTCCGCGTCGCGTCCGCGGTCTGCCGCACCGCCGCGACGATGCCGGCGTACGCGCCGCAGCGGCAGATGTTGCCGCTGAGGTATTCGCGGATCTCGTCGTCGGTTCCCGTGTGGCCCTCGGCGATGCAGGCGATGCCGGACATGATCTGGCCGGGCGTGCAGTAGCCGCACTGCAAGGCGTCATGATCGATGAACGCCTGCTGCAACGGATGCAGGTCGCCGCCCGCACCCGCGACGCCCTCGATGGTGGTGACGGCCTGCCCGGCGACCTGCACCGCGGGCGTCAGGCAGGACAGCACGCGCCGGCCGTCCACGTGCACGGTGCATGCGCCGCAATGGCCCTGGTCACAGCCCTTTTTCGAGCCGAGCAGGGTGAGCCGCTCACGCAACACGTCGAGCAGCGACTCTCGCGGATCCAGCGCCAGCCGGATCTCCTCGCCGTTGACCGTGCAGCCGAACTCCACTGTCACGTCATCTATGGACATGTCGCAACCCTCCGTAGGTCCCGCCGAGGGCGGGCCTGGTGATCTCGGGCGCGCTCGCTGGTGGTGCGCTCCGGGGGGCCTTGACCGCGGGTGCGGTGTGAGCGGCAACGGGCGTCATGAAACGTCGCTCCCCGGCCGGATGGCCCCGGGCGGTTTCTCCGGGGAGCCAGGCTCCGGTCGTGCGACGTTTTATCCAGCTTTTCGATTGGCTAACGCACCGCCATCCTACCATCGGCAGGGCCGGGCCGACGGCTCGCACCCCCTATGACCTGCGGCGATCGCACCCGCGGGGCCGGCCGGCGCCGATGGCCGCACGCGCCGCCGCGGCGGTGAGCCAGGGGAGGCCGGTCACGCGGGGCCATGACCGCCAGGTCGAAATGATGTGGATCTTTGGGCCGGTCGCCTCGTATGGTCGCCGCATGACGACTGTGCTGTCCGTACCACAATGGCAAGGCTCGGCCTCGGGCCAGGCACCGCGGCTGACGGCCGGTGCCCGCCGTGCCGCCGAGCTCGTTCCCGCCGACGCGGTGGTGACCGTGCCGGTGCTGGAGACCGGTGGGGAGAAGGTGGCCGGGATCCGCGCGTTCGACGCGCTCGTGGAGAACCAGCGGCTGACGCGGGAGGCGCTGGCCGGCATCGACGACCGGGTGATCACCGTGGGCGGCGACTGCGCGGTCGACATCGCGCCCATCGGCGCCGCTCACGCCCGTTTCGGGGACGCTTTGACGGTGCTGTGGATCGATGCGCACCCGGACGTCTACAGCCCGCAGACCCTGCCGTCGGGCGCCTTCCACGGGATGGTGGTGCGCGCGCTGCTCGGGGACGGGCCGGCCGGCCTCGCGCTGGAGCGGCCGCTGGCGCCACGACAGGTGATCATCGCCGGCGAGCGGGCGGGCGACGCGTCCGAGCACGAATACCTCGCGAAGACCGGCCTGCGCAGGTACGGCGTGGACGACGTGGAGCGGGTGCTCGACGGGCTGCGCGGCCCCGTGTACGTGCACATCGACCTCGACGTTCTGGAGCCGGCCGCGTTCGGCTCGACCTGCTACCCGGAGCCGGACGGCGTGCAGCCGCAGCGGCTGATCGACCTCGTCGCCCGGATCGACGGCATCGTCGGAGCGGCCATCACCGAACACGCGCCGGCCGGCGACGAGCCCGACCCCGGCGAGGCTGAGATCATCCGCCGGCTGGGGGCCTCTCTGACGCGCTGAGCCTTGACGGGTGCATCCAGATCGTCGACACTCCGGAATTGGCTTCGCCGGAGTGCTCCGCGGCGAAATGTTAGCGCTACCATCCGGCGCCTCCCGAGCACGACAGGACAGTGAGATGTCGAACATGATGCCCAGGCGCGAGGCGTTACGGCTGGCAGTGCTCGCGGCCGCCACCCCCTCCGCGCTCGCCCTGATCCCGCCCGGCACCGCCCGGGCGACACACGCGCCGCCGCCGCAGCAGGACCCGCCGGTGCCCGGCGCCTGGATCGTGCAGCCGTTCGCCAACAGCCAGGTCACCTTGGGCGAGAGCCTGTTCAGCGTCAACCGCGATCGGATTCTGACCTTCCTGAGGGCCTATCCCGCCGACCGGATGCTGGCCAACTTCCGCGCCAACGCCGGGCTCGACACGCTGGGCGCCCAGCCGCCGGGCAGCTGGGACGACGCCACCGGCAATCTGCGCGGCCACTACAGCGGGCACTTCCTCAGCGCGCTCGCCCTGGCCTACGCGGGCTCCGGCGACACGTTCTACAAGGACAAGACCGACTACATGGTCAAGGCGCTCGGCGAGTGCCAGGACGCGCTGGCCGCCACGGTGGGGCAGCCCGCGCCTCCCCCGGTCCCGGTCGCCAGGGTGGCGGGCAGGTTCGGGAAGGCGGCGAAACTCGACGGTCCCCAGTACGTGTCCATGCCCGCCGGCCTCGTCAGCGGCCTCGACGACTTCACCATCGCCCTGTGGCTGAACCCGGCCGCGATCACCACCTGGTCCCGGATCTTCGATTTCGGCACCGGTACGAGCCGCACGATGTTCCTGGCGGTGAGCGCCGGCTCCACGCCGAGGTTCGCCATCACCACCAGCGGTGGCGGCGGCGAGCAGCGCATCGACGGCGACGGCCCGTTACCCGCCGGCCAGTGGACGCACGTGGCGGTCACCCTGTCGGGAGGAACCGGGACCCTGTACGTCAACGGCACCCCTGCCGGCACGAACACCGCCATGACCCTCAAGCCGTCCAGCCTCGGCCCCACCGGCAACAACTGGATCGGCAGGTCGCAGTACGGCGACGCGTACCTGAAGGCCTCCGTGGACGAGTTCCAGATCTACGGCCGCGCGCTGGCCCAGGCGGAGATCGCCGCCCTGACGACCAGCGCGGACGGCGGGCTCGGCGGCGGCGACGTCGCGTGGTACCGCTTCGACGAGGAGGGCGGCGAGAGCGCGGGCGACTCCTCCGGCAACGGGAAGGACGCCCGGCTGGTCGCCGAACCCACCGGGCATCCCGGCCCGAGCCATCCCGGCTTCCTGGCCGCCTATCCCGAGACGCAGTTCATCCTGCTGGAGCAGTTCGCCACCTATCCCACGATCTGGGCGCCGTACTACACCTGCCACATGATCATGCGAGGGCTGCTCGACGCGTACCAGTACGCGGGCAACGATCAAGCCCTCGCCATCGCGCTGAAGATGGGCGACTGGGTGCACAGCAGGCTGGGCCACCTCCCCCGGGAACAGCTCGACCGCATGTGGGCCATCTACATCGCGGGCGAGTACAACGGCATGAACGCCGTGCTGGCCGACCTCCACGCCCTCAGCGGCAAGGACGAATACCTGGCCACGGCCACGTGCTTCGACAACACCGCGCTCCTCACGGCCACCGCCGGCAACGAGGACACGCTGAACAGGAAGCACGCCAACCAGCACATCCCGCAGTTCATCGGCTACCTGTCCGTTTTCGAGCGCAACCAGGAACGCCGCTACTTCGACGCCGCCGTGAACTTCTGGGACATGGTCGTACCCCATCGCACCTTCACCGACGGCGGCACGGCAGGGCCGGCCGACAACGGCGAGCTGTTCGGCGCCCGCGACGTCATCGCCGGCACCCTGGGCGTCAACAACGCCGAAACCTGTCCCGTCTACAACCTGCTCAAGCTGAGCAGGGCCCTGTTCTTCCACACCGCGGACCCGAAGTACATGCAGTACTACGAGCGGGCCCTCTACGGCCAGATCCTCGCCTCGCGCCGGAACGTCGACAGCACCACGGATCCGCTGCTGACCTACTTCATCCCCATGCGGCCGGGCGCCTCCCGGAGTTACGGCAACCTCGGCACCTGCTGCGGCGGCACCGGGCTGGAGAGTCACACCAAGTTCCAGGACTCGATCTACTTCCGCTCGGCCGACGACTCGACGCTCTACGTGAACCTCTACCTGGCCTCGGAGCTGCGCTGGCCGGCGAAGGGCTTCACGATCAAGCAGGTCACGAACTATCCGGCCGACCCCGCCGGGGTGACCACGCTCACCGTGGAGGGGACGGGCCGCCTGACCGTGAAGCTGCGCGTGCCCTACTGGGTGGAGAAGGGCTTCACGGTCAGGATCAACGGGACCGGCCGGCGAGTCGACGCCGAACCCGGCGAGTACGTCACGCTCGACCGGACGTGGCGGCGCGGCGACACGATCCGGATCTCGATGCCGTTCTCGCTGCGGGTGGAGAAGGCGCTGGACATCCCCACCACCCAGAGCATCGCGTACGGCCCCGTGCCGATGGTCGCCAAGAGCGCCGAGACCACCTTCCGCGAGTTCTCCTTCTACAAGGACCTCACCCTGTCCGGTGATCTCGCGCGGGCCATGACCTCCACCGCGGCGATGACCTTCACCACGCATGGCCTGCCGCTCGTGCCGTTCTACGTCGGCGACACCGAGCGCTATCACGCCTACTTCCACCGCGTCGAGCCGACGGTCGTCTTCGGGAAGGTGGACTCCGGCGTGCCGAACTCCGCGCGGGCCGACTCGGTGACGTTCCTGGACGCGGTCTGGGCCCACGCGCCCTTCGCCGGCCAGGGCCGCTTCGTGTCCGCGGTGGCCCGTACCGCGGCCGGCTGGCAGCTGACCCCCGCCGAGCGGACCGCGGTGGTGTCCGCCGCCGTCAAGGCCAGACTCCCCCGCTAGCGATCGCCCAGCTCAGCGGAGCGTACGGAAGAAGGTCCTGATGTCCTGGCTGAGCAGGTCCGGGGCCTCCATGGCGGCGAAGTGCCCGCCTCGGTCGTACTCGGACCAGTGCTTGATGGCCCCCTGCGGATCCATGAGGCCGCGGATCGTCGTGTCGGCGGCGAAGACGGCGACGCCGGTCGGCGGCCCCTGGCCCGCCCAGCTCTCGGTCCCGCCCGGCTGCTGCGCGACCAGCTCCTTCCAGGCCCGCATGCCCTCGTAGACCGCGTGGGCGGTGGAGGCGCCCGAGCCGGTGAACCAGTACAGGCTGATGTTCGTGAGCATCTGGTCCTTGTCCACGGCGTCCTCGGGCAGCTCGGCGGCCGGGTCCGTGCCTTCGCGGAACTTCTCCGTGATCCAGGCGAGCTGCCCGGCCGGGGAGTCGTTGAGCGAATATGCCAGGGTCTGGGGGCGGGTCGACTGAATCGCCAGGTAGCCGGTCCCGTCCTCGCGGAACCTGTTGAACCGCTCGGCCCGCGCCCGGTCGGCCGGTGACAGCCCGTCGAGCTCCAGCGCCGGGGCGAACGGCGGCGCGGCGCCGGTGCCGCTGAGGTGCACGCCGACCACGCGCCCCGGAGCGGTGAACGGCAACATCCCCGCCACTCCGGAGCCCACGTCGGTGCCCTGGGCCGCGAACCTGTCGTACCCGAGCCTGCTCATCAGCTCGGCCCAGTAGCGCGCGACGCCGAACAGGTTGAAGCCCGCCTCGCTGATCGGGGTCGAGAAGCCGTAGCCGGGCAGCGACGGCACGACGACGTGGAAGGCGTCGGCCGGGTCGCCGCCGTGGGCCCGGGGATCGGTCAGCGGGCCGATCACCTTGGTGAACTCGACGGGCGAGCTGGGCCAGCCGTGCGTGAGGATCAGCGGCAGGGCGCCGGGCTCGGGCGAGCGTACGTGGAAGAAGTGGATGCGCTGGCCGTCGATGTCGGTGGTGAACTGCGGGAGCTCGTTGAGCGCCGCCTCCTGCGCCCGCCAGTCGAACTCGCCGGCCCAGTACGCGGCGAGCCGCTTGAGGTAGCCGAGGGGGACGCCGCGGCTCCAGTCATCGGCCGTGTACGCGCCCGGCCAGCGGGTGGCGGCGAGCCGTGACCGCAGATCCGCTAAGTCGGCCTGCGGGATGTCGATGCGGAAGGGGTGGATGTGAGTCATACGAGCACGTTAGGCGGAATCGCGGAAAGGTTGCTTCCGCGATCCGCGGCCGTCAGGGACGGATCCAGCGGTGATAGGCGTCCAGATCGACGTTGCTGCCGCAGATGACGGTGACCAGGTGACGGCCGGCGAAGCGGTCGGGGTCTTCCAGCACGGCGGCGATACCGAGGGCCGCCGAGGGCTCGACGACCAGGCCCGCGTGCTCCAGGAGCATCCGCATGGCCGCGACGATGGACGCCTCCTGGACCAGGACGGCGTCGTCGGCCACCTGGAGGAGATCGTCCAGGACGGCGGGGATGGGGCGCCGGCCGGCGACGCCGTCGGCGATGGTGTCGGTGGAGTCGGTGGTGATCACCCGGCGCTCGCGCCAGGAGCGGGTCATCGCGGGTGCGCCATGCGGCTGCACGCAGATCACCTCGACTCCGGGCGCCAGCTCCTTCATGACGTAGCCCACGCCGGTGGCCATGGCGCCACCGCCCAGGGCGATCAGGACGGCGTCGAAGGAGGCCGCCGGCGGCGCCAGTTCGAGCCCGATGGTCGCCGCGCCCTCGCAGGTTTCGATGTCCAGGCTGTCCTCGACCAGGCGGATGCCGCGCCGCTGCGCGATCCCGGCCGCCACCTCCCTGGCCAGGTCGAAGTCGCCGTCGACCAGCTCCAGCGCCACGCCCAGGGCGCGAATCCGATCGAGCTTGGCGGCGGGCGCCCGGTGCGAGGCCACGACCGTCACGTCGAGGCCACGGCGACGGCCCGACCAGCCGAGCGCCCAGCCGAGGTTGCCGGCGCTGGCGCACACCACGGCCGTCCGGCCCTGGTCACTCAGCCCGCCCGCGACGAGCTCGGTGCCCCGCGCCTTGAAGCTGCGGACCGGGTTCGCCGTCTCCAGCTTGATGCTCATCGTGCAGCCGAGCGCGCTTCCCAAGGCGTCGCTCCGGAACAGCGGAGTGTCCAGAAACACCGGGTCGATCGCGCGGCGAGCCGCACGGATCCGGTCAAGGTCGAGGCGCGTCTTGAGCACGACGAGAGAATCTACCCCACGAAAGCGCGGCCTCGGCAACCTGTCCGCGACGTGGACGCGGCCGGCCGCAGAGCCCCACTCGGACGTCCGATATGTTCTCTTTCGGTCATGTCCATGCTCGGTATCAGGGGGTCGGCGCGAGTGCGGGGAGTGCTGCTGATCGCGGCTCTGATCGTGAGCCTGTCCGGCTGCGGCATGGTCCCCGGGCTGCCCGCCTGGCCCGCCGCCGCGCCTGCGCCGGCCCCGGTCACGCCGCCGCCGGCCACCACACCGGCCCCTTCCACGAGCGCCTCCCCCACCCCCTCCGCGACCAGGGCGGCGCTCACCATCCCCCTGGCCAGGCAGGCCATGCGGGAATGGCTGGTCACGTACAACGCGACGCTCAAGAAGCGCAAGTGGTGGACGCAGGACGCCCGGCTCGACGCGCTGTTCATCGAGGGGGCGCTGCACGAGGGCGTGCTCGAAGGCAACCACGAGACCTTCGGCTGGAAGCCGGGGCACAAGCCGATCAACCCGACGGGTACCCCGGCGGTCTACCTGCCCAGGCCGGAGCGGCAGCCGTCGATCGGCGACTGGTTCATCGCGAAGGCGACCTACAAGGACACCAAGGGGTACGCCCGCCCGCATGTGCTGGCGTTCTTCCGCTCCCCCGGGCAGACCTTCAAGCTGGCCGTCGCGACCCCGATCCACTGGGGCCGGCAGCTGCCCGAGCCGCGACTCGACGCCGGCGGCTACATCACCGACATGGACAACGCCATGGCGCGCCCCGTGGCCGAGGAGTACCAGAACTTCTGGAACAACGAGAAGAAGGAGGGCGCCTCCGGCTACCGCCTGGCCAAGGACAGCTACAGCCGCAAGGCGTTCCCCGCGGTGAACAAGGGGATGTACGTCACGTTCGCCGGCCACGGTTCGATCTTCGGCTTCCGTACGGCGGACGGCGGCTCGTTCTTCCTGTTCGCCATGATCAACGACCCCAAGAGCGTCAACCAGGTGCTGAGCGAGGCACTGCTGGTGCCCAAGGGCAGCAAGACCATCCAGGAGCTCGGCGCCAACTGGTTCTCCTAGCCGGCGAGTCGCCCTCGGGGGGCCGTCCCCCGAGGGCGGGTGGGGGTTAGCTACCGGCCAGGGCGCGGCCGGTGTGGTGGGCGGCGTCGCGGGCCTTGGCGTGGTGCTGGGCGGCGACGTCCTTGAGGTGGTCCAGGGCGGGGTTGACGCCGACGAGGGTGAGCTCGCGCTCCACGACCGTGAGGTCGGCCCCCCACAGGTCGGCGATGATGCGCCGCAGGTAGGGGGTCGAGTGGTCCCAGCCCTCGCGGGGCGTGCCGGGCCCGTAGCCGCCGCCGCGGACGGTGACCAGCACGGTGGGCTTGTCCTTCAGCAGGGCCTGGGCGGGGTCGGCGGCGGCGGAGATGACGAGGTCCACCCAGGCCTTGAAGTGCTGGGAGACGCCGTAGTTGTAGAGCGGGACGGCCAGCAGGACGGCGTCGGCGTCGGTCAGCTCCGCCCTCAGGCTCGCGGCCAGGGCCATGGCCTCACGCTGGGCCGGGGTGCGCTGGTTGTCGGGGGTGAAACCGGCGAGGGTGGCGAGCGTCCACGCGTCGGCGGGCACATGGTCGGTGCCCAGGTGGCGGCGGACGACCGGCTCGCCGGGGTGAGCGGCGATCCATTCGGCTTCCACGAGGTCGGCAAGCTCGGCGCCGGCCGAGGCGGCGGGCAGGATGCTGGCGTCCAGACGGAACAGGCTCACAGTGTTTCTCCAGGTCAAATAGACGGCACCTCGGGACCGTCCCGGGGGCGCGCCGGCGATGTCGCCGTACGCAAGCATAAGCGGACTCTACCCCGTTTGTATTTCCGGCTGTAGGGTGAATCTTGTGGATCGACCCGTCCTGCCCCTCCTGGGAGCGCCACGCGCCGAGCGCGCCGACGCCGTGCGCAACCGGCGGCAGCTGCTGACCACGGCTCGCGAGCTGCTCGCCGAGCAGGGCATCGACAAACTGACCATGGACGGGCTGGCCGAGCGCGCGGGCCTGGGCAAGGGGACGGTCTACCGCCGGTTCGGCACCCGGGCGGGGATCTTCCAGGCGCTGATCGAGGACGACGACTCCGCCTTTCAGGAGCAGCTGCTGTCCGGGCCGCCACCGCTGGGACCGGGCGCCCCGCCGCTGGAGCGCCTGATCGCGTACGGGCGGGCCCGAGCCGGATTCCTGATCGAGCACCGCGAGATCGTCCGCGCCGCCATCGACGGCCGCCAGCCCGTGCCGGCGGGGACGGAGGGAAACCTCTCCCGGATGCACATCCGCATGCTGCTCGGGCAGATCCCTCTCGGCGCCGCCGACCTCGACGTCCTGGCCGTCCAGCTCACCGCGGCCCTGGAAGCCCCTCTCATGCTCTACATGTCATCGGCCGACCTCGCCGGCAACAACCCCCACGCCCAGGAACGGACCGAGGACGGCTGGGAAGATCTCGTCCGACGCATCTGCCGGCCTTGACCCGCGCCGGACCTCACCCGGCCCGGCCGCCCGCCGCCGACCGTTCCCGATCGGCCGGCCGCTCCGCCACACCATGGGGCAGCCGCCTGCCGGTCGCCCAGACGGCCAGCGCGCAGGCCGCGAATCCGGCCCCGAGGAGACTGGAGCCCGCCCAGCCGCAGGCGGCGAAGACGGCGGTGGTCGCGGCCGCGCCGAGGGCGGAGCCGAGCGAGTAGAAGACCATGTAGCCGCCGATGACGCCGCTGGTGCGGTCCGGATGCGCGGCGGTGAGCAGGTGCTGGTTGCTCACGTGTACGGCCTGGACGGCGAAGTCGAGCACCACGATTCCGGCGAGGAGGACCCACAGTGACCACGGCAGCTGCGCGATCGCCGCCCACGAGAGGATGAGCAGGGCGAGCGCGAGACCGGTGACCGGGATCGCCCGTCCCGCGTCCGCCCACCGCCCCGCGCGGGCCGCGCCGAGTGCGCCGGCGAGCCCGGCGATGCCGAACAGCCCGATCTGGCTCTCGCTCAGCTGCCACGGCATGCCCGCCAGCGGCAGGGACAGCCCGCTCCACAGGCTTCCGAACGAGGCGAACAAGAAGAACGCGATGAGCCCGCGCGTCAGGAAGGCACGCTGCCTGAACAGTCCGGCGAGTGAGACGACGGCCCGCCCGTACCCCGCGGGCCGGTCAGGGCGTTGCTCTGACGGCAGCACGACGAGGACGAGGGCCGCGAGCCCGAGCGACAGCACCGCGAGCACGGCGTAGACGCCGCGCCAGCCCCACACCTCGGCGAGCGCGCCGGCGACGACCCGCGCGCCCAGGATGCCGGCCACGACGCCCGAGGTCACGACCCCGATGTTCCGTCCGCGTTCGGCAGGCGGCGAGACCGACGCGGCGTAGGCGACCGTGGTCTGCACCACGACCGCGAACACCCCGGCCACCGCGAGCCCCGCGAACGCCACCCATGCGGCCGGCGCCGAGGCCGTCAGGATCAGGCCCGCCGCGGTGAGCACCAGGTGCGCGGCGATGAGCCGGCGCCGGTCGGCCACGTCGCCCAGCGGAACCAGCAGCACCAGCCCTGCCAGATAGCCGAACTGGCCGATCGCGACGATCCACCCGGTGAGCTCCGCCGGCACGCCGAGATCGCGTCCCATCGGCTCCAGAACCGGCTGCGCGGCATAGATGCTCGCCACAGCGACACCGCACACCACCGCGAGCAGCAATCGGCGCCACACGTCCATCGCACTCCATCCCAATAAGTAGCAGATTGCAACCAATTTGACCGTACGGCATAATGGTTTCAATCTGCAACTCATTGGGAGGTGTTCACGATCGTGCTCGCCCCGGACCCCGCCTGGACCGACCCCGAGTGCCCGGTCGCCCGCACGCTCGACCTCGTCGGCGACAAGTGGAGCCTGCTCGTCGTCCGTGACGCGATGGACGGGGCGCGATCGTTCACCGAGTTCCAGCGGCGCACCGGCATCGCCCGCAACATCCTCACCGACCGCCTCCGCAAGCTCACCGCTCACGGGCTCCTCGCCCAGCGCACCGCGTCATCGGGCCGCCGTCAGGAATACGTCCTCACCGACGCCGGCCGCGACCTCTTCGCCGTCATCCTCACCTTGCGGCAGTGGGGCGAACGCCACGCCTTCGCCCCCGGCGAGGCCCACTCCACCCTGGTCGACCTGCACGGCACCCGCGTGCCGGAGATCGCGCCGGCCGGCGCCGACGGCTCCCTCCTCGGCGCCGACACCACCCACGTGCGGAAGGCTCACTTCTCCGGCGGGAACCAGGCCTGAAGGTTTTCCGGGTTGAACGGCACCGAGATGTGCTCGTGCGTGATCGACCACGTGCCGTTCAGCCGCCGGCAGCAAACGCTCGATCGCACCCAGATCGTCCTCTGGAGCCCGTTCTTCTGCCTTCCGCTGTCCCGGTGAAGCATGTGCGCGAACGCGACGTCTCCACTGACCGCCAGGGACAGATCGTGCGTTTCCAGGCCGATGGGCCCGTCGTACTCATCGAACCACCGCACGAAATTGCGGCGGACTTCTTCGGCTCCCGTGAACTGGAGAGGGGGAACGACGTCGTAGTAGACGATGTCGGACGAGTAATGGGACATGAGCCGATCGATGTCCTTGGTCTGGCAGGCATCGACCCGGCCGTCCAAGAGCGCCCGCACCTCGGAATCGTTCGAAGTCATCGCTTCCTCCGCTACTGAATTCGGCCCGCGACCAGCTCATCTGGCCGCGGCTGCCGGCGTTTCAGTAGTCCGACGACGCAGCGCGCTGAAGTGTGAGCCGCCTCGACCGCGGGGTCAGGAGCGGCCGCGCTGGTGGGTGAACCAGGTGACCCCCCACAGGACCAGGCCGATCGCCAGCAGCACCCCGGCGATCTCGTACTGGCCCGCCGGACGTCCCGAGGACCAGGGCAGCACCAGGTACAGGCACGTGATCGTCCCCAGCACGGGCAGGACGCGGCCGGCGTGGAAGTGCCGTACCACCGTCTTGTCCTTGCGCAGAACGAGCACCGACAGGTTGACGAGGGCGAAGACCGCGAGCAGGAGCAGCGACGTCGTCCCGCCCAGCAGCGACACGACCGGGCTCTCGGGGTCGAGTGAGACGTAGGTGATGAGGCAGCCGGCGAGCAGGGTGGTGAACACGATCGCCGCGTGCGGCGTGCGCCGGGTGGCGTGCACCCGCGACAGGAACGGCGGCAGCACACCCTGCTTGCCCATCCCGTAGAGCAGCCGGCTGGCCATGAGCATGTTGATCAGCGCGGAGTTCGCGACCGCGAACATCGAGATGAACGGCAGCAGGTCCGCGATCGGGAACCCGGGCGCCGCCGTCTGCACCACCGTGGACAGCGGAGTCTCGCTGGCGGCGAGCACCCCGACGGGGACCACGGCGACGGCGCAGATGGACACGAGGACGTAGATCACCCCCGTGATCCCGAGCCCGGTGAACATCATGCGGGGGAAGATCCGCGCCGGATCCTTGGTCTCTTCCGCCATGTTGACCGAGTCCTCGAACCCGACCATGGCGAAGAAGGCCAGCGACGTCGCCGCGCTGACCGCCAGGAACACGCTCTTGTCGGACGGGGTCTCGAACGCGACGACGCGGGAGAAGTCCGCGTTCCCGCCGGCGATGAAGTACGCGCTGATCACGATGACGAGCAGCAGGCCCGAGAGCTCGACCGCCGTGAGCACGACGTTGATCTTGACGCTCTCGCCCACGCCGCGCAGGTTGACGGCCAGGACGAGGAGCATGAAGCCGAGCGCGATCATCAGGATGACGCCGTTGCCGACGTCGAGGCCGAACCCGGTGGCGAGGTTCGCGGCGAACGCCCGCGACGCCGCCGAGGCCGACGTGATGCCCGAGCACATCACGGCGAAGCACACCAGGAAGGTCAGGATGTGTTTGCCGAAGGCCTTGTGGACGTAGAGGGCGGCGCCCGCGGCCTGCGGATATTTGGTGACCAGCTCCAGGTAGGAGCACGCCGTGATCAACGCGACGATGAAGGCGACGGCGAAGGGCAGCCACGCGGCGCCACCCACCTCACCGGCGACCTGGCCGGTCAGCGCGTAGATTCCGGTTCCGAGGATGTCACCGATGATGAACAGCAGCAGCAGACCAGGGCCCATCACCTGCTTCAGGGCGGGCGGGTCGTTGCCGTCGGCTACGGGAGGACTGGGGGGACTGGTCTGGGCCATGGCAGTGGTCCTTGACGATCGTTTCGGTCGGTTCCTGACACCATACGTGTCAGCACCACTATCCGTAAGACCGTGTAACCGTCCGTCCCAACGCGTGTTTCACCCAGGTGGGAGCCCGGCAGGGGTGTAGATCACCACATGCAGGTCAGGGTGGTCGGCGGGGGCCAGGCGGTGGTGTTCGTAGCGCAGGACGCCTTGGCCGGGGTGGTGGAAGACGCGCAGCCGGGAGGCGAAGCCCTCGATGTGGTGGTCCTGCCAGGCGGTGCGGAACGGCTCGCTCGTCCGGAGGAGGCGCTGGATGATCGGGGAACGGGCCAGGTCGCCGAGCCGGGGCCCGGCCTCGGCGCGGAATTCGGCGAGGAAGCCGCGGCTGGTGGTCTCCCAGTCGGGCAGCAGGTCGCGGACGTAGGGGTCGGTGAACACCAGCCACAGCAGGTTGCGCTCGGAAGGGGCGACGGTGGCCACGTTCGGGTAGAGAGCGGCGTAGGCGGTGTTCCAGCCGGTGATCGTCCAGTCGGGGGCGATGGCGTAGGCCGGGAAGCCGTCGAGCGCGTCCAGCAGCCGCTGCACGTGACCGGGCGCCACCTGGTCGACCGGTTCGGCGGCCGAGGGCAGCGGCGTGTAGCCGGCTCGTGTGCGGTGGTCACCGACGGCCGGTTCTCCGGCGGCAGCTCCGGCCTGTCAGTCGGCCACGTCTCGCCCGAGGCGGCCGCCGGCGGCCCGTTGGCCCTGGTCGAGGACGGCGACACCATCACCGTCGACATCGCGGCCCGGCTGCTCCATCTCCAGGTCGGCGAGGCGGAGCTCGCGGCCCGGCGCGCCGGGCCGGAGCAGGGCGGCGGCTACCGGCCCCGTGACCGCGTCCGGCCCCTTTCCACGGCGCTGCGCGCCTACGCCGCCTCGGCCCAGTCCGCCGACAAGGGCGCCGTACGCGAGGTCGCGGACTACTGAGCCCGCCGGCTCAGCTCTTGGCGAGTGCTTCGCGGCGGATCCATTGGAGCAGGGTGGGGTTGCCGGCGGTGGTGATGACGCCGACGGCGGTGCGGACGTAACGGTCGTCGTCCAGGAGTGCCAGCATGCTCGCGGCCAGGTCGTTACGTGAGGTGAACCTGCCGTCGGCGTGGCCCTCGACGACGGTGTAGTCGGTGACCGACGGCAGGTGGTAGAGCCCGCTCGGGCGCAGGATCGTCCAGTCGAGGTCGCTGGCGCGGACCACCTCCTCCATCCGCCGCATGTCGTCGTACATCGTCTTCCCCAGCACCCGCGTCACGTAGGGCAGCACGACCCGGTTGAACAGGAACCCGCCGTCGGAGTACGGGTGCGGATCGACCCCGCTCGAGCTCACCACGGCGAGCCGGCGCACCCGATGCCGTGTCATCGCGGCGACGATGTTGGCCACGCCCTGCGAATAGGTGGTGATCGGTTCCTTCCCGGCGGGCACCCCGAGCGTCGACAGCACCGCGTCCCGCTCCGCCACGGCGGCGTCCACGGCCGCCGGATCGAGCACATCGGCGCCGACCACCTCAAGCCGATCATGGCGCAGGGGGAACGCGGCCGGCTGCCGGGTGATCGCGGCGACCTGGTGTCCGGCGGCGAGGGCCTGGCCGGTGAGCAGACGGCCGGTGGGACCGTTGGCTCCGAAGACTGCGATACGCATGACCGCTGTCCTTCCTTGGTTCGTCCGAGTCGTTCGTCAGAAGGCTGAGCAGCCTGTCTCTCCCCGGGACGAGACAGCCCGGCGATTCTGTGACATCGCGGCCGTCTTGGCCGGCGATGTCACAGATCGGCAGGGCTGTCTCGTCTCACGTAGCGAAAGACATCGACGTCGGAAGGGTGGGGGCATGCGGGAGTTCGTGGCCGATGTGCGGCCGGCCGGGGAGTTCGAAGAGCTGCGGCCACTGTTGTTCTCCATCGCGTACCGGATCCTGGGCAGTGTGAGCGAGGCCGAGGACGCGGTCCAGGAGACCTGGCTGCGCTACGAGGCCTGCCCGACCCGGCCCGCCTCGGCCAAGGCGTTCCTGTCGGCCATGGTGTCCCGCATCGCGATCGACGTGCTGCGCTCGGCGCGGGTGCGGCGCGAGGAGTACGCCGGGCAGTGGTTCCCCGAGCCGCTGCTCACCGACCCCTATGAGGACCCGGAGCGGTCGGCGGAGCTGGCCGACTCGGTGTTGATGGCGGCCCTGCTGCTGCTGGAGCGGCTCAGCCCGCTCGAACGCGCGGTCTTCGTGCTGCGGGAGGTGTTCGGGTTCGGCTTCGGCGAGGTCGCCTCGGCGGTGGGACGGTCGGAGGCGGCCTGCCGCCAGCTCGCGGTGCGGGCCCGCCGCCACATGGACGCGGGACGTGCGCGGTTCGACGCCGACCGCCGGGAGCGGGAGGAGCTCGCCGGGCGCTTCTTCGACGCCTTCCGCGAAGGGGACGTCGCCGGGCTGCGCACGCTGCTGGCCGCCGACGTGAAGATGGTCGGCGACAGCGGGGGCAAGGCTCCGCTGTGGGGCAAGGGCGTCTTCGGCGCGGAGAACACGGCCCGGATGCTGGCCGCGTTCCTCGCGCCGTTCATCCGGATCGGTGGCGTCGTGGAGCCGCACGAGGTGAACGGCCAGCCGGGCGCGATCTTCCGCGACCGGGACGGCAAGGTCGTCAACACGCTGACGCTCGACATCCTGGACGGGCAGATCCAGACCATCCGCGCCGTGATCAACCCCGACAAGCTGCGGCACCTGGGCCCGGTGGCGGACGCCTTCGAGGTCGTCCGTGAGACGAACCAGGCTCGCAGGCCCGATTTCGACCAAGAGTAGGAGATCATCACTGTGATTCTGGTAACCGGCGGCACCGGTAACGTCGGCGCCCATGTCGTCCGCCGGCTGCTCGACGCGGGTGAGAAGGTACGCGTCCTGACCCGCGACCCCGGCGGCCGTTCCTTTCCCGGCGGCGTCGAGGTCGTGCCCGGCGACCTGACACGGGCGGAGACCCTGCCGGAGGCGCTGTCCGGTGTCGAGCGGGCGTTCCTGTTCCCGGTCTTCAGCGGCGTGGACGACTTCCTCGGCGCGGCCCGCGAAGCCGGGCTGCGGCATGTCGTGCTGCTGTCCTCCCAGACCGTCACGTTCGACACGCCCGGGTGGGTCGGCGAACAACATCTGCGGCTGGAACGGGCCGTCGAATCGTCCGGGTTGCCGTGGACCTTCGTGCGGCCCGGCGCGTTCATGACCAACGACCTGACCTGGGCGCCGCAGATCGCGAGCGGGGTCGTGCGCGGGGTGTACGGCGGCGCCGCGCTGGCTCCGGTCGATCCGCGCGACATCGCCGCGGTCTCCGCCCGCGCCCTGCTCGACGAGCGGGCCGGCGAGTCGTACGTCCTGACCGGGCCGCAGTCGCTGACCCAGATCGAGCGCGTACGGATCATCGCGGAGACGATCGGGCGGCCGCTGCGGTTCGAGGAGGTGCCCCGGGAGCTGTTCCAGGAGCAGATGCTCGGCCACGGAATGCCCGCGCCCGTGATCGCCGAGCTCATGGACGGGCTGGCGGCGAGGGTGGGGAAGACCGACCCGGTGCTGCCGGCGGTCGAGGAAGTGACCGGGCGAGCGCCTTTCACCTATGCCCAATGGGTGGCCCATCGTGCGGCGGACTTCGGCCTGGGCGTCTCGAACCCCTAGATGATCTCAAGGTTGGCCATCATCCCCATGTCCTCGTGTTCGGCGTTGTGGCAGTGGAAGAGGTATCGGCCGCGATAGCCGTCGAACCGGGTGATGATCTCCACAGCCTCGCCGGGCCGTAGCGAGACGGTGTCCTTGAGCCCCGCGTCGTGGGCCAGCGGCGGCCCGCCGCGGCGCGAGAGCACCCGGAATCCGGCCAGGTGCAGGTGAACGGGATGGTGGACGTCGGCGATGAGCCGCCAGACCTCGACGTCGCCGAGCCGGGTGGTGACGTCGGCGCGGGCGGGGTCGAAGGGCAATCCGCCGATCACCCAGCCGTGATCGCCGCGCATCCGCCCGGCGCGGAAGGAGAAGTCACGCACCCTGACGGCTTCGGACCGCCGCCAGGCCGGCAGGTCGGCAGACAGGGTGCCGGGGACGCGGCTGTCGTCGGCGGCCTTGCGCACGACCCGGAAGGCCAGCACGTCGCGGGTACGTCCGGAGCCGGCCCGGTTGACCACCCTGACGAGGCCGCCGATCGGGACGCCGGAGAAGTCGACGACCACGTCGTAGCGCTCCGCGGGCGCGATCGGCAGCAGCTTGTGCGTGACCGGGGCGGCGAGTAGTCCTTGGTCGGCGCCGATCTGGACGAGGTCGAGGCGGCGCCCGTCGTCGGTGACCGCTTCGAGCTCGTAGTGGCGGGCGTTGGAGGCGTTGAGGATGCGCAGCCGGTAGCGGGCCGCGTCGGCCTCGTGCACCGGCCACGGCGCGCCGTTGACCAGGATGACGTCGCCGAGGACCCCGGCGAGGTACGGCTCGCGGACGCCGGGGCGTACGCGCAGGGTGGGGTCGAGGGCGGGGTAGGCGAAACCGCCGTCGGCGGCGAACGCCCGGTCGGCGATCATGAGAGGCAGCTCGCGCGGCCCGGCGGGCAGGCCGAGAGCCTCCTCGGCGTCGTCGCGCACGAGGTGCAGCCCGGCCAGGCCGCGCCAGATCGCGGGGGCGGTGAAGTCCATCCGGTGGTCGTGGTACCACAGCAGCGCCGGCCGCTGGTCCAGCGGGAAGGTGTAGTCCCGCGTCAGCTCGGTCACCACGGCCCTCGGGTCGTGCATGCCGTGCCCCGTGTGCATGGAGTGGTCCTGCCAGCCCGGAGGCAGGACCAGGTCGGTCGGGTAGCCGTCGGAGGCCGCCGGGGTCCGGCCGCCGTGCAGGTGCACGACCGTCGGGACGGGCAGCTCGTTGCGGTGCGACACGATGACCGGCCGGCCGCGGCGCGACTCGATCGTCGGCCCGGGGAAGGTCCCGTCGTACGTCCACAGCGGCGTCGTGACACCGGGCAGGATCTCCGCGCTCGCTTCGCGCTGGGTGATCGCGTAACGGTCGGCGCCGCCGGAGGTCCCGGCCGGCTTCAGCACGGCGGGGATCGGCAGCGGCACCTGGAACGGCGGCGGCAACGGCACGGCGCTGCGCAACTCGGCGCCGGTGGCCGCCGGGCGGCGGGCCAGCGCGGCCGCGCTCGTCAGCCCGGTGACGGCCATCAGCCCGAGCGACCCGCCGATGCCCAGCGCCCGCCGCCTGGTCACGCCCCGGCTGCTAGGCATGCTCGGCCCCCTTGCGTACGAGAGGCCGCCGCCATACGTCGATGAACTGCAGCACGACGGCGACGACGGTCATCACCCCCAGCGGGAGGTGCAGCCACAGCGCCCCGTCCAGCCCGGCGAAATACTGCACCGTCTCGGCCGCCACCACCGCCGCCGTGGCGGCGAAGGGCCAGACCTGACGCAGCCGGACCCAGACCGCGATCGCGACGATCAGCTGCAGGTATCCGATGGAGGTGACGACGTTCGCGCCGGCCGTGTGCAGGCTCAGGCCGTCGTAGTCGCCGGTCAGATACACCCCGGCGAACACCGGCTGCCCGGCGATCGCCACCGCGTGCGCGCTGACGACGGCCCGCAGCGTCCATCCCATGGGTGTCGTCCGGGACGCGGCCACGGTGACCATAGGGATCGCTCCTTCCTGAATTCGAAGAACGACCCAGACACTATGGCTGTTGAGTTATCTTGTCTAAGATCAATATTGCTATGCTGTTATGCATTGGACGTCATGATGGATCTGAACACGCTCAAGCAGTTCCTGGTGGTGGCCCGGCTGGAGCACCTCAGCCGGGCGGCGGAAGAGCTGCGCGTCGCCCAGCCGTCGCTGAGCCGTTCCATCGCCCGGCTGGAGAGTGAGCTGGGCACGCCGCTGTTCGACCGGAGCGGCCGGCTCCGCCTGAACGACACGGGCAGGCTCTTCCGCGATCACGTCGAACGCGCCCTCGGCGAGCTCGACGCCGGACAACGCGCCGTCGCCGAGGCCACCAGCGCGGGCCTGGGCACCGTGCGACTGGCGTCGGAGACCTTCCTCACCCTCACCGGGCCGCTGGCGGCCTTCAAGCAGGCCCATCCCGCCATCGAGATCGAGCTCCACTGGTCGCTGGCCGAGGACATGGCCCGCCGTTTGCGGGCTCAGGACATCGATCTGTGTGTCGCCTCGCAGCCGATCCACGCCGAGGGCCTGGAGTCGGCGCGGCTGTTCGGCGATGTGGTGGGGGTGGGCATGCCTCTCGATCATCCGCTCGCGGGCCGCGCGTCCGTGAGCATGGACGACCTCGCCGAGCAGGCCTTCATCACCGCTCGCAGGGGACACTGGCTGCGCCGGCTGCTCGACCGGCTCTTCGCCGCGCAGGGCCGCGCACCGAAGATCGTCTGCGAGAGCGACGAGCAGGCCGCCATCCCGGAGCTGATCCACGCGGGGCTCGGCATCGGTCTGGTCCCCGGCTTCGCCCGCCGCAGCGCCACGCGTACCCCGATCACCTGGGTCGCCGTCGACAACCCCGACTGCCGTCGCGAGGTCACCCTGCACTGGGGCGCCGGCAGCCACCTGTCGCCCGCCGCCCGCCTGATGCGCACCACGATCACCAGCTGGGACTGGGGCGTCGGCTAAGCCGGGCGGGAGCCGTCGGCGAAGTGCCGCAGGACCATCTCGACCAGGGCGTCCACGTCGGCGTCGGCCATCGGCTCGCCGGTCATGCCCATCCGGTGGAGCAGGACTCCGACGACGACGTCGATGAAGAACAGCACCCGGTGCTCCGGCTCGCCGAACGCGTCCTGGAGCGCGAGCCGGTACGGGTCCTGCAACCGCGTGGACAGGATCTTTCGCAGCGCCGGGTCGCTGACGGCGTCGCTGAACACGCCGGCGAACGCGTCGCCCACCCCGCGCTCGCCGATCTTCGCCGCGATCCAGCGGATGGCCGCGGACATGAGCTCGGCCCGCCCGGAGCCTTCCAGCGGCGCCGGGCCGAACGCGTCCAGGAGGCAGTCCACGATCAGCTCGCCCTTCGACGGCCAGCGCCGATAGACCGTCGACTTCGCGACGCCGGCGGCGGCGGCGATGCGCTCGACGGTGGCGCGCGCGTAGCCGAGCTCGTGGACCGTGCTCAGCGTGGCGGCGAAGACCACGGCGTTGACGCCGGCGCGCGGACGACCGGGCGATCTGGCGGGTGTGGTCGATGTCATATCCACACGATACCGGTTTCCGCTACCTTGGGTATCGATACCTCAGGTCGCGAAACTCTGCGCAAGGAGAAGACATGAGCGAGACCACCGCGATGGAGCGGCCGCCGGAGCCGGACTGGCTGGCGATGACGGCCGCGGAGCTGGTCGCCTACCGCGACGCGGAGAACCGCCTCCGGGCGTCCGCCGCGGCGCGGGCGATCACCGGGGAGCCGGATCCGGGCGCCGCCATTCACTGGGAGACGGTGGCGCTGCCCGGCCGCGAGCTCCCGGTCCGGGTGTACCGGCCGTCGAGCGGGACCGCACTGCCCCTCGTGGTTCATGTGCATGGCGGAGCGTTCGTGGGCACGGCGGTGCAGAGCGACTGGGTCAACAGTCACCTGGCCGCCCAGCTGCCCGCGCTCGTCGTCTCGGTCGAGCACCGCCTGCTCGACCAGGACAATCCGCTGCCGGCCGCCGTCGCCGACGGCTGGGACACGCTCCGGCACGTGGTGCGGCATGCCGCGCAGTGGGGCGTCGACCCGGCGCGGGCCGCCGTCTTCGGCGAGAGCTGCGGCGGGCTGATCAGCGCCCTGGCGGCGATCCGGGCCAGGGACGCCGGCCTGCACCTTCAGGCGCAGGTGCTGGTCAACCCCGCCGTCGACATGACCGAGACGATGCTCGAACACGCCTCGGTCACCGAGCACGCCCGCACCCCGACCCTCGCCGTACCGCAGCTGCAGCTGTTCCGGCGGCTCGCCCTTCCGCCGGGGACCGACCCCCGCCCGCTCTCGCCGCTGCATGCCGGGAACCTGAACGGGCTGGCCCCCGCGCTCGTCGTGGTGCCGACCCACGACCCGGTGGCCGATCACGGCCGCCGCTACGCCGAACGCCTGCGCGCGGCCGGGACGCCCGCGCGGCTCACCGAATACCACGGGGCGGGGCACGCGTTCCTCAGCATGCCGGGTGTGGCGCCGCAGGCCGGGGCCGCGCGGGCGGAGATCCTCGCGTTCCTCCGAGCCTCGCTCACCGCGTGAGACGACACCTCCGGCGACACCGGCCTGCCGCCGATGCTGGGCTGGGCCGTGCCTGATGGCCCTTCTGGCGGTCACACTGCTGTGGCGGCGACGATCTGAGCCAGCATAGGTCACGACCACCACGCGACATGGAGGACGACATAGTGCAGCGCATCGGCATCATCGGAGTGGGCGAGATCGGCCGGGCCATCGTGGCGGGCCTGTGCGACGGGGGCGGCGAGTCGCCGGAGGTGTTCCTCTCCCCTCGCGGGGCCCGGGCGGCCGCCGAGCTGTCCGCGCGCTACGAGGGCGTCCAGGTCTGCGCCGGCAACCAGGAGGTGGTGGACCGCTCCGACGTGGTGATCATCGCCGTCCGCGTGCCCGACCGGCACGAGGCGCTGGCCGGCCTGCGGGTGGACGGCGGCAAGACGGTGATCAGCCTGATGGCCGGCGTCGGCAACGACGAGCTGCGCCGGATGCTCGCCACCGACGCCGCCGTGGTGCGGGCGATCCCCCTGCCCTCCGTACGCGAACGCTCCTGCATCACCGTGACGTTTCCGTCCCACCCGGTGGCGGACGCGCTGTTCGAGCGGCTGGGCGGGACGCAGCCGGTCGCGGACGAGGCGGCCTTCAACGTCTTCTCCGCGCTGACGGGGACGCTGACCACCCAATACTGGTATCTCGCCACGCTCGCGTCGTGGGCCGCCGGCCAGGGCATCGACTCCGCCGTCGCCGACCGCTACGTCCGCGGGCTCTTCCAGGGCATCGGCCGCTCCCTGAGTGACGGGACCCGCTCCCTGCACCAGCTCGCCGCCGACCACGAGACCCCGAACGGAAGCAACGAACGCATCCGCACCACCTGGTTCGGCCCGGCCAACTCCGCGGCGCTCGGCAAGGCGCTCGACGACCTGCTCGCCGACCTGAAGTAGCCGCGGGAGCGTCATCCGCCTCAGATCGGGGCGGCGGCGGTGGAGGCGCGGTAGACCATGGTCACGGGGAGAAGGACGCCCTCCGGCGACGTGCTCCTGGACGCGATGCGATCGAGGAGGAGCCGGACGGCGGCCGCTCCCGCGTCGAAGAACGGGATGCGGACGGTCGTCAGCGGCGGGATGGTCCTGGCGACGACCGGGTGGTCGTCGCAGCCGACGACCGAGCAGTCATCGGGGACCCGGCGGCCCCGCTCGTGCAGCGCGTTGAGCACGCCGACCGCCATGAGGTCGTTCTGCACGTAGATCGCGGTGATGCCGGGGGCCCGGTCGAGCAGGCGGTGGGCGGCGGCGTACCCGCCCTCGACCTCCCATGCGCCGTCCTCGACGAGGAGGGGGTCGTAGGGCAGGCCGTGTTCGGCCAGCACCTCGCGGTAGGCGGCGGTGCGCTGCTGCGCGCTGTGACGCTGCTGCAGGCCGGTCACCATGGCGATCCGGCGATGGCCGAGCGCGAGCAGGTGGCGGATCGGGAGCGCCGCGGTGCCCTCGGACTCGGTGGTGACGGCCGGGACGCCGCCGCCGGCGATGTCGTGCAGGCTGACGGAGGGCGGCCCGGCCCGCAGCAACCGCCCGACCTCCTCGTCCTCCTCGGCCACCGGGGCGTTCATGATGATCCCGTCGACCCGGCGCTCCATCAGCACGCGCAGATAGCGCGCGCAGTCCGAGCCGTCCGGCTCAAGGCTGCTGAGGATCACGCTGAGGCCGTGCTGCCGCGCTTCGCGCTCGATGCCGACGAGGGTCAGCGCCGGCGTCGAGTTGCTGAAGTCGACGGTGATCACGCCAAGGGTCAGGGAGCTGCGTGACTGCAGGCTGCGGGCCAGCGCGTTGGGGATGTAGCCGATCTCTTCCGCCGCCTCGATGATGCGCTGGCGGGTGGCCGGGGTGACGGCGCCCTTGCCGTTGAGCACTTTGCTCACCGTCTGGAAGCTCACATTGGCGCGCGCGGCGACGTCCCTGAGCGAGACACTGGCCACGGTGTTACCTCCGGAGGGCGAACGTTCGCATGGGCGGCGACGCTTCACTACCATACAGCGCGCTTCCGCCACGTTACCAGAGGGAAAACAGCTCCTCACCGCCGTCACTCCCAGGGGTTGACGGAGTCACGTGGGGTAGCCCAGCATAGGCGAACGTTCGCCTTCGGATTTGGCCGCTCTTGTCCCAGGTCCGGAGTCTTGACCATCCCCCGTCTCAGTCCCCGCGCATCATCCCGGCGGGAGGGAGAGGACCTCCATGACGACGTTCGGCCGTCGGCAATTCCTCGGGCTGTCCGGCGCCGCTCTCGCGGGCGCCTTCGGCGTCGCCGGGTGCGCCCGCACCTCGAAGCAGGAGGCCGCCACCGCGGCCGGCGGCGACGTGATCCGCTGGTGGGATCACTTCCAGCCGCTGAAACCGCTGAACGAGCGCATCTTCGCCGAGTTCGGCAAGGCCAACCCGGGCGTCCGGGTGGAGCACGAGGTGTACAACCCGAACGAGATGGGCCAGGCGCTCCAGCTCGCGTTCAAGAGCAACCAGATCGCCGACGTGCACTCGGTCGCCGGGCTCGGCTTGTCCGAGGCGGCCCTGGTCGCGGACGGCTGGCTCGCGCCGCTGGCGGGACAGGACGCGATCCGCGCGAAGCTCCCCGCCGACAGCCTGCTCGAAGGGCTGCACGTCTTCGACGGCAAGCTCTACACCTTCCCCCTCTTCAGCCCCCGGCAGTACTCCACGCTCAACTGGTTCAACCGCGAGCTGGTCGAGAAGGGCGGTGGCGATCCGGACAAGGGCCCGGCGACCTGGGACGAGTTCCGCTCTCTCGCCGCGCGGATCACCAAGGACGGCGGCGGGCGGGCGTACGGCTGGATCCAGGGCCTGCAATTCCAGGAGCGGATGCAGGTCCACGTGATCGAGCTGGCGATGTCGGCCGGCGCCCAATTCGCCATGGCGGCGGGCGGCCTGAACACGATGGGCCTGGTGAACCCGCGGACCGGCGAGTACGCCTTCGAGGGCGACCCGTTCGTGCAGGCGCTGGAGTTCCTGCTATCCCTGGTCCGCGACAAGGTCGTGTTCCCCTCGTCGACCTCGCTGGACGCCAGGACCGCGCGAGCCAGGTGGGCGACCGGGGTGGCGGGCATGTTCTTCGACGGGTCGTGGAACATCGGCGTCGTCAACGGGCAGTTCAAGCGGTTCGTCGACAAGGTCGGCGTCGGTCCCGTCCCGTCGCCGGACGGCAAGCCGGTCCTCTACGGCGCCCCCGCCTCGGGCCAGCTGTTCGTGTCCAGCCAGTCCAAGCACGTGGAGCAGGCCTCCCAGCTGCTCGCCCGGTTCACCGGCCCCGGCTACTCCAAGGAGCTCGCCACGTTCATGGACCAGGTGCCCCTCGACCTGGAGGCCGTGGCGACGGCGAACGTGCACCCGACGTACAAGCGCGCGGTCGAGCTGTTCGGCACGACCGTACGGCTCGCGCCCAGCCCCGTCGCCCGCAACCCCGCCATCGCGCAGGTGCTGAGCGAGATGAAGGAGCCGAGACCCACGCTCGGCGAGATCACCCAGGGCATCCTCAGCGGTGAGATCACCGACGTCCGGAAGGCGCTGCGCGAGTTCACCGGAAAGCTCACCGCCGAGCGGGAGCGCGCCACGCGGGTCGTGTCCGGGAAGGGCGTGAAGGTGAGCCTGGACGACTGGAAGTTCGCGAACTGGCAGCCGGGCGAGGACTACACGGCGGAGATGTACCAGCAGTGACGAGCAGAGTGTCGCGAGAGGGCGGCCCGGCGCTCCCTGCCCGTCGCCGCGGGGTCGCCACCAGGATCTGGTCGGAGCGGTGGGCATACGCCTTCCTGCTGCCCACGCTGCTGTTGTTCGGTGCGTACACGGTCTGGCCGATCATCTCCAGCCTGTACTACTCGATGCTCGACTGGAACGGGCTCGGCTCCGATCGGGCGTTCATCGGCCTGGCCAACTACACCGAGGCGTTCGGCGACCCGCTGTTCTGGAAGTCGCTCGGGATCACGCTGACGGTCATCGCGGTGACCGTGCCGCTGCGGGTCGGGCTGAGCCTGCTGATCGCGCTCGTCCTGAACAACCCGAGGCTGCCGCTCGCCAAGCTGTTCAGGACCGCGCTGTTCGTGCCGGCTGTGACCACGACCGCGATCATCGGCGTGGTCATGGGGTTCATCTTCGACCCGGCCGGCGGCCCGGTGAACGAGCTGCTGCTCGATCTCGGGATCGTCGACCAGCCGGTCGACTTCCTGGGCGATCCGTCGTCCGCCCTGTGGACCGTGATGGGCGTCCACATGTGGAAGTGGCTCGGCATCACCCTCGTCTACTGGCTCGCCGCGCTCCAGACGATCCCGGCCACGGTGTACGAGGCCGCCAAGACGGACGGCGCGGGCAGCTGGGCGGCGCTGCGCCACGTGACGCTGCCGATGCTCAAGCCGTTCCTGATCATCATTCTGCTCCTCACGGCCATCGAGACCATGCAGATCTTCGACCTGGTCCTGACGATGACCAACGGCGGGCCGTTCTTCTCCACTCTCGCCACGGAGGTCTACATCTACCAGCAGGCCTTCGCCAGCTCCACGCCCCGGCTCGGCTACGGCGCGGCGCTCGGCGTGCTGTTCGGGCTCCTCACGCTCGTTCTCGCCGGGCTCCAGGCCATCGGGATCCGCTACGCCAACCGTGCCAGGAGCAGCTCATGAGCGCCGCCGCCCGTCGCCGCCGTCTCGGGATCTGGGCCCAGGTGATCGTGCTCGCCGTCATCTGCCTGGTGTGGATCTATCCGCTGCTGTGGATCTTCTCGGCTTCGCTGAAGGACTCCCTGGGGGTCTTCTCCGGAGGGCTCGGGCTGATCCCCGAGTCGCTGCACTTCGAGAACTACGTGCGCGCCTGGCGGGACGCCAACTTCGGGCTGTACACCGTGAACAGCGTGGTCGTCACCCTGGGCACGGTGGCGCTGGTCGTCCTGCGCTGCGCCCTGGCCGGCTACGTCATCGCCCGCCGGAGCTTCATCGGCAAGCGCACCGTGGTCGCGGTGCTCGTCGCGACGCTGTTCGCGCCGCACGGGCTCACCGTCATCCCGGTGATCGAGCTCAGCGACCTCGTCGGGCTGCTCAACTCGCGCACCGGCATCGTCCTCGCCCTCGCGGGCAGCGGCCATGTCGCCGCCGTCCTGCTCTACGCCGGCTACTTCAGCCGCATCCCGCGCGAGCTCGAAGAAGCGGCGATCATGGACGGCGCGGGCTTCCTGCGGACGTTCTTCCGGGTCATGCTGCCGCTCGCCGGGCCGGTCACCGCGACGGTGGGCGTCATGACCTTCCTGGCGGCCTGGAACAACTTCTTCCTGCCGCTGGTGTTCACCTTCAGCCGCCCGGACCTGCGCACGCTCTCGGTGGGCATGCTCGCCTTCCGCGGCACCAACTCCACCGACTGGTCCGGCCTCGCCGCCGCGGGCACCATCTCCCTGCTTCCGCTGCTCATCGTCTTCCTCGTGCTCCAGCGCTACTTCGTCGAAGGCATCGCCGGGGCCGTGAAGTCCTGACGCGCCCAACCACGATTGAGAGAAATGAACCGACCGAACATCCTGCTCATCTGCACCGACCAGCAACGCTTCAACGCGATGGGCGCCTACGGCAACGACGAGATCGACACGCCCAACCTCGACCGGCTGGCGGAGCAGGGTGTGCTGTTCGACAACTGCTACGTGCAGGCGCCGGTCTGCGGCCCCTCCCGCGCCAGCCTGATGTCCGGCCGCTACGTCCACGCGCACGGCGCCTGGGCGAACGGCGTCGGGCTGCCCGCCCACGAGCAGTTGTTCTCGCGCACCCTGGCCGACCACGGCTACGACTGCGGCCTGGCCGGAAAGTTCCACGTCGGCGGGGCGTGCTTCGGCGGCCGGCTCGAACCCCGGCTCGACGACGGCTTCCGCGTGTTCCGCTGGGCGCACGACCCTTATCCCGGCTCGTCCGAGAACGCCTACCACCGGTGGCTGCAGGCCGTACGGCCGGACCTGTACGAGCTCGGCACCTTCGACACCCTTCCGACGGAGTTCCACTACAGCCGGTGGATCGGCAACGAGACCATCGACTACGTGCGCCACTCGCGCGAAGCGGACAAGCCATTCTTCTTCGTGGCGAACTTCTTCGACCCGCACCACGGGTTCGGCGCGCCGGAGGAGTACGTCGATCGCTACCGCGGCAAGCCCCTGCGGCCTCCGATCACCCGGGACCAGGAGCTCGCCGGCAAGCCGCCCGTGCTGACCGAGGCCTCGCACCGCTCCTACGCCGGCCACGCCCGCGGCTACACGGAGTACACCGAGGCCGAGCTCCACGACGTCAGGGTCAGCTACTACGCGATGGTGAGTTTCGTCGACGACGAGGTCGGCCGGATTCTCGCCGCGCTCGACGAGGCGGGCCTGGCCGAGGACACGCTGGTCGTCTTCACCAGCGACCACGGCGAGATGCTCGGTGACCACCAGCTCATGCTGAAGGGCCCGATGATGTACGACTGCGCCGTCCGGGTCCCGCTCGTCATGCGCTGGCCGGCCGGGCTGCCCGCCGGCCAGCGGCGGGCCGAGCTGGTCCAGTGGATCGACCTGGCCACGACGTTCCTCGCGGCCGCGGGCGCACCGCCGCTCCCCCGCGGGCAGGGGCTGAGCCTCCTGCCGCTGGCCCGCGGCGAGCAGGACGCGCCGGTCAGGGACTGGGCGCTGTGCGAATACCGCAACAGCGGCCACCCGTACGAGGAGCCCGTGCACACCACGATGCTCAGGCACGACCGCTGGAAGATCGTGGTCTACCATGGCGCGCCGTCCACGACGCGAGCGCGCACCGGCGAGCTGTACGACCTGGAGACCGACCCGGACGAGCTGGACAACCTGTGGGACGACCCGGCCCACGCGGCGACCCGGGTCGAGCTGCAGGAGCTGCTGCTCGACGTCCTGGTCGCCACCGAAGATCGCAGCCAGCCGCGGGAAGCGGACTGGTGACCGCCACCAGCCCGCCGCCCTTTGCGGCTATCCGGCGTAGGTCTCGAACTCGGCGACCTTCGGAACGCCGGTCGAGCCGGTGATCCTGAAGGTGATCTTGCTCAGTGCGGTCGAGGCGAAGGTGATGTCGCCCGCCCCGCTGCCGGACTTCAGCACGGCGCCGGTGCCGCCGTTGAGGAGCTGCCAGGCTCCGACGCCGCCCGCGGAGCCGGCCGCCTCGCGGATGACGACCCTGGAGACCGTCGTGGCGGAGCCCCACTTGATCGAGATGTCACCGGTCGAACCGGCCGGCGACCAGTAGGTGCTCACGTTGCCGTCCCGCACGTTGCCGTAGCTCGTCCCGTCGGCCTTGCTGGAGCCGTCGGAGCCGGCCCCGATGCTGAGGTTGGGCCCGCCGGGCGACGGGGTGGGGCTGACGGTCGGCGTCACCGTCGGGGTCGGGGTCACCGTCGGAGTGGCCGTCGGCGTCTGGGGCGTGCAGCTGCCGTTCGACACCTGCAGCCCCTTGTTGGCGCCCGCCGTCTGGCGGACGATGGCCGGCACGCAGCTCGCCCCGTCCAGGCTGTAGGGGTACGGGATGCTGACGGTGGTGTTGGACTGCGGGTTGGGCCCGGCGGGTGCGTTGTCGCTGCCGGGGGCGGACCAGGTCACGTTGTCGAAGATGTTGCCGCCGACCTGCCAGAAGCCGGCCTCGCTGGTGTAGAAGGTGCCGAGAACGTCCTTGGAGTCCTCGAAGTAGTTGTTGTCCACCTTGGCGCGGCCACCGGCCCGGGAGTTGATGCCGGACTCGTGCAGGTTCAGGTAGTGGTTGTTGTAGAGGTGGGCGATGCCGCCGCGCAGCAGGGGCGTGCGGGAGTCGATGTTCTCGTACAGATTGTGGTGGAAGGTGACGAAGCCGTTCGAGCGATCGCTCTCGCTGGACCCGATGAGCCCGCCGCGGCCGGAGTTACGCAGGGTGCTGTAGGACAGGGTCACGTACTGGGTGTCGTCCTTCATGTCGAAGAGGCCGTCGAAGCCCTCCGCCTCCCCGCCCGAGGCCTCCAGGGTGGCGTGATCGACCCAGACGTTGCGGACGCCGCTCTCCATGCCGATGGCGTCGCCGCCGTTGGACGTGGGCGAGCCCGACTTCTTGACGTTACGGACGGTCACGTTCTGGATGATGATGTTGCCGGCCTCGCGGATGTGGATGCCCAGCTGGTCGAAGACGGCACCGTTGCCGACCCCGATGATGGTGACGTTGCTGATCTGCTTGAGCTCGATCACACCGGCGGCGGTGTTGCAGCTCGCGCCCGACACCTTGGTGGTGTTGCCGTGATTGATGGTCCCCTCGACCTCGATGGTGATCGGGGTGCTGCTGCTGGCCCGGCCGCACAGGGCCGCATGGATCGCGGTCCCGGTGGTGGCCCGCACGGTCTGCCCGCCCGCGCCGCCGGTGGTCCCGCCGTTGCCGGTCGCGTAGCCGGTGGCGCTGCCGGCCGCCGCCGACGCCTGGAGCGCCGGTAAGGCCACACCGACCGCGGCCGTGGCGGCCACCGCGGCCAGCGCCGCCTGAAGTCGCAACGCGACTGCTCGTCTCATGCTCGTCTCACCTTCGTCGTCGAATGCCGGGTGCGTTCTTCGCGCGCGGTCGCTGCCGCCGGGTCGCGGCATCGGGCTCGTCAGGGAAGGCGAGTGCGCACCGCTCACATCAGTGGACACGTCCGTATTGGCGGACATCCGACACCGTAGGAAAGCGCTTTCCCCGTTGTCAATGCGTCATGAAACTTTCATCGGGGGGTGAGCGGGCTTGCGGCGGCGCGCCGGCCGACGAGGGCGCGGCTCATGCTGACCGCGTCGAAGCCGTACTCCACCAGCAGGTTCACCGCACCGGCAGACCGGATGCCCCCGGTGTGGAAGGTGATGAGCAGACGGTCGGCGGGGAGCTCCAGGCAGCTTCTCGAGCAGCATGTGCACTGCGCCCAGGATGTGCGCGCCTTCAGACCGTACGGCTCACTCGCGGCCCGTCCAGCCCCCACGAGATGATCTTGGTGGGAGTGATCCTGATGATCTCTCGCGACAAGCCGGGCAGGGGCGGCTCCTGGTCGGTCAGCGCCGCCGCCTTGCCCCGGATCTCGATGCCGCGGGGCGCCCATGGGTCGACCGTCGCCAGGTCGTCCACGACGAACGCGACCGTGCTGCCCTGCTGGACGTTCCGGAACTTCTTCGTCCGGCCCAGCGCGCCCCCGCCGATGACGATCGTGCCGGTGGCGGCGTCGACGAAGAAATTGGCCGGGTTGTTCTGCACCTGACCGTCGGGCGATACGGTGGCCAGCCGCCCGATCTTCTGGGTGGCCAGGTAGTCGAGTTCGGCTTGGGTGAAGGTCACTTCGTTCCTCAATAACTCGTTCGGGCGCTCAAGGGAGAGCCTAGTGATTGGCACTGCCCAGGCCTGATCGGCGCTTCCGTATTGCGACGCCGGCCCCAGCCATCTACGCTACTTCGTAATTATGGAATTACATAGGAGAGCGCGATGAGCGAGGACAGACTCGCCGAACTCGAACGCCGGATCGCCCGCCTGGAGAGCCGGGTCGACACCGCCGGCCCGCCCCGGCCCGCGGAGCCGCCGTCCCTCACCGCGGCCGCCACGGGCATGCTTCACAAAGCGAAGAAGGACGACAAACTCGGGACGGTGGGCTACGCCGGAGCCGCACGGCTGACCGCGGGTGAGAGTCTCTGGGACAGGCAGGTCTCTCTCGCCGAGTTGCTGTCGGCCGATTGGACGCCGGTGGCCGACATCCTGGAGTCCCTGGGCAGCCAGCCCCGGCTGGCCCTGCTCGCCACCCTCGTACGACAGGGCCGGTGCACCACCACCGACCTCCAGGAGTCCCTCGGCGGAGACGGCGAGCAGACCACCACCAGCGGCCAGCTCTATCACCACCTGCGCGCGCTACAGAGCGCCAGGCTGATCACACAACGGCGGCGCGGCGAGTACGAGCTGGCGCCCCAGGCCATGATTCAGGTCCTCACCATTCTCGCCGCCGCGTTCGACCTGGCCAACGACCCTCCGCTCGGCCTACCCGTCAACTTCCCCGAACCGGGATGACCGAAGCGGACGGTCCGCGGCCCCCGTGCCCGCGGACCGACCGGTCGTCAGTTGCCGCCACCGCCGCCCCCGTCACCGCCGCCGCCCCCGTCGCTTCCGCCGTAGCAGCCGTTGTCGCCAGGCATCCCCGTATGGCTGTTGTACGGGATGCCGGGGTTGCCGGAGCCTCTCCGGACAGAGGGGCGGCCGACAAGCATCGACCACAACATCCACACGAGAACGCCCACGATCGCGATCACGAAGCCGTACGCCACCACTGTTGAGACCATCGCGGAACCATCCCCCACAAGTCCTAGAGATCACTTCCTGGGCCCTTGCCCTTTCACCGTAGACGTGGCATCTGCCCCCACGAGGGTTCTGCTCCTTTTGCTGACGCCTACCGGGAACCGGTCTCCGCAGCGCCCTTACGGGAGGTCATCTCGACGGCGGTCTCAGCTCGGGCGAGCCTCGGGCGAGCCTCGGGCGAGCCTCGGGCGAGCCTCGGGCGAGCCTCGGGCGAGCCTCGGGCGAGCCTCGGGCGAGCCTCGGGCGAGCCTCGGGCGAGCCTCGGGCGAGCCTCGGGCGAGCAGGGCGTGCACGCGGCGGGCCTGGCGGACCAGCTCGCTGGTGCGCCGCCGGCCGGCCAGCTCGGCGACCACCGCGAGCCGGCCGCGGGCATCGGCCCATTCGGCGACCTCGGCCGCGCATCTCATCAGCCGCGTGTGCACGCTCGTCGCCCCCTGGCCCGGCCCCGGCAGGTAGGCGGGCAGCAGCCCGGTCATCACCTGCCACACCTCCCGATGCGCCCCCAGCCTGGCGGCCTCCCCGAGCGCGGCGATGGCGTCGGCCGGACGGCTCTCCCCGCGTTCCAGCAGCACGGCCAGTTGCCTGCCCAGCTCGGCGCCGGGCAGGTCGCCGGAGGCGGCCAGGCGCAGCAGCGGCCGTACGCCGTCAGTGCCCTCCAGCAGGTAGTGGGCCAGCAGCAGCGCCAGCCCAGGACCGCCGGGGCCGTCGGCGGACGCCAGGCGGTCGAGGTCACATGCCTTGGGCTTGCTCAGCGGCCAGGACGACTTCAGCGCGTAGACCGCTCGCGCCGCCGCCAGCTCCCGGTGCCCGGCGAACACGGCCAGCAGCTGCTCACAGGGCTCGTCGTGCCAGCGCGGCACGAGCAGATCCCCGAGCACCTCCGCGTATTCCGGCCCGAAGGCGAACTCGGCGGGGATGCGCGGGTCGCCCTCGTGCGTCGTCCACCGCAGCACCACCTCGGGGTCGGCGGGCCGGTCGGTGAGCCACTTGTGCACCTGACGCCCGGCCGGCCCGGTCAGCCGCGCCGCCCGGCTTACCACTTCGCCGGTCACGGTGCGCCTCATCCGCAACAGCGCCTGCCGCAGGTCCAGCGGCAGCGCGTTCACGCCGTCGCGCTCGTAGCCCTCCAGCCGCTCGATCAGCGCTTCCGGGTCCAGGAGCCCGTTGGCGCGTGTGGGCGTGGCCAGCAGGCAGGGCGGGATCCGGCCGTCGAGCTGCGCCTCGTAGACCTCGGCGAAGCGGGCCAGCGGCATGAGCCGCCACACGGCGCCGTGCGCCGTCTCGGGTACGCGCCGCGCCGGGTCGGCCCGCCCGTCCGGCATGGCTCTGCGCTCGGCGCCCGGCTCGGCCAGTTCCCTGGCCATGGCCTGTGCCCATTCGGAGGTCTGCCACCACGGCACCCATTGGTACAGCTGATCGCCGCCGCGCGCGGCGAGCGGAGCCAGCTCGGCGATCAGCTCGTCCCGCTGCTCGCCTGCCGCCAGCCGGACGAACCCGTCCAGCCACCGCTCGGACCCCAACCAGCCGTACTCGGACAGCCCAAGGCGAGCCAGCGCCTTGGCGTTCGTGATCAGCGGCGGCATCAGCTCAGGCTCGGGCACGGAGGGCAGCGGCCCGGGATGGAAGCGGGGCCGCGCCGGCTCGACCGCCGCCGCACCGCCGAAGACCCCGGCCAGCGCCGCACCCGGCCCAGGAGGCAGCATCGCCACCGTGTCCCTGATCGTCCCGGTCGCCTCCGGGCCGAACCGCCCGGCGTGCTTGACGGCCAGTTTCACCGCCCGCTCCCGGGCCTCGGCCGACTCGCACATCAGCGCGGCGGTCAACGCGGGCGCGTAGGCGTCTACGTCTTCGGCCGGCTCCTTGAGCACGCGATCGAGCAGGCTCAGCCCAGCGCGTACGAGCCTGCCCTCGGTGCGGAACAGCAGGCTCTCGACGGCCTCCGCCGGAGGCGTGACCCCCGCCCGGCGGAGCTGCCGTAACGCCAGATCCGCCACATTGGCCGCGGAGAGGGAGAGCATGGCCGCGTAGTCGCGCGCATGCGGCGCGAGCTCCTCGGCCGCCGGGTCGAGCAGATCGTGGAGGGCCACGAAGAAGCGCAGGTCGGCGGCCTGGCCACCGCGCAGGAACCGGGTGCGGCAGCCGTCGAGCAGCGCCGCGCGCTTGATCCGGCCGTCGGCGGCCAGCGTGCTCAGCGCGCGAGCCAGCCACCGATCCTGCCGCAGCAGCCGGCCTGCACCCTCGGCCTCGAAGATCCTCGGTGCCATCGCGTCGAGCAACGGATCCGCGGCCAGCTCGCCGGCGGCGGCGGCGGACGCGGCGGCGACCCAGGCCAGGGTGAGCGGGTCGTGCCCGGGAGGCTCGGCCCCGGTCTCGCGCAGCAACGCGAGTGCCAGCTGGGCCCGCCTGTCGCCCGGCTGTGGACGCGCACCGCGCAGGCTCAGCGCCAGGCGTACGGCGAGATCCTCCTGCCAGGCGACCGGCCTCGCCGCGACGACCTGGAGGATCAGCGGGATGTCGTCGATGTCGGCGGGAGCGCGCACGCGTTCGAGATCGCGCTTGTTGAGCCAGCCGGCGACGGCCGCGGCACCGGCGATGACGCCGGCTCCCGCCACCCGCATGGCCTCGATCCAGCGGCTGCCCACCTGTCCGTGGCCCCACATCGCGGTCGCCTCGGGCAGCTCCCATACGCTCCGGCCCGTGTGCTCCGCGTGGGCGACCAGCGTCTGCCACCGGGCCTGGTGGTCCTCATTGCGCTCGATGTCCCTGCGTTCACCGGCTTGGCGCGCCACCGGGAGATACCGGGGCAGCTCGCGCGCCACCTCGCGCCGCCGGCCGTCGTCGAACCCGCTGGTCAGCGCGGCGATCGCCGCGGCGTCCCCGGCGTCGACGGCCGCACGAACCGCTTCCCAGGCATTGATCATGCCGCGACAGTAGGGCACCCCACCGACAATCTCGCCGCTCGCCTCCACCTCGGCCGGCAAGCGCACACCACGTGCTTGTCCAGGCTGTCGAAGACAGCTGCTGATCTACGCGTTTGTCGGTGGTGATCCCTACTGTTCGGCCCATGACGACTGCCGTGCGGGCGCATGACCGCGCCTGCCCATCCCCCGGGAAGATCTCCGCACACCGCCTCGATGACGGGGAGGCGCGCGCGTGAGCGGCTGGGAGAACATCCAGCGGGCGGTCGGCGCCGCCGACGCTTCCCTGGTGGCCGACGAGGTGCTGCGGCTCGGCGCGGAGGAGCGCCGCGAGGTCGCCCGCCGGCTGCGCCCGTACATCCGTGAGGCGCGGGAGGCCGCGCACACGCGATTCCACGAGGCGCGGCAGCAGGCGGAAACCGAGGAGCAGGAGGCCATGCGGGAGTTCGTCCAGGAACGGATGGCCCACGGCATGTCCGAGAAGACGGCGCAGAGGTCGTGGTGGGAGGGGCCCTACTACGACCACCGGCACCACATCGACTGGGGGATGCAGAACGATTGGATCGGGCCCCTCCGCGTTGCCGGCGCGGGCACGCTGGGTGGCGCGGCCGCGGTCGCCGACTGGCTTCTCCGGCGTGACTTCTCCGAGTGGCGCCAGATCATGCCGGTCGATCCGCTGCTGCGGGTCATCGCCACGCGGCCGGCGCAGTGGCAGGCCGACCTCGCCGCGCACCTGAGCGCACGGCTGCGCCCCACGCAGCTCGAGAACGGCACCGTCGCCCTGACGCTGGAGCTGCTGCGCCGCACCGGCGCCGAGCCGCCCGGCCACGAGCCGCTCGTCGTCGCCTGGGCGTCCACGCCACCCGACCTCGCCCACGACCCGCTGGCCCGGCACCTGCTCCCGCGGCTGTTCGAGGCCGAGGGCGTGGGCCGGGCGCTGCGCGACGACCGGATCGACGCACCGTCCGGCCGGTCCTGGCTGCGCGCGCTCACCGAGTCGGCGCCGGTGGACCACGAGCTGCTGGTGGAAGGGTGCCTCCGCCGGTTCCTGCGCGGCGGCAGCGCCACCGACCTGCGCTTCTTCGTACGCCTGCACGACCTGCTCGATCCGGCTCCCAGTCCGGAGCGCGTCCGTGACTACCTGCGGCTGCTGCCCGCCGCCCCCGGGCCGGTCGCCGAGCTGGCCCTGCGGAGGCTGCGCGGCCCCGGCGTCGCGTTGAGCGGCGATGAGGTCAACGAGGCGGTGGCGGCGCTGCTGTACCGTCCCGAGAGCAAGCTCGTACGTGCCGGACTGACCCTGCTCGACCGGGCCGCCCGCCACGCCGGCGACGACCTCGACCACCTGGCGCCCGCGCTCGCCTCGGCATTCCTGTGCGAGTCGTACGAGGTCAGGGAGCGCTCGGTGCGCTGGGCCGGCAAGCACGCGCGGCGGTTCTCGCCCGTGGGCGCGGAGACGGTGCGCGAGGCGGCGACCGTCCTGCCCCCGGACCTGGCGGCCCGCCTGGCCCCGGCTTACGGCCAGGTCGAGACGCACGCCGCGCCGGCCGACGCCTTCGTGCCGGGTACGCTGCCGGCGTTCCAGGCGCCCGGCCGTCATCCGGTCCGCCCGGCGATGGACAACCTCGCCGCCACCTTCCGCCAGTTGCACCACGAGTTCGCCTTCGAAGGCTGGCTCGACGGCTTCGTCCGCCACCCCGGCGCGAGGCGGCCTCCGGCGGACATGACGGATCTCTACCGGCTGCGCGAGTGGCCGCACCTCGAACAGTGGACCGAGGCGCTGTTACGCGAGGCCACCGACCCGCGATCAGAGCCGGCCGCCCTCGAACCCGCGAACCGGCTGCCCGGCCCGGCGCTGATCCCACCGCTGGACAGGACCATGCTGTGGCGTTGCGCCGAGATCCACGGCGCGCTGAAGGAGGGGACGCTGCCGCCGTACCTGCTGGCCACGCCCACCCTCACCTCCGGCCACATCGACCCCGCCGAGCTGGTCGTCAGGCTGGCGGGCTACGAGCGGGACGGTGTCCGGCCCCTGCCCGCCGACCTGGGGCAGGCGCTGCTGCGGCTGCCGCGCGAGGCGGATCCCGACGTGGTGGCCCGCGCCGGACGGCTGACCTCCGAGGCGGGCGCCACGCTGGTGCGCTGGCTGAAAGAACGTCCCGAGCCCGTGACGAGCGTCGAATGGCCTGCCTCGCCCGGCGGCCACCCGCGCCCGCGCATCCGGATGGAGCCGGCCGGGATCGCGTTCGTGGACGCGCTGTTGTCCGACCCGCCCCGCCACCGGCCGGGCCACCACGGCTCCTACGACTCGTCGTGGTGGCTCGTGCTCCCCTCCGACCGGGAGGTCGTGGCCATGCACCTCATCCCGCACCTGTACGGCGACTGGCAGGGGCCGAGCCGCCTGCACCCGCACATGACCCGGCTCTGTCACCAGGACGGGCCCGCGGGCGAGGGGATGGCGCTGCTGCTGGGCGTGCTGCTCAATGAGCGCGGCTGGACCGGCGGGCACTGCCGGGAGCTGCTGCTGCGGGCGATCGCCACGAAGGCTCTGCCCGCCGCGGAGTGCGGACGGCAGCTGGGGCAGTGCTTGCGTCTGCTCGACGTCAAGCCCGGCCTTGTGCTGCGGGCGCTGGACGAGTGCGCACGGCAGGGCGCCCACCAGGAGGTCTGGCAGATCATGAGCGGCCTGTTACCGGTCTTCCTGCCGCGGCCGGGCGAACGGGGCAACGCCACCCACACCCGGGCGCTGGAGTTCGCCACCGAGGTGGCCGGCTGGGCCGGGGCGCGCGGCGCGATCCCTGAGGTCGCCGGCATCGCCGCGCGTGACGCGTCGAGCGGGCTCGTGCGCGCGGCCCGCCGATTGCACGAGCACCTCGGCCGGGCGTGAGGTCTCCTGGTGCGTACGCCCGGCCGAGCTCGCCGAGCTCGCGGGGCGGTTGGTCCGGATGCTGGGGCTCCAGGGGATGTGCCGTGGAGCAGCGATCCCTATCTTGTGGCCCTGTCCGAGCTGAGCAGGCGTCGTACGCGGCAATCTCGACCGGGGCCTGACCTCCCCGCGCTACCCACGTCAACGGCCAGCCGCTGCAGGTCCGCTGGGCGGACTCCCCCGCCGATTCCCGTCCCCGGCCACCCTCGATCGCCTGATGGTGGGACCCGGACCTCGGGCCCTGACACTCCCGAGCGCCTATTTGGCCGTGTACTGCTGGACGAGCTCGTCCGTGGCCCGCCGGACGCGGTCGAGGTCGGCTCCGAGCTTGACCAGCACCTGGGCCGCGACACTCGTACCGTCGCGGGTGAGCCCGAGCAGGAGGTGCTCGGTGCCGATGTAGTCGAGGCCGCGCTGCGCGGACTCCTGGTTCGACGCCTGGAGGACCTCGCTGGCCGACGGGGTGAACGGGAGGTGCCCCGACGCGGCCGACTGGCCTCGGCCCTGACTCTCCTCGACCTGCCGGCGCACGCCTTCAAGGCTCAGGCCCAGGTTCTTCAGAACCGTGGCGGCCACGGCCTCATCTTCACGGATCAAACCGAGCAGGATGTGCTCGGGACCGATGTAGTCGTGGTTGAGCATTCTGGCCTCGTCCTGGGACAGGACGACAACGCGCCGCGCCCGGTCGGTCAACTTCTCAAACATCCCGCCGCTCCTCAGTCAGGCCGATGATCCCGATTTCATCCTTCCGCATGCTAGAGGGTCGGGCTCCCGCCGCCGAACCTCGCGCGAACGAACGATGAGGGCGGATCAGGCGACGACCCTGATGACCCGGCGTAGGTGAGCCGATCGACGATGGCGGCCGATCATGGTGCCGCCGAAGAGGACGGGCATACCCCAGGTCAGAGGCGATCGAGGAGATCTGCCTTCTTCGAGGTGAACTCCTCGTCCGTGAGCAGGCCCTCCTCGTGCAGTCGCCTGAGTTCGCGGATGCGGTCGTAGACGCTGCGGGGGTCGGCGGTGAGCTGTGCGCTCTCGCCCCGCCCGGCTGCTCCTGCCCACAGGTGCGCCGTGACGGTCGCGGCCATGACCAGCGTCCAGGCGTCCTGCTTGGCGCTGTCCTCGGTGAGCAGGCAGGCGAAGTCCTTGCCCGGCTTGGCCGGCTTCGTCTCGGCGTCCTCCTCCCCCGTCACGATGCGCAGGTAGCCCTCGTCCATCGACTTCTGCGGGAACCACTCGATGCGGCGGATGTCGCTCAGCGCGTACTCCATCCGGCGCTTCTTGCTCTTGCGGGAGCTCGCGTCGCCGGACCACTCCAGCCGGAGCGTCTGCCCGTCGAACCTCGCCGACCCCTCTGACGTCCGGATGTGCAGCGGCACGGGCGGGACGAGTCCGAGGGCGTACTCCCCCGGCGGGCGCCGGCCGTCGCCGAGCCGGCCGGCGTCGGCGGCGAGACGGAGCTGGTCGGCGTGGTACTCGGCGACGAGCTCCGTATCGGGCCCGCCGGTCAGCAGGAACGGCTGCCCCTTCTCGGCCAGCAGCGATCCAACGGCGGCGTAGGGGTCGGCGTGCTCGCGCAACCGGAGCCGGAGCTGCCAGCCCTTCTTCCCCGCGGAGGCGAACTCCACCGCCGCGACGGCAGCCAGGGGAACCTCACAACGGGTGAGGACCTTCAGCAGCGCATGGGTGCGCCACCTGGTGTCGTACTGGATGACGACCTTCTCCTCGTCGAAGCGCCACATCGCCGTCTTTCCCCGCAACTCGTCCATGCGTCGCAGTCTAGGAGCGGGATCAGATATCCCTTCAACCCGGAAGCGCGCAACCCGCCTCCATGCCGGGGGCCGAAAGCAACGACTTGAGACGGCGACAGTTCTTCACGAGAGAATGCGCCATACTCGCGATATACCGAGATGTGTTCTGATGATGACTCGAAGCAAATCGAAGTCGAATGCTTCTGGACGGAGAACACATGCGTAGGCTTTCAGCGACGCTCGCCCTTGTCACCACGCTCGGCCTGTCAGCGGCGGGTACGTTTCTGATCAGTTCTGGCGCTGCCAACGCGGCCCCGATTTGCACGACGGGATATGACCGCACCACCAAGCCTGACAAGGGTTGGGCACGGTGCCTCACCGGCTGGCAGCATCGGGTCGTCGTCAGCTGCAAGATATCCGGTAACGCGACGTCCATGACCCGCTACTACGGCCCTTGGGTGTACGCGACCAATACTTCGACGAAATACTGCCCGTCAACCAAGCCCTTCGTGCACGCGGCAAGCTACGAACACAGGTCGTCGACCCTTAATCCGTCGAACACCGACGACTGAACAGAACGGCGCTGCCGCTGAAACGGGCTTCGCCCTGGTTGAGCGGCGACGCGATCGCCCGGCTTCGCATGACCAGGAAAAACCGGCTCGTAGGCCCCGTACCGCCGTAGCCACTCTGCTCGGACCTGCGGCGAATGAGCATCTTGTACGCAGAACTCGTTGCCTTCCGGGTCGGCCATCACGACCCAGGCCTGCTCGTCGCCTTGGCCGACGTCGACGCGGGTAGCTCCCAGCCCTTCCAGGCGGGCGACCTCTGCGGACTGGTGCTCGGGTCGCAGGTCGAAATGCAGGCGATTCTTTCCCGCCTTGGGCTCAGGCACCTTGATGAACAACAGGTCGGCCACCACGCAATCTTCGCGACTGCCTTCGGCCGGCTCGACGACCCACTCAGGATCTTCGTCGCGGCTGATCACCCAACCCAACGCCTCCGCCCAGAACCTGGCCAGCCGTCCGGGATCGTGGGAATCGACGACCAAGGCTCCGATACGCAGTCCCATGGCATCACCGTAGGCTCCTGCGACCATAGCCGTCGAGCTCGGCAGGGGATTCGAGAATCGGTCGACACGATCGGCACTGCGGATGGCCCATGCGCATCCGAGTGCTGATTGATCCATCGAATTTCGACGCAGGACGCTAGCGGGCCTTGACGGCGACGGGCAGCCTGCGCAGGCCGTGGATGTTCGGATGGTGGACGCGTACGGGGACGTTACTGGCCATGAACGGGCGAGGCGCTCAACTCAGGGGGCTGTGGCCGCCCGCCTCGATCACAAGGACGGGCCGTCGATGTTCTTGACGTAGACCGCAAATCCGACCGCCCACAACACGAGGCCTATCGCCAAGCCGGACATGTTTCCGATCGAAATCGCGGCCACCAAGCCCAGGATGATCAGGACGCTCCCGAGGAACTGGTTCATGCCTCCACGCTAGGTCCGCAGGGGGTGATCGCAGGAGTACCGCCGCCACCCAGGCGCCCATGCTGTAGCCGAACAGCGCGCTAACCGCGGAGCTACGGGGAGAGCATGCTTCTGCCGGGCGGCTCCTCCTCCGGAGGTTATGAACCCGCCGGAGTTGACCCTGACGCAGGGTCAACCTCGGAGCATGGTGGCATGACCACGAAAACCAGTGCGATCGAGGCCGCCGACCATAGGGGACGGGCCGAGAGAGGCGACAGGACGATGCGGCACTTCACGATTCACCACGACGGCGTCACGATCCCGGTGGCTCGCGGCGGCCGGGGACGACCGCTGGTCCTGTGCCCCGGGCTGAACTCCACCCAGGCCGACCTGCACGAGCTGGCCGAGCTGCTCCGGAGCGACCATGACGTGGTGACCTTCGACCTCCGGGGCCACGGCCTCGCCTCAGCCGCCGGCCGGTACTCCTTCGAGGCGTTCCGCACCGATCTGGCCGCCGTGCTGGCGGAGCTGCGGCGCCAAGGCCCGGATGCCGCGCCCGTGCTCGCGGGCTACTCGCTGGGCGCGGACCTGGCCGTGCACCATGCCGCCGAGCATCCTGGCGCCGTCGCCGGGCTCGTTCTCATCGACGGGGCGAACCCCGTGCCAGAACCGTTCGTCACCGAGGACGTCCTGCCCGGCTTTCGCGCGATGTGGGCGGACCAGGCGGCGCAGCAGGAGGCCGAGCGGGGCACCGCGCGTCAGGTGTTGCTCACCGCCCAGGAGATTCTCGACCTGAACGTCGAGATCGATGCGGTCCGGTCCGGGATCCTCGACCGGTACAGGAAGATCGACCTGCCCATCAGCATGATCATGTCGACTTCGATGGCCGGTGACAGCGGCGAAGGGCACGCGCCGCGGTTCAATCGCAACTGGCGGGCCGGCGTCGAGCGGCTCGTCCGTGAGCAGCCGCACGTCGCCACACACTGGCTCGACGCCGACCACCGGCTGGTCTTCACCCACGCCCCGGAAATCGCCCAGATCATCCGGGGTGCACGAGGCCCGGCCGGCCAGGGATGAGATCAAGCCCTGCTTTGTTCCAGCAGTGAGCGGAGCAGGTGTGCGGCGGTGCCGGCGGGCATCTCACCGGGGGTGTTCATGATCTGCGAGGCGAGTCCGTCGACGAACGTGTGCAGGAGCCCCGCCCAGAGCTCGACCTGCGCGTCCGGGTGCGGGAGCGTGGCCTGGCCCGGCTCGCGGACCGGCTCGTAGCCGCGCAGGGCGGCGATGCATTGGCGGTGCAGCGCCCGCTGGTCCTTCCACGCCACCGAGCCCCCTTCCGGAGGATGCTGACGTTCCCATGCGACGACGGCCGACCACAGCGCGTATTCCTCGCGCCGCTCGGCGTCGAGCGGCAGCATCTCCTCCACGATCGTGGCGACCTGTTCGACCACCGAACCGTGGGTGCGGGGCCGCTGGACGCGTGGGACGACCCGTCGCCGGAGGGTCTCGATGGTGGCCTGTACGACGTAGGCCTGCAACTCGTACTGATTCCTGAAGTAATGCCGCAGGGACCCCGTGGACCAGCCGGCTTCGGCGGCGACGCCGCGGACGGTCACGCCGGCGAGACCGTCGCGCAGGATCACCCGGATGGCGGCCTCGCCGAGCTCGGCCCGTCGCTGGTCATGATCGACGAGTCGCGGCACGTCCACATGCTAACACGTGTGTGCTAGCTTAGCTAACACGGGCGTGTCACCACGGCTCGCTGGCTCCCGGCCGAAGGAGACAGGTTTGTCGATCGAGACGATTGGCGCGGTGCTCGGGCTTGCGCTGCTCGACACCCTGAGCCCCACCGTGATCGGGATAACCCTCTACCTGCTGCTGGCCCGGCCGCACCGCGTGGGCGCGCTGCTCGGCGTCTACGTCGGATCGGTGGCGATCGCGTATTTCGCCTTAGGCGTCCTGCTCATGCTCGTCCTGGGCGCGGTCGTGCCGCTCGTCGACGGCCGCGCATGGGCCTGGGGACAGGCCGTCGTCGGCGCGGCGCTCCTGGCAGGGAGCTTCTTCATCCCGGACAGGAAGCCCGGACGCGGACCCGTCGGGGCCCGGTCCTTCACCATGCGCTCGATGCTGCTGCTGGGGCTGGGAACGTGGCTGTTCGAGTTCGCCACCGCGGTGCCGTACTTCGGTGCGATCGCCATCATGACCTCGGCCGGGCTGCCCGCCGTCCAATGGTCGCCGCTCCTCGGCGCGTACGTGCTCATCATGGTGTTCCCCGGCCTCCTGCTCTTCGCCGCGTGGGCGGCCCTGGGCGAACGGATGCGTGAACGGTTCGAGCGGTGGCAGGTCAAGCTCTCCGCCGGATCCCGTACGGCGCTGCGCTGGGTCGTCGGGATCGCAGGAGTTCTGATCCTCCTGGGAGCGGCGGACACGCTGTTTCCGGAAGTGAGCGTCGGCACTCCGTGGGGAGCACACAGTGCGGACGTGACGAGGCACGCCGGCGACCTCATCGAGCGCGTGCTGAGCTGATCGCCGGCCGCGATGACGTTCGCTCAGGGCACCTCGATGACGATCTTGCCCCGTACGCCGCCCTGCTCCAGCGCACGGTGCGCGGCGGCGACGTCGGCCAGCGGGAACACCCGGTCGACCTGCGGGCGGATCGCCCCGGCCGCGACCCAGCGGCCGAGCTCGGCGAACAGCGAGGCGGTCGGGTTGCCGCTGAAGAAGCGGACCCAGCGGCGGCGGCGCGGCGCGTGTGCCGCGATATAGCCCAGCGAGCTGACCGGACGGCCGGGATCGAACGCGATCGCGACCATCCGCCCGCGCCGGCCGAGCAACCGGCGGAAGGCGGGCAGGCCGGTGCCGACGGTGTCGAGGATGACGTCGAAACGGCCCAGGTTCCCGGGCGCGCGGTAGTCGATCGCCTCGTCCGCGCCGAGCTCGCGTACCAGGTCCAGGTTGGCCGCGCCGGCCAGCCCGGTGACGTGCGCCCCCATCGCCTTGCCGAGCTGCACGGCGACGTACCCGACACCGCCGGTCGCGCCCCGGACCAGCAGCCGCTCGCCGGGCGCGAGCGCGGCCAGGTCACGCAGCGCGGTGATCGCCGTCGTCCCGGCAGGCAGCGCGGCGGCCTGCACCGCGTCGAGCCCGGCGGGGACGTGATCGAGCAGCTCGGCCCGCACCGCGACGTACTCCGCGGCCGACCCCATCCGCCGGCCCAGCGCCCCCCAGACCAGGTCGCCCGCCGCGAACCTGCCGGTCTCGGGCGCGACGACCTCGCCGACCAGATCGATCCCCACGCGCTTCGGGAACCGCCTGCCGCTGAACGGGCGCAGCCGCCCGGCACGCATCGCCAGCTCGCCGCCGTTGACGGACACCGCCCGCACCCGTACCAGGATCTCGCCGGGGCGCGGTCGCGGGACGGGCCCGGTGGTCACGGACAGGACCTCAGGAGGACCGTACCGGTCATAGGTCGCAAGCAGCATCGAAGTGGGAGCCATGCCGCACTTCTAGCAGCCGAAATCGGACGAGGTCATCCCCTTCGCGCGAAGTGAGAAAACTGCCGATGACTTCGTCTCGCTTGCGGCCGTGGCAGGGCCCCCGCTCACCTGACCGCCCACACCAGGACGTTGGCCAGGTCCTCCTTCTCGAAGAACGTGATCACGTCCTCCTCCGAGTGGCGCAGGCTGAAGTGGGTCAGCACGAACAGGTGGTCCGGATGCGCCACCACGAACGGCCGCAGCTCGCTCCACACCGTGTGCCCCACGCGCCGGCCCCGGTCCAGCTCCGCGTCGTCCAGGTACGTGCACTCGGTGATGATCACCGGATAGTCGGTCAGCCAGGGCGTGCGCGGCAGCGCGTCGGCGTGGGTGTCGCCCAGATAGGCGAACAGCGGCCGCCGGACCGGCCGCTCCACCTCGCGGCCGTCCGCGCGTTCCCGGGCGAGCAGCCGCCCGAACTCCGCCGGGCTCAAGCTCTCCTTGAGCGAGGCGTACTCGGGGGCCAGCGCCCGCCGGTTCTCCGCGACGCAGTAGCCGACGCTGGGCACCTTGTGCTCCGTGGCGACCACCCGGACCGTGTGCGAGCCGCCCTTGCCGATGGCGAACTCCTCCTCCGGGCGCACCCCGTGCACCCGCACGCCCTCGGCCTGGGCCGGGTCGAAGGCGGCGGTCTGGTTCAGCGCCGTCGTGGCGCGCAGGTAGTCGCGTACGTAGCCGACCGCCTGCGCGGGCGCGTAGATGTCCACCCCGGTGGGCCTGGTCGCCAGGAAGTCGAGGTCCTTGGAGTGGTCGAGGTGGGTGTGCGTGAGCAGGACCGTGTCGACCTGACGGCCTTCCACGAGCCCGGCGTCCAGCGCCACTTTCAGCTCCGGTACGTGGAAGAACGTCTTGTCGTTGGCCCGCGAGTATCCGGTGAGCGTCAGCCCGCCCGGCATCGTCCAGGTCTTCCACTGGCGGAACGGGTGCTTGCGCTCCAACCGGGACGGAATCATGATCACGTCTTCCTCAGCAGCTCGGGGTCGGCGGGCGGTAGTCCGCGTCTGACCTGCGCAGCCATGCGGCGGCGGCCTCCGCGTTCTTGACGTCCGGCGGGACGCGGCGCGGCCCGTCCTCCGTCTCCAGCAGCCAGATGTCCTCGGGCATCACCCACGACCTGCTCACTCCGTAGCCGCTGCTGCCGGGGTCCGTGACGCGCCACAGCCGTGCGCCCACCCTGGTCTTCGGGACCTGTTTCAGCAGCCACCGGTAGCCCATGCGCTCAGCGATGATCAGCCGCACCTGGCCGCGCGGCTCGGCCCGCCATTGGGCGCCGGTGACCTGGCCGGTGATGACGTGCGCGGGCACCCGGGTGCCCTTCCACACGTGCACCCCGAACCCGTCCGGATAGACCACCGCGGGCCCGTGCGCGTTGTGCGGCCGGCCGTACTCGTCGAGGTGCAGCTCGACAGGCCGTTCCGTCAGTACGGCGACGCCGCGCAGCGCCCACCACCATCCGGCGCTGCGGGCGACGCGTGCCAGCCCGTCGGCCGGCGGCGCGTCGATCAGCCCGAGGCCGCGGAACGACTCCTGCATGGCCAGCCGCGCCACGTCGTGCTGGCCCAGGATGGCCCCGTCCTGCAGCATCCCCACTTCCGACGGCCGGTGCGCCTTCTTCGGCAGGCCGAGGTCCTTCCAGCGGACCGTGGTGAGCAGCTCGTACACCTCGTCCTTGATCACCTCGCCGAGGCGCTTTCCGGTCCGCAGCGGTGTCTCGACCGCCTCGGAGATCTTCCACCAGGTCGTCTCCCAGAGGTCGCGCCACTCCGGCCAGCCGCCCACGGCCTGGACCTCGCGGCTGACCTCGTCCTCCTGATGGCGGGTCATGGCGATGGTGGCGGCCATCGGGGAATCGGCCCATTCGATCTGGCCGGGTTCGGGCAGCCCGGCCAGCCGGTAGGCGTCGGCGACACCCGCTTCCGCCTGCTCCCGATCGGCCGGGCCGGTGGCCTCCGGGACGTGCCGCCACTTCTCCCGCGTCTCCGACAGGATCGCGAGGTGTTCGGCGGAGAGCTTCGTGAGGCGGGGCACCTTGTCGCTCATATGATCATTCTGGCAGCGACCCCGGCGACGGGACATCCGATTTCACCGCGACAGTTTTCTCGGCATTCACCACGACCCGGCCACCCAGCGGTGCCTTCAACCGGAGTCGCACCGGATGCGCATACGCGGCCAACGTCTCGTACATCGTCGGCTCTTCCCATGGCCACGGCCGGTCGCAGATGTCCTCATCGACGAGAACACCGATGACGACCGTGGACGCGGACTCCTCCACCATGGTGCCGGCCACGCGCTCGCACGGCTCGGGACTCGAAGGAGGGCGGCTGAACAGGACCCGCACAGTCAGCGTCCGCCCATCGGGTGACAGCGTCACGTTCTTGACGTCCCGCCACTCCGACGTGCTGCATCCCGCCACCACCAGTGAGACGCAAGCCATCGCGAGCGCTCTGCTCCCCAGTTTCGTCCGGGCCGGGCGCCGGAGGCGAGTCGCCGCCGTCATACGAGGACGGCCTCCGGCACCGCGGTCCGGCGGGCGAACGGCAGGAACGAGACGAGCAGGCAGAGGGCGCCGAGCGGGATGAGGTTCTTGTCGGCGAAGGGCAGGACCATGTCGAGCAGGACCAGGACAGGCGTCCACCACTTGACGAGGCGCAGGGCCGCGAGCCGGGCGACGAGCGCGACCTGGCCCACGTAGAACAGGAACGGGAGGACGTCGTAGACCGCGAACCGCACCCCGGGAACCGCCTGGACCTGGTCGAACAGCACGCCCATGGCCGCGTGGTCGGCGGACAGGAACCCGACCGCGATGTCGATCCCGAACTGCGCCAGCAGCACCACGACGCCGGCGGTCCCGGCCACCGCGCTGACGGTGGACACCGTGTCGCGCCCGGCCATGCGCCGCATACGCCAGAAGATGGGGACGAACAGGACGAGAGCCGCGATGAACGCCAGATGGCCGGTGGTCCACGCCAGGCCGGGGCCACGGCTGCCATCGAGGCCGTCGAGGATGCGGATCACGCCGTAGGCGAGCACGAGCAGGGGTGCGGCGATGAAAGGGGAGCGCAAGTTCATGAGGTAGATCGTCGGCTCTCCGGGGTGTCCCGCACATCGCCGCCATGGGCGATCCGGCGCATCCCTCTCAAGAGCGAGTGCGAATGGGCCGCACCGGCGATCCGCCGAAGCCGGGCTCCCCCGCCGAAACTCAGGGTGAACTCCGCACCGGCCGTCAGAGTGACGTCCACCTGATGCGTGAAATCGTCATCGGCGCGCTGCTTGCCTCCGCCGCTCCATCGGCCCACCAGTGCTTTGGGCACCGACGTCGCGGGCTCTGTTTCCCGTTCCGCGCTCTCACGTGGCGTCGGCGGCGGCTGAACGGTCAGGCATACGCCCGCCCAGACAGGCTCCCGGCGCACCCATTCACGCAGACGCCGCATAGGCGCCCCCTCGTCGTCGCGCTTCTCGTGGCAGGCCCGCCCCCATCATGGCGCAAGACCACGTCGCGAATGCGTTTATCCCTGAATGGCGGCCTGAGCTCGGCGGATACGGTCGTTGAGGTCGCGTCGCACGCTGTCGACGTCGGTGGTGGTGTTCTGGGCCAGGGTGTCCATCAGCTCCGCGCAGGCTTCTGCGGCCGCCGCCGCCCGGGGCAGCATGACCTTCTCGTACGCGATGGTGGCCGCGGCGAGGCCGGGGTGGGTGGCGATGGCGGTGGCCAGGTCGCTGCCGTCGATCAGGGCGAGGTTGGCGCCGATGCCGAACGGCGGCATGAGGTGGGCGGCGTCGCCGAGCAGGGTGATGCCCGGGACGTGGTCCCAGGTGTGCCCGGCCGGCAGGACGTGCAGGGGCCGGTTGACGAATCCGCTGTCGTTGCCGCGGAAGAGGTCGAGGACCATGGGGTGCCAGCCGGCGAACACGCCGCGCAGATGCTCGCACACCGCCGCCGTGTCGCCGAGGTCGAGGCCGGCGGTGACGTACCAGTCGGCCGGTGCGTCGAAGGCGGCGTAGATGCGGATGTGGGCGCCGCTGTTGCGCTGGGCCGAGATCACTTTCCCGTCGGCTCGCGCCGCCAGCGTGCCGGGCCCCACCCAGCGGGCGAGGCCGGGGTGGCGTACGTCGGCCTAGTCGAGGATCGTGGCGCCCGTGTAGCGCGGGACGGCGTCCGAGACGGCGGGCCGGACCCGGGACCAGGCGCCGTCGGCGCCGATGACGAGGTCGACGTCCGCGGTGGCGCACCCTGTTCGCGTACTTCCCCAGCAAGGAAGCCCTGGTCTTCGACCTCGACGACGGCATCGAGGCCGAGCTGGTCGCCGCGGTGCGCGACCGTGAGGCCGGCCGGTCCATTCCGCACGCCCTGCGCGAGCACATCCTCGCGCGAGCGATCGACGTCGCGGCCTTCCCCCACACCGCCGCCGTCACCAGCATGATCGAGAGCACCCCGGCCCTCCGCGACTACGCCCGCCGCATGTGGCCACGCCACGAAGCCGCCCTCGCCGCGGAGGCCGGCGTCCCCGAGGACGACCTCACCTGCGCCGCCTTCGCGCGGTTCGCCCTCGAAGCCGCCCACCTCATCCACGGCCACCCCGCCCCCGGGCAAGCCGCCGAAGCGATCTTCGCCCTGCTCGAACACGGCTGGACCACCGTCCATCCCGGCACGGGCTGACGGCGTCCTACGGTTGCCCGGCCGGCTGCTGCGGGACGACCAGCCCCCAGACGATCGAAGCCGCGGTTCGCAGGACCAGCTCGCCGTTGGCGTCCCGGTGCTCACCGACCACGTCCTCGACCTCCGCGCGGAACTCGGCGGCCTCCTGCGGCGGCATCAGGGCGCGGGCGAGGGAAGCGGTCGAGTGGAAGTGCTCGATGTAGTCGTCCATCGGCTGGCGGAACACCGTGGGCGCGGTTTCGCGCCGTCCGCGGATCTCGAACAACCCCAGCCGGCTCAGCTCGTCCGGCAGCGAGAACGCGGGATCGTAGCCCGGATTCCGGGAATGCCGGACGATCACCTCGCGGAGCGCGTCGCGCCACTCCAGCTGAAGGTGGTGCTGGTCGACGATGGCCACGAATGCGCCGGGCGCCAGAAGGCCGGCGGCGCGGGCCAGCGTCGGTTCCCAGTCCATCCAGTGCAGGCTCGCCCCGGCGGTGACCAGCGCGTACGGGCCGCGCACGCTCATGGTCTCGGCCGCCTCGACGTGCCAGCTCAGGTTGGGCCGATCGCCGCCCGGCCGCGATCGGCCCGCCGCGACCATCGCCGGCGAGATCTCCACCGCGTCGACGTGATCGACCCGAGCGGCCAAGGGCCTGGCCAGCGCTCCCTCGCCGGCTCCGAGGTCCAGGACCCGGCGCGGCCCGCCGGCCATGAGGGATTCAAGGATGTCGAACACCTCGGCCGGGTACGGCGGCCGATGGACATAGGCGGCGACCACATCGGGGTCCTGGAACGACGCCGCGAGCTCCCGCACCCTGCCGGGCAGACCCGCTCCACCCGTTCCCTGGCTCACTGTCCGCTCCCGTCGTCCCGTAGCGTCCGCGCCTCAACCCGCCCCGAGCCGGGAACGCCCCGGCGATCGCTCACCTCGGGAAGCCGCCGGTCCTGCTCCATTGCAACGTGGAGGAGCCACGCCGGAAGATGATCTCCTTGCCGCCGTCCCCCGCCGAGACCCGTTCCCAGCCGTCGAAGCTTCTCGTCAGGTGGTGGTCCCACGTGCGCAGGTCCCCCGAGGCCACGGCCGCGATGGACTCCATCGGCGGCTCGCCGTCCGAGCAGTAGACGCCGAAGTCCGCCACGGCCGTGACCGTTTCGCCGAAGGCCTTCAGGTGGACGCCCTGGCAGGCCTCGGTCTTCGTGCCGTAGATCAGGTGCGGCCGCGTCCAGCCGTTGCCCTGCGGGTCGGAGTGCTGCTCGTACAGACCGCTGCCGCGCCGGTAGTGCATGGCGACCCGCCGTCCGTCGTCCAGCTCGACCAGGTCGTTGTATGGGTCTCCGGTGCCGTTCCAGGAAATGTCGCTCTTGCGGAGTTCGTACGAGTAGCCCTTCGCCGGGGTGGCGCTCGGCTTCGATGCCGACGGGGCGGGGCTCGCCCGCGCGACCGTTGGATCCTCCCCACCACAGGCCGTCACCGACAACAACACCAACATCCCGGCCAGCGCCTGCCGGCTCTTCATGCGCATCCGTAGCTTTCCTCCGCAGTCCACGCCGCGACCCTACAGACCTTGTCATGTCTGACGAGACTCTCGATTACGAAAAGGTAACGACCGGCGTGCGGGTGGTTAGGCCCCCCGTGGGGAGCGGTTAGGGACTTTGCGGAAATTCGTACCAATCGGGGGTTTAGCCATGCTGAAGAAGACGCTGACCGTTTCCCTGGCCGGGGTCGCCGCCATGGGCCTGCACCTGGCCGTCCCACCGGCGGCGGACGCCGCGGCCTACGGCTGCAGCGGCGCGCAGGTCGGCAGCTGGAAGGTGCCGATGAAGGACAAGCTCAACGGCGGCACGTACTACATCAGCGACGTCAAGCTCTTCTACAACGCCCGCACCGGGTGGAACTGCGCCGTGCTGGCCAAGCGCTCCGGCCACCAGAGGTACGGCGAGAAGACGCCCATGTACCTGGAGATGTACAACTCCAGGTGGGCCGAGGACAACTACAAGAACAACTACGACAAGGACGCCGGCCGGTTCAAGTACCACGCCGGCCCGGTCAAGGTGTACGGCAAGAACATCTGCGTGAGCATCCACGCCAAGCACGGCGACCACACCGGGCCCGGCGACGACTACAACGGCCGGCTCGACCTGAGCGGCGTGGCCTGCGACTGAGCCGGAGCCGTGCTCCCCAGCAGCGGCAGCCACACGTCGTCCACGATCTCGCCGATCGACTCGGCCGGGACCGCGCGCATCGTCGTGAGCATGTCGTGGCGCAACAGGTCGAACGGCAGGTTCACCATGCGGGACGAGCGCGGCACGTCGGGCAGCTCGCCGCGCTCGACCGCGCGGGCGACGATCATCTCGAACGGGCTCGCCTGGCCCGGTGGGACCAGGGTGTCGCGTAGCTCGCTGAAGCTGGTGCCGGTGTCGCGGAAGTAGTCCACGAGCTGCACGCTCATCAACGTGATCGTGCCCGCGCGGTCGGCGTTCGCGTTGTGCAGGAAGCCGATCGCGTCGTCGCGGAGGCTGCCGGTGTCGGGCACCGCGATCGGCTGCCAGAACCTGGTGAGCGTGGCCAGCAACAGCTCGTCGCGCTGTTGCCAGCGCCGGTAGAGCACGGGACGGCTCGTGCCGGCGCGGGCGGCGACCGCTTCGTAGGTGAAGCCGTGGTAGCCGTGCTCGACCAGCACGTCCCATGCGGCGTCGAGGATCGCGTCCTCGAGCGCGGAGCCGCGCCGACGGGACGCTCCGCCGCCATGCAGCTCCCTCGGGCTCTGCTCATGCTTGCGATCCACTTGCGTATCTTATCGCGGCGACCCATTCGGCGGCCTCCCGCTGCCGCTGCGCGTGCTCGGCGAGCAGAACCCGATGTATCAACCAGCGCGATCTTGAACGGGTGCTCAGCGAGCGCGCGGCGGAGCTCGGTGCGGACGTCCGGCGAGACTGGGAAGTGCTGTCCTTCGGCCAGACCGAGGACCAGGTCGACGTCGTGGCCCGCCGTTCGGACGGATGCGCCTCGCCGAGCTCCTGCGCGACGCCCGCCCCCTGCTCGTGGACCTCACCGGCGGGAACGACCTCGCCGCCACCGCGGAGCCCTGGAACGACCTCGTGCGCCGGGTGACCGCGACCGCCGATGACGCCCCCGCGCCCGCGATGCTCATCCGGCCCGACGGCAACGTCGCCTGGGCGGGCGCGGACCCCGGCAGCCTGAAATCCGCGCTCACCCGCCGGTTCAGCCCGGGCTGAACCGGCTGCCCGATCCGTCACTGACCGACGCGGCCGTCGACGCATTCGCGCAGCAGGTCGGCGTGCCCGCAGTGCCTGGCGTATTCCTCGATCATGTGAACGAGCAACTCCCTGACGGCGATGTTCTCTTTCCCCACATGCTCGCCCAGGTCCTCGTGCCCGGCCAGCATGGCGTCCAGCGCGGCCTGCTCACGGGCCAGGTCGGCGTAGGCGGCGTCGACCACCGTCTGCTCGGCGACGGCCCCTTCGAAGTCACCGCCCTTGCCGTACAGGCTCGGCAGCTGATCCTCCGACGTGATCCAGTTGCTCCAGTCGCGTTCGACTTCGGCGAGATGGCGGAGCAGGCCGAGGAGTGACATGGTCGAGGGCGGCACCGACCGGCGAGCCAGCTGCTCCGGGTCCAGGCCCTCGCACTTCATCAGAAGCGTCAGCCGATAGCTCGACAGGAAGTCCCGCAGCGTCGGGAGCTCGCCGTCCGGAGCGGCTCCGTCGCTGTTGCGGGGATCGTCATCCGGGTCAGCCCACATGTCCGCGTAGACGGTCGCCTTGGTCCATCGATCAGGTTGCTCACTCATCCTGGTCATCCTGGCCGACGAAATGCCCGCTCCGCCATCGGTTTTAATCCGCCGAATGGTCACCGGGCGGCAAAAGCAAAAGGCAGAGAGCTTGTCACTCCCTGCCACTCTCAACATATAGCGCACCGGGGGGCTTGCGGCAAGACCGGGGTCGTGTTGCAGAATTTCCGGCCGGAGCCGCAATCCGCGGAGCTCAGGGGTCCGCGAGGGACCTGCTCGCGGGTGTGCTCCGCCGAAATGCACTGGGGGGTTCATGATTGACGTGATCATCGCCGGCGGCGGGCCGACCGGATTGATGCTGGCCGCTGAATTGCGGCTGCAGGGCGTACAGGCGCTCGTGCTGGAAAAGGACGCGGAGCCGGCCAGAATCGTCCGCTCGCTCGGCCTGCACGTACGCAGCATCGAGGTGATGGACCAGCGCGGCCTGCTGGAGCGATTCCTCGAGCAAGGGACCAGATACCCACTCCGTGGGCACTTCGCCGGCATCGACAAGCCGCAGCCTGACCGCATGGACACCGCGCATGGGTACCTCCTCGGCATCCCGCAGAACATCACCGACCGCCTGCTGGCCGAGCACGCCGTCGAGCTAGGCACCGAGCTCCGGCGCGGCGCCGAGCTCGTCGGGCTGAGCCAGGACGACCAGGGGGTGACCGCCGAGCTGGCCGACGGCACCCGCCTGCGCTCGCGCTACCTCGTCGGCTGCGACGGCGGCCGCAGCACGGTACGGAAGCTGCTCGGCATCGGCTTCCCCGGCGAGCCCGCCCAGAACGAGTGGCTGCTGGGCGAGATGGAGGCGACCGAGGACCCCGCGACGATCACCGCCGTCGTCGCGGAGATCCGCAAGACCCATCGCGGGTTCGGCGTCGGGCCGATAGGAGAGGGGGTGTTCCGCCTGGTCGTGCCCGCCGAGAAGGTGGCCGAGGACCGCGCGGTCCCGCCGACCCTCGACGAGGTCAGACAGCGGCTGCGGGTGTTCGCCGGCACCGACTTCGGCGTGCACTCACCGCGCTGGCTGTCGCGGTTCGGCGACGCCACCCGGCTGGCCGAGCGCTACCGGGCCGGCCGGGTGCTGCTGGCCGGCGACGCCGCGCACGTCCACGCACCGCTGGGCGGGCAGGGGCTCAACCTCGGCGTCCAGGACGCGTTCAACCTGGGCTGGAAACTGGCCGCCGAGATCGGCGGCTGGGCGCCGGAAGGGCTGCTGGACAGCTATCAGACCGAACGGCGCCCGGTGGCGGCCGACGTGCTGGACAACACCCGCGCGCAGGCCGAGCTGATGTCCCTGGAGCCGGGTCCCCAGGCGGTGCGCCGGATGCTGGCCGAGCTGATGGACTTCGAGGAGGTGACCCGATTCCTGATCGAGAAGATCACCGCGATCGGGATCCGTTACGACTTCGGCGACGGACCTGACCTGCTCGGCCGGCGGATGCGGGACATCCAGCTGCAGCGCGGGCGGCTCTACGAGCTGATGCGCGGCGGCCGCGGGCTGCTGCTCGACCAGACCGGCAAGCTCTCGGTGGCGGGCTGGGCGGATCGGATCGACCACGTCGTCGACGTCAGCGACGAGCTGGACGTGCCCGCGGCGCTGCTGCGGCCGGACGGCCATGTGGCGTGGGTCGGCGACGATCAGCAGGAGCTGCTCGAACGGCTGCCGCAGTGGTTCGGCGCGGCCGCCGGCTGAGAGCACCTGTGGGTGCCGAGGCGCTACCAGATTCGTCGGCAGTGCTCCGGCGTTCACGCCGGGGGTGAAGCCGACCAGCCCGCGTAGCGGGACAGGAACAGCCGATCCGCCGCCAGGCGAATCGGTGTCCACGGGTTCAGATGGGCTGGTTCTGCTGTTCGATGTACTGGCGGAGGACACTGATCGGAGGGCCGCCCAGCGACCCGGCGAAGGAGGAGCCCGACCACAGCTTGCTCGCCCGATAGTAGTGGCGGGCGAGTTCGGGGAATTCCTGGCGCATCCGCCGTGATGACACTCCGTTGAGGCTGTTGACCAGCTTGGAGAGGGCGATCTTGGGTGGGAAGCCGACCAGCAGGTGGACGTGGTTGTTCTCGCCGTTGAACTCGCTCAGCTGGGTTTCGAAGCCGGCGCACACGGATCTCATGATCTCTTCCATGCGGGTCAGGTGGGTGCCGGTGAAGACGCGGTGCCGGAACTTTGTCACGAAAACCACATGGGCGTGGCGGAGGAAAACGCAGTGTCTGCCGGTCCTGATTCCGCTGTATTCGTCCATAGGCCATCCATAGGCCAACTGTAGGATGCGGTCGTGCAGCTTCGTTACTCCTTCCGGCTGGACCCGACCCCGGGCCAGCGGATCGCGCTGGCGCGGGCGTTCGGGTGCGCGCGGGTGGTGTTCAACGACGCGCTCGCGGCCCGTCGTCAAGCGCACGCGGACGGCCTGCCGTTCATCAGTGACGGGGAGCTGTCCAAGCACGTCATCACCGAGGCCAAGCAGCGCCCGGATCGGGTGTGGCTTGGCGAGGTGTCGGCGGTCGTGCTCCAGCAGGCCCTGGCTGACGCCTGCATGGCCTACCGCAACTTCTTCGCCAGTCTCCGTGGGAGGCGGAAGGGGCCGAAGATCGCCGCGCCTCGGTTCCGGTCCCGCAAAGACAACCGGCAGGCGATCCGGTTCACCAGGAACGCCCGGTTCAAGGTGGGGGAGAAACTGACCTTGCCGAAGATCGGCGACATCGCGGTGCGCTGGTCGCGCCGCCTGCCGTCGGTCCCGTCCAGCGTGACGGTGATCAAGGATGCGGCGGGCCGGTACTTCGCCTCGTTCGTGGTCGAGGTCGACCGGCAGCCGTTGCCGCCGGTGGAGAGCGAGACCGGGATCGACCTTGGGCTCGGGCACTTCGCGGTGCTGGCCGACGGCCGGAAGATCGACTCCCCGCGGTTCCTGCGCCGGGCGGAGAAGAAACTTGGCGCGCTGCAGAAGGCGTTGAGCCGGAAGCAGAAGGGATCATCCAACCGGGCTAAGGCCCGGATCAAGGTCGCCCGCCAGCATGCCAGGGTCGCCGACGCGCGGCGCGAGTTCCACCACCAGGAATCCACCCGGATGGTTCGCGAAAACCAAGCGATCTTCGTGGAAGACCTGGCGGTCAACGGACTGGCCCGCACCCGGCTGGCCAAGAGCGTCCACGACGCGGGCTGGTCGGCGTTCACCGCCATGCTGGAGTACAAAGCGAAACTGTACGGGCGGACGTTCGCCAGGATCGACCGGTTCTTCCCTTCCTCCAAGCTCTGCTCGGCCTGCGGGACACTCGCCGGGCAGATGCCGCCGGCGGTTCGGGAGTGGGACTGCTCGTGTGGGGCACACCACGACCGGGACGTCAACGCCGCGATCAACATCCTCGCCGCTGGACGGGCGGAGAGGTTAAACGCCTGTGGAGGCCGGGTAAGACCATCGCTCGCGGTGGCACAGGCCGATGAAGCAGGAAGCCGTGGAAGTGCCGCCGCATGAACGGCGCGGCACAGGCCAGAATCCTCGGCCTATACGCCGGGGAGCGCGTCAATGAAGGACCGGCAGCAGCCGGACCGCCGGCGGGAGCGGCGCGCGGACGGGGTCGGCGCGGAACGACTGGATCATCAGGGCCGCGAACCGGCGCGACGCCGCCGCCCGCTGCTCGGGTGACTCGGCGCGGATGCCCTCGTTCGCCATCAGCGCCAGGATGAAGTCCTCCAGGACGAAGTCCGCCCGCAGGTCACCCGCCTCCTTCGCCCGCCGGATGAGCTGGAGCAGCAGCCGGATCGTCCGGTCGCGGTCCGCGGTGAAGTACGGCAGCCGTGAGGTGAACGCGCCGGAGAGACCCCGGTCGAGGGCGTGCACCTCCATGAGCTTCTCGATCACCAGGCAGAACCCGCGCCACGGGTCGTCCTCCGCCAGCCCCTCCTCGACGACCGCCGAGCACATGGCCATCGGCTCGGCGAAGACCTCGCTGAGCAGCGCTTCCTTGGTGGGAAAGTGCCGGTAGACGGTGGCCGCGCCGACCTGCGCGCGCCGGGCGATCTCCCGGATCGGCACGTCGAGGCCCTCGGCGGCGAAGGCCGCGCGGGCGACCGCGAGGATGCGCGCGCGGTTGTCGCGGGCGTCCGAGCGCAGCTTCTGACTCACTTCGGCCGTCACCGCTCTCACTTTAGCCAAACGGACGGGGTGTTCCGTTACGGTGCGGCGCATGAGAGCTGTTCAGTTTTCCGAGTACGGCCCGGCCGCCGTGGTGCAGGTCGCCGAGGTCGAGGAGCCGCATGCGGGGCCGGGGACGATCCGCATCGCCGTCCGGGCGTCCGGATTGTCGGCGGGTGAGACGTCCATCCGCTCAGGGAGGATGCGTGACGTGGTGCCGGTGACGTTCCCGTACCGGACCGGGTTCGACGCCGCGGGCGTCGTGGACGAGGTCGGCGACGGCGTCACGGGGGTGGGGGCGGGCGACGAGGTGTTCGGCATGACCGCGACGACCGCGCGCGGCGCCAACGCCGATCACGCGGTCCTGGTCGCCTGGGCGCCGAAACCGGCCGCGTGGAGCTGGGAGGAGGCCGGTGGCGCCGCGGGCAGCGTCGAGACGGCCACCCGGGTGCTCGACCGGCTCGCGGTCGGCGCCGGGCGAACCGTGCTGGTGCAGGGTGCGGCCGGCGGGGTGGGCACGGTCGCCGTGCAGCTCGCGGTCGCCCGTGGCGCCACCGTCATCGGCACGGCCGGGGAGCACAACCACGGCTTCCTGCGCTCGCTCGGCGCGGAGCCGACGACGTACGGGGCGGGTCTGGCCGAACGGGTCCGCGCGCTGGCGCCGGGCGGGGTGGACGCGGTGTTCGACTGCGCGGGAGGGGCGCTGCCCGACCTGATCGCCATCGCCGGGAGCCCGGCGCGCGTGGTGACCATCGCTCCCGACCTCACCGCGGCGGCCCTCGGCGTGCACCTGTCGCACGGTGCGCCGGCCGGCGACACGGCGGCGGCCGTCGGAGCCGCCGACCCGCTGGCGGTGCACGGCCTCGGCATCGCGGTCGAGCTCGCCGGGCAGGGCCGGCTGCGGGTACCGGTCGCGGCGGCGTTCCCGCTCACCGAGGCCGCGGCCGCGCACGAGCTGAGCGAGAGCCGTCACGCCCGCGGGAAGATCGTGCTGGTGAACTGACCAGCCGGGTCTCGCTGCTCGGGTGCCGGCACGCTAGGCGGGGAAATCAGCACCATCCACGACCAGGTGGGCGGCCCACTTGGGGATCTTGTCGAAGTCGTCCCCGTTCAGATCGATCCGTTCGAGCGAGGGAAGCTTCTTCAGCCATTTCGGCAGCTTGCTCAGGTACGTGTCGGTGAGGTCGAGTTCGGCGAGGGCGTGGAGGGTGGCCAGTGAGTCCGGCAACTCGCTGATGGGGTTGCCGGCCACATCGAGCCGGGTGAGCGAGGCGAGGCTCCCGAGTGAATCGGGCAGCTCGCTGAGGTTGTTGCCGTGGACGTCGAGCATTCTGAGGGAGGTGAGGTTTCCCATCCACTCAGGCAGCTCCTCCAGCTCACCATCGGAAAGATCCAGGCTGGTCAGCGAATGGAGGCCGCTTGACCACTCGGGCAATTCCTTCAGGCGGTGACCGGCCAGGCCGAGTTCCTGGAGAGCGCCAAGGCGGAGCAGGGATTCGGGGAGCTCGTGGAGGCGGTTGCCGGCCAATTCGAGCTGGGTGAGCGAGGTGAGCGTGCCCAGCCATTCCGGTAATTCGCCGAGCTCGTTGAAATTCAGGCGGAGGTGCGTGAGCGAGGTGAGCCCCGCCAGCGTTTCGGGCAGGGTGCGGAGCTTCAGGGCGGAGAGGTCCAGGACGGGAGCGCTGGTGCGTAACGCGTCGTTTATCCGCTTGTCGGCTTCTGCCGCCATCGATGCCTCCTCGGAGAATCACGCCAGGCTACCGACAAAGATCAGAATGGAGGAGGCCGCCGGGAGCTCACCACCGGCCCGCCTGGCGCCTGGCGATGGAGGTCGGGGCGGCGTTGCTCGCTCTGCGCGGCTGACCCGAGGCGGAAACGCCGGTGTCCGGAAGCTCCTCGAAGATCGGCGGCGGCGCGACATAGCCTGGGCTCATGGTGCGCTATGCCGTTGGGCTGCCGAATGTCGGCGAGTTCGGAGATCCCTCACTGCTGATCGAGCTGGCCGTCGCCGCCGAGGAGCACGGCTGGGACGGGGTCTTCGTGTGGGATCACCTCCTCTACCATGATCCGGACTGGCCGGTCGTGAGCCCCACGGTGGTGCTGTCGGGCATCGCGGCGCGCACCGACCGCATCCGCGTGGGTGTGCTGATGGCGGCGTTGCCGCGGCGGCGGACCCAGATGGTGGCCAAGGAGACCGCGACGCTGGACCGGCTGTCCGGCGGGCGGCTGGTCTTCGGCGCCGGTCTGGGATCGATGGACGCCGAGTACGCCGACTTCGGCGAGGACCCCGATCTGAAGGTGCGCGCCGCCAAGCTGGACGGCGCTCTGGAGGATCTGACGCGGCTCTGGAAGCAGCTGCCGCCGGCGCCGGTCCAGCAGCCGCGGATCCCGATCTGGTGCCCGGGACGATGGCCGACCCGGGCGGGGTTCCGGCGGGCGGCCAGGTGGGACGGGGCGATGCCGACCTTCCACCGTTACGGGCAGGAGCGGCCGGTGCCGGTCGCGGAGTTCGCCCAGGTGGTCGAGTTCCTGGCGGCGGAGCGGGGATCGCTGGACGGGTACGACATCGCGCTGGAGGGGCGCGCCGCGGACGGCCTCGTGGACGCGTACGCGGCGGCCGGCATGACGTGGTGGGTGGAGGCGATGGGCTGGTGGCGCGGCGGGACCGCGGAGGCCCTCGCGACCATCACCGCCGGGCCGCCGCGCTGACGGCCCAGGCGACGTGCCCGTCCGGGCGTATCAGCACGGCACGCGCCGTCGCCCACGCCCCGGCCGGGTCGGCGAGCCGGACGCGATGGCGGTCGGCGTTCCAGGACGTGGCACCTCCCTCAGGCGGAGCGCTGTCCTCAAGCGGAGCGTCGTCGGTCAGGTCGAGGAGGACGTGCCGGCCCGTCCGCATCAGCGCGTACAGCGTGCGGTCATCGTCGGCGAAGGCCAGGTCCGGGGCGCGGGTCCCGGTCAGCGGGTGGGCCGTCCCCGGGTCCGGTGGGTCGTAGCGGACGTCGAGCGCGGCCAGCCGCTCGGCCAGCGTCCGCGACAGCTCGGGCACCTCGGCGATGAGCGAGCTGAGCAGCGCGCGCAACGCCTGCCCGTCGTCGGAGAAGGCCGTCAAGAGCGCCGTCTGCGCCTGGGTGTGCCGGAGCAGCTCGGCGCCGACCGGATGGCGTTCGGCGTGGTACGTGTCGAGCAGGCCGGCGGGCGCGGTCCCGCGTACGGTGGCGGCCAGTTTCCAGCCGAGGTTGGCGGCGTCCTGGAGGCCGACGTTCAGCCCCACGCCGCCGGCGGGGAAGTGCATGTGCGCGGCGTCCCCGGCCAGCAGGATCCGGCCCCGGCGATAGTCGGTGGCCTGACGGGCGGCGTTGCCGAACCGGGACAACCATCGCGGATCGCGCATGCCGAAGTCGCGGCCGAGCACGCGTACGACCTTGGCGCGCACCTCCTCCAGCGTCAGCTCGCCGGGACGGTCGGAACGCAGGTCGTCGACGGTCATGCCGACGAACCGGTGCACCCCGCCGGGCAGGGGCAACGCCATCACGCCTCCCTCCGGCCCTGACACGCTCAGCGGCCCGGCGGGAGGCTCGTCGAGGACGACGTCGCCCAGCCAGCCCCAGACCGTGGCCTCGCTCCCGGGGAAGCCGATCCCGGCCGCCCGCCTGACCGTGCTGCGCGTCCCGTCACAGCCGGCGACGTAGGAGGCGCGCAGGGAGTACGGCCTGTCCGGGCCCGCCACCAGTACGGTCACCGCGTCCGCGGCCTGCTCCAGCCCGGTGACACGGTGGCCGCGCAGCACGGTCGCGCCCAGCGCCGTCGCGTGCTCCTCCAGCAGCTCCTCCGTGTGGACCTGCGGCAGGAACAGCGTGAACGGGTACGCGGTGTCCAGGACGCCGAAGTCCATGCGCTGGGACAGCGAGCCGAAGTGCCCCGTCGGGATCCGCGTCCCGGCCGAGACGAAACGGCCGGCGATCCCGCGCATGGCCAGCAGTTCGAGTGTCCTGGGGTGGATGGTGATCGCCTTGGAGTGCGGGTTCCGTTCCTCGCGGGTCTCCAGCACGGTCACCGGTACGTCGTGCAGCCGCAGCTCGGCCGCCAGCCACAGTCCCGTCGGCCCGGCGCCGACGATGATGACAGGATCCATCTCCAACCTCCTTGGTCGCTGACCAAGAGTAAACTAGGTCAGTGACCAATACGCAAACCACAACCTCTCGCCTGGACCCCGGCGCCGTCGTGGCAGCGGCCCTGCGGCTGCTGGACGGGCAAGGGCTGGAGGCCGTCACCATGCGCGCGGTCGCGGGCCTGCTCGGGGTGCGCATGAACACCGTGCTCTGGCACGTCAAGACCAAGGCCAGGCTGCTGGAGCTGATGGCCGACGCGATTGCCGCCGAGATCTCCCTGGACGGCCTGCCGGAGCCGGCGCCGCAGCAGGTCAGGGAGCTGATGCGGCGCTATCGCGGCGCGCTGCTCGGACATCGCGACGGAGCCGCGCTCGTGGCCGGCACCTACGCCGCCGAGCCCGCCACCCTGCGCTTCTCGGACGCGGTCATCGCGGCCCTGCTCGACGACGGGGCGACGCCGCGGGAGGCGGCGTGGACGCTGACCGCGATGGTGTACTTCACGCTCGGGCTCACGCAGGAGGAGCAGGGGCTGGCGGAGGCCGACGAAGCCCGGCTGCGCGCCGCCGTGGCCGCCGGTCCCCTCCCCGCCCTGCGGCAAGCCCTCGAACACCTCACGGACGGCACCTTCGGTGAACGCTTCGAGGACGGCCTCGACCGCATCCTCGCCTGAGGCGCACCTGTCACCCGGTGGTTTCGTGCAGGTATTTGACCCGTTCCTGGTCCGTCAGGTCTCTGGTCACCCGCTTGGCCGCCGTCCGGAGCACCTCCCGCATCGGACCGCAGACCTGGCACGACCAGACCCGGACCGTCCCGTCGTCGTGGGTGCTGACCAGCCGGTCCGCGGAGGCGAACGCCGCGGTCTCGACCGAGGCGCCGAAGCCCTGCACCACCAGGGGCTCGCTGGTTCCCGTGGTCTTCCAGACGCGGGTGGTGGCGTCGTTGCCGGTGGTCGCCAGCAGTTTGCCGTCCGGGCTGAAGGCCACGTTCCAGACGATGCCCTGGTGGCCGTTGAGCACCACGGCGTCGCCTCCCCCGTCCAGCGGCCAGATGCGGACGGAGCCGTCGTTCCCCCCGCTGGCGAGCAGCTTGCCGTCCGGCGAGAAGGCCACGGTCCACACCATTCCGCGGTGACCGGGCAGGATCACGGGATCTCCGGCGCCCGAGGCGTTCCAGACGCGGACGGTGCCGTCCGCGCCCGCGCCGGCGACCCGGGCGCCGTCCGGGCTGAACGCCGCTCCCCTGACCGAGCCCTGGTTGCCGCGCAGGACGACGGCGGGTTCGCCGGTCATGCTCCAGATCCGGACCGTGCCGTCGTTCGAGGCGGTGGCCACGCGCCGGCCGTCCGGGCTGAAGGAGGCGGTCCACACCGGCTCCGTGTGGCCGCGGAACACGACCGGTTCGCCCTTCGCCGTGAGGTCCTGCACCTTGACCAGGTGGTCCAGCCGGCCGGTGCTGGCGATCCGGCGGCCGTCGGGGCTGAAGGCGACGCCGACGCTGTCGCCCTCATGAGCGCGCAGGACGAGCGGGCGGGGCGCGTCCCAGATCCGCACGGTGCCGTCGGCGCCCACGCTGGCGACCCGGCCGTCCCGCCCGGTGACCGCGCTCCATGCGGCGCCTTCGTGACCGCGCAGGATCGTCGGGCCCCCGACCTCGGTCGCGTCCCAGATCCGGGCGGTGCCGTCCTCGCTGGCACTCGCCAGCTCGCGGCCGTCCCGGCTGAACGCGGCGGCGGTCACCGTGCCGCGGTGGCCGCGCAGGAGCAGGGGCCGCGAACGTCGTGTCGCGTCCCAGATCCGGACGATCCCGTCGTTGCCGGTGCTCAGGATCCGGCGGCCGTCATGGCTGTAGCCGATGCCTTCCGCGGTGCCGTCGTGGCTGCCGAGCACGAGCGATTCGCCGGGAGCACGGGGGTTCCACACCCGGACGGTGCCGTCGGTGCTGGCGGTGGCGAGGTTCCGCCCGTCCGGGCTGAACGCGACGGCCTCCACGGAGTCCTGGTGGCCGCGCAGCACGACCGGCGGCCGACTTCCGGCCAGGTCCCAGATCCGGATGGTACGGTCGCCGCTGCTGCTGGCCAGCCGCCGTCCGTCGGGGCTGAACGCCACGCCCAGCGTGCGCTCGTCGTGGCCCCGCAGCACGGGCCCCGGTGTCCCGCCGACGTTCCAGAACCGGATCGTCCCGTCGTCGCCGGCGCTGGCCACGCGGTCCCCGCGCGGGCTGAACGCCACGCTCCACACCTTGCCCTCGTGGCCGGTGAACGTCAGCGGTTTCCTGCCGGACGCCCAGTCCCACAGCGTGACCGCGCCGTCGATGCCGGCCGCGGCGAGCAGCTTGCCGTCCGGGCTGAAGACCGGGCTCCACACGTCGCTCACGTGGCCCTTGAGCACGGCCGGATCGTGCAGTGCGCCGTCGGGTTCCCTGCGCCAGACCTGGATCGCACCGTCCCGGCCGCTCGTGGCGACGTGCCGCCCGTCCGGGCTGTAGGAGACGCCGCTGATCATTCCGTCGTGGCCGGCGACGACGAACCGGACCCGGGATTCCAGCGTGGCCTGCCGCAGGACGGCCTCGGTCTCCTCGCCGGCCCGGATCGCGTACGCGCGTCCGGCCAGCAGCAGCGCGAGCTCGGGATCGAGGTACAGCTGCGCGCGGGCGTCGGCCACGAGCTGGCGGGTGAAGGCCAGCCGCTGTTCGGCCGCCGCCCGGCCGGCCTGGTCGAGCGCGACGATCGTGAGCACGGTCAGCGTCACCACGGCCGTCACGAGGGCGGCCACCGCGAGCCGGGTCCTGCGCCTGGCCGTCAGCCGCTTCGCCGCCGCGCGCCGCCGGCCGGCCTCCAGGAAGTCCAGCTCCAGCTGGTTCAGCGCGCCGGTGTCCAGGCCCTCCCATGCCGCCAGCCGGGCACCGCGGTACAGCACGCCGTCATCGCGGCCGTGACGCTCCCATTCGATGGCGTTGTCGGTCAGCCGCCTGTGCGTGAGCAGGTGCTCGCGGTCCTCCGCCAGCCAGGCGCGCAGCCGCGGCCACGATCGGATCAACGCCTCGTGCGCGACTTCGACCGTGTCCTCGTTCGTGATCACCAGCCGGCTCGCCACGAGCTCGGCCAGCACGTTCTCCCCGGTCAGCTCGTTCCTGGCCACCCTGCGGCGGGTGTCCTCGGTGCCCTGCCCCAGCGCGGTCAGGCGCAGGAAGATGTTGCGCACCCACGTTCGCGCGTCGGCGTCGAGCGCCTCGTACACCCGCTCGGCCGACTGGGCGATGGCGCCGCGCACTCCTCCGGCGCGGCGGTAGGCCGCGAGTGTCATCGTGTCGCCGGTGCGCCGCTTCCATGTCTCGTAGAGCGCGTGTGAGACCAGCGGCAGCGCGCCCGGTTCGCCTTCGGCGTCGGCGATGATCGCCTCGACCAGCGCCGCCTCGACCTTCACGCCGGCGCTGGCGGCGGGTTCGCGGATGACCGCCCGCAGTCCTGCGGCCTCCATCGGGCCGATCAGCACCTGCCGGTCGCGCAGGGCCGCGACCAGCGCCGGGTACTGCGCGCAGCGGGCGAAGAAGTCCGCCCGTACGCCGAGCACCACCCGTACCGAGGCGTCCTGTCCGGCCGCGGCCTCGACGAGGCAGCCGATGAACGCGGCCCGCTCCCGCTCGTCGGGGCAGAGCGTGAAGACCTCCTCGAACTGGTCGACCATGATCAGCACACACTCCGCAGAACGCGCGGCGAGGATCTGGCGCGCGACCAGGTTCACCGTGGCGGGCTGCCTGGCCAGATCGGCCTGGACGGAGCCGGCGGACAGGCCGACCGCGTTGCCGAGCTGCACGGCCAGCTCCTCCACGGGATGCCGTCCCGGAGTCAGCAGGATGGTCCGCCACGTGCCGCCGCCGGCGACGACGCCGTTCCACACCGCGGGCAGCAGGCCGGCCCGTAATATCGACGACTTGCCACTTCCGGACGCGCCGAATACCGCGACGAATGGCGAATCGGCCAGCCGTTCGCACAGCTCCCCGACTATTTCCGCACGACCGAAAAACAGGGCGGCATCGTGCGGCTCGAACGTGGTGAGCCCCAGATACGGTGACCGCCCGCCGTCATCGCTCCCGGCGGCCTCGCCCAGCTCGGCCGTGACCTGGTGCCAGCGCGTCTCCCACGCCGCCACATCGCCGCCGCAGGCCTGGACGTACGCGAGCGTGACGGCCTTGGACGGCAGCCTTTCCCCGCCCGCGGCGTCGGACAGCGCGGTGACCGAATAATGCGCGCGCCGGGCCAGCTCGCGGTAACTCGGCCGGCCCGCGGAATCACGCAGAGCGCGCAACTCGTGCGCGAACCGCTGGACCGGTCCCGCCTCGGAGTCCAAGCGGCGTTCAGGGCGCCCCATGTCGTCCCCGGTTTGTTTGTCCAGCACATCGCGAACTCGCTGGACGAACCATACCGAATTGCTTGATTCCGCGAAACTGCCCGCCAAATCAGAGGTCCCGGACAAATCCCCGCCACCGTCTATGCAGGGACGACAGGTCAGGCGCGCCAGCCGTTGTTTGTCCACGAGAACGCCGCGAACTGGACAACTCTGGCGGCGGCTAGTACTGGGAGGGTCCAACGCCGGTATCGCGGTCGATCCGCGAACCAACGTTCACGGGAGGAAAGCATGAAAATTCCAGCAGCCAGAGGACTGGGGCTCCTCACCTCCGCCCTGTTGGCCACGGCCTTCACGGTGACCATGTACACCCCCGCGTCCGCGGCCACCTCAGCGTCCGCGTCCGCGTCGAGCGCCGCGACGCTCCTCGCGCCCAACCGCTGCAACCTGCGGACCTACGCCAACCCGGGCAGCATCTGGATCCCCCCGAACTTCGAGAACTGCTACGACTGCCTCGCCAAAGCGGTGCGCCTCCGGGAGGTCAACCATCTGGACACCTACTGCACGTACAACCCGAGCAACGGCAAGACCGACCTGCACGCCGACTAGCGTCGCGAGCCGGCCCGCGTGATCAGCCGGGCCGGGCGGTGGCCAGCAGCCGCCGCCCGGCCCGGCCGACGTGCCAATGGATATGTCGCGGTAAATACAATAAGCGTGATCGTCGTTCTACAGGGCGTGGTCGAATATGAGCCCCTCTTGCGTTTTCTTCGCCCAGGACGGATCATTTCGATCATCGGCTGGGCCGCCCATGAAGTCGCGGGACTTTCGTACTGTTTCGTGCTCAGGAAGGACCATTGATTATCCGTCGCGCGCTTGTCGGCGCAGCCCAGGCCGCCACCACCCTCGTCGTTCTGCCGACCGGCCCTTCTCCGAGCGGACCCTCGTCGCCCAACCCGCCGGTTACGGCATTCCCCCCGCATTCCCGCGATCAGGAAGGACGATCCATGATCCGTCGCGTGCTGGCCGTCGCGGCCCTGGCCACCGCCGTGCTCGCCACCGTACCGACCGCCGCTCAAGCCCTCCCCGCCTGCCGAGCCGGCTACATGTGCAACTCCCAATTCTTCTCCGACGCCGCCCGCACCAACCTGGTCGGGGTCAAGACGGAATTCTGCAGTGGCGAGGTCTCGACCTGGGGCCGGGTCACCGGCTACCTCAACTGGTCGACGAGCGCCTGCTCCTGACAGAAGGCATCCGGCAGGGCGCGCGGCCCTGCCGGATGCCGCCGCATCACACCGTGCTCGATCACAATGGGCGCAGCGTCCAGGTCTGGTCGCCGTTGGCGGGGTCGCACGGGCTGGCGAAGACCTGGTTCCGCAGGCCGGCGTGCAGGCACGTCTCCTGGACCGGACCCTGCCACTTCACCGGCCGCCCCTTCCACTTGATCACGATGCGGTCCTCTCCCCACGCCTTCTCCACCGTGACGAAGGCGAAGCGGTGGTTCTTGAGGTCGATGCCGCAGCGCTCCATCCGCACCAGGGCCGGGTCCTTGTTCGGCCGGCCGGCGCAGAGTTTGTTCTTGCTGTAGAGGCTGCGCAGCTCCGAGCGGGAGTTCCTGGTCCACACGTAGCCGTCCCTGGTGCCTCTGGGCTGGCAGTGGAAGGTGCGCAGGGAGTATTTCGCGCCGCTGTCGGCCGGGGCCAGGCCCCACGTCAGGCACGTGTTCGTGCCGACGTTCCTGATCATGTACGTCTTGGGCGCCGCGAAGGCGGGCGCGGGCACGACGGCGGGGAAGACGGCCACGGCGGTCAAGAGCGCGATGGATAAGGGTCCCTTCATGGGGCGGAATCGTAGCCATGGGGCGGCGTGCTGCGCGGTAACCCCGGTTACCGGAAGATCGGCTGCGGGCCCCGGCGCCGCGCGTGCCGGATCTTCAACCGCCCCATCCCCATGGCCCCGGAGATCCGGATCCGCGGCCCGCCGGAGCGGGCGCCCCGCCGGGTCTTGTAGCGCGTGTCCTTCCACCCGGCGTACAGGCCCTCGACGTCCACGATCGCGTCGCGAGGCACCGTGATCACCGCCCCGCCGGTGCCGAGTCGCAGCTCGATGTCGATCACGGGATGCTCGATGACCGCACGGGACAGGTCCAGATGCACCCTCCCGAGCGCGGACTCGACCTTGAGGGTCCGAGGCACCCGCCAAGCGCCGCGCCGCCGGATCCGCCCGCCGACCGCGGCGATCGTGGCCGTGGCGCCCGCGGCCTCCTCCGGGAGCGCGGCCAGCGCGGACGCGAGCTCGCCGTCCGTCTCGGCGGTGAGCACCTGGTGGAGGCGTTCGTCCAGCTCCTCGTGGGTGAAGTGCCCGTCGGCGTACGCCTCCTGCAGGCGCCGCACGGCCGCGTCGCGGTCGGTCATGACCCCTCCACTGGGTACGTTGTACGCGGTTATGTGCCGCCAGACTAGTTACTGAGTACGATGTACGCAACTGGGAGGTGAAACCATGACCGACGCCGAGTACGTGAGCATCTGGATGCGGCCCGAGCACCCGGCCCGCGGGCCGAAACCGGCCTACAGCCGCGCCCAGATCGCCGAGGCGGCGGTCCGGATCGCCGACGCCGAGGGGCTGGAGGCCGCCACCATGCGGCGGATCGCCGCCGAGATCGGCGCGGGCGCGATGTCCCTCTACCGGTACGTCCCGAGCCGCGACGACCTCATCGTGCTCATGGCCGACCGGCTGATGGGCGAGATCGACGTCGCGGGACTGCCCTCCGGCGACTGGCGCGCGGACCTGGCGCGCTACGCCGGCGAGCAGCGGGCGATGTGGCTGCGGCACCCCTGGATCACCACCGTGCGGCGGTCGCTCCCCGGCTACGGCCCCAACCAGTTGCTCCTGATCGAACGGGTCATGGGAGTCCTCGACGCTCACGTGCCCATCGACGAGAACCTCGGCCTCATGGCCATCCTGAACGGCTACGTCGAGAGCGCCGTCCGCGACGAGGTCAGCTGGGCCGAGGAGGTCCGCCGCAGCGGGCTCGACGAGTCGGCGTGGATGGCGCGCAGCTACCCCTACCTCCAGCAACTGCTCGCCAGCGGCAAATACCCGATCTTCACCAAGATCGCGACACAGGCGCGCCCCCCGCACATGAGCCGTGACGACCACTTCCGCTACGGGCTGGAGCGCGTCCTCGACTGCATCGCCGCGGCGCTGGCGGGCCTTTAACGGGTGCACCGACCGGTGGATGGAGCGGCAGGTCAGCAGCCGCGCCGGGAACGCTTACCCGTCAGGTCATCGATCCCGGCGCGTCCGCCTGCGATGATCGCCGGTGTACGGAGCCCGACCGGCCGAAAGGACACCATGCCCGCCTACGTCATAGCTCACCTGCAAGAGGCGGCCCCGCACCCGGAGATCGCCGAGTACATCGAGCGCATTCCCGGCACCTTCGAGCCGTACGGCGGCCGCTTCCTCGTGCACGTCACGCAGCACGAGGTGAAGGAGGGCCGCTGGCCCGGGCACGTCGTGGTGATCGGCTTCCCCGGGATCGCCGAGGCGCGGAGCTGGTGGGACTCCCCCGCGTACCAGGAGATCGCGCCGCTGCGCTCCCGGCACATCGAGGGCGACATCATCCTGGTCGACGGCGTCCCCGAGGGCTACGACCCGGCTTCCACCGCGAAGGCGATGCGGGACGCCCTGCCCGCCGAGTAACCGTCAGGGCCGGCAACCGATGGCCCGGAGCTCGTCGGCGGCCTCCTGCTCCCGGCCGGGCAGCAGGCGCAGCGTGCAGGCGCGCTCGAACCGGGCGTCGATCGACGTCCACCGTTCGACCGCGGCCTCGTACCAGCGGATGGAGAAGGGCGCGAAGGCCCGCTCGACCAGCGCGGCGGCCTGGTCGTGATCGCGGGTGTGCACGGCGACCCTGGCGTCGGCGAAGGCGGCGACGGCCGCCAGCACCGGCGAGGAGGATGAGCGCGAGCCGCTCCTGGCAGATCTCCTGGACGGTGCGCATGTGACCGGCCCGCGCGTTCGCGAGGGTGAGAACGTCCAGCGCGCCCAGCAGAACGACGGGGTCGCCGCATTCGCGAGCGCTGCCGACGGCGGAGCGGGCGGGCTCCAGGCCGCCCTGATGCCAGGCCCGCGCCACCGCGAGGAGGGCCGCGGCGCGCGGATCGGCCGGCTCGGCGGCCCGTTCAGCTCCTGGGAAGCGTCCGGGCGGCCTTCACGGGCGCCTTCAACGTCGTCGGCCTCGTCGGCGCGGCCGTGCTGGTCCTGGTGCTGCTCCTCACGCGGCCCGCACAGGCCGGCCACACGGCGGACCTCCGATGAGGCGTGCGGCTCAAGCGGCCGCCGGTTCGCCGCTCTGCTGGTGGTCGGTGAGGTCGCGCAGGTGGCGGACGCGCGAGGTCAGCAGGATCAGCGGCATGCCGGCGGCGGCGACCACGAAGACGGCCAGGGCGGCCCGTCCGCTGAGGAGCCCGGCGATCGTTCCGGCGATCAGCCCGCCCAGCGGGATCGCGCCCCAGGAGACGAAGCGGACCGTCGCCATCACCCTGGACAGCAGCTCGGGCGGGCTGGCGATCTGCCGGTAGGTGCGGGTCACCACGCTGAGCACCGCCACGCCGGCGGCGAAGACCGCGCTGCCGGTGGCGAAGGCGGCGAAGGCCGGCCAGCCGGTGCCCAAGGGCACCACGAGCGCCCCCGCGACCGCGACGAATCCGGCGGCGATCAGTGCGCGGGCGGTGCCGAGCCTGGCCGTGATCCGGTTCGTCAGAGCCGCGCCGATCAGCGTGCCGGCACCGTCCGCCGCCAGCAGAAGCCCGACGAGGCCTGGTTCGGCGTGGAGCTCGCGCACGAGGTACAGCGCGTAGAGCGTGTGCTGTGCCCCGCACACCAGGTTCGCCGCGGTGGCGGTCCACATGCAGGGGCCCATCACCGGGTGACGTACGACGAACCGCCAGCCCTCGCCGATCATCGCCCGCATCGGCGGCCAGCGGTCGGGGGCCTCGGCGCGGCGTTCCGGCAGGGTTCGCAGCAGCAGGGCCGAGACGAGATAGCTCGCGGCGTCGACCAGGAGGGTGGGGACCGCCCCGAGCACCTGGACGACGAGACCGCCGACGGACGGACCGCCGAGCTCGGTGGTGGCGTGGGTGCCGGAGGTCAGGCTGTTACGGGACTGCAGGTGGTCGCTGCTCACGATCGACGGCAGGAAGGTCGCGTTGGCGACGTCGAAGATGACGTTCGCGAAGCTGATCACCAGGGCCACGATCACCAGCTGGGCGACCGTCAGGCCGTCCGACCACCAGGCCACCGGGATGGAGACGATCGCCGCCGCGCGGGCCAGGTCGGCGCCGATCTGAACCCTTCGCATGGGGAGCCGCTGCACCATCACCCCGGCGGGCAGGCCGATCACGATCCAGGCGACGTAGCTGGCGGCGACGATCAGGCCCATCTCGAACGCGGAGGCGTCCAACACCGTCAACGCCGTCAGCGGGAGCGCCACCGCGCCCACCGCCGAGCCGAGCGCGCTGGTGGCGCCTGCCGTCCACCACCGCCAGAAGACACTCGCACCATGCGTGCCGCCGAACGCCATCCTGCCACCTCTCGTGGTTAGTTCCATATTGGAACGCACTATACTGAAGACGTGAAGCGCACCGATCTCCCCCAAGCCGACTGCGGCATCGCGCAAGCGCTCGGAGTGATCGGCGACTGGTGGACGTTCCTGGTGGTGCGTGACATCGCCGGCGGCACCACCCGCTTCGACGGCCTTCAGCGTGAGCTCGGCGTCAGCCGCCGGGCCCTCACCGAACGCCTCGCGAGCCTGGTCGCGCACGGCGTGCTGGAGAAGCGCCCCTACTCCGATCGCCCGCCGCGCTACGACTACCTGCTGACCGCCAAGGGCGAGGGCCTGCTGCCGGCGCTCATCGCGCTGCAGGATTGGGGCACCAGGCATGTGATGGGCGATGGGTCGATGACCGCGACCAGCGAGGACGGATCCGCCGAGACCCGCCGGGTGCACGATCTGGCCGGCAAGAGAGTGCCGGACGTCGTGCTGCGGCGGCACGACGGCGAGCCTGTCGCGCCCGGCGCGCCGGGAGGCGCATGGACCGTCCTCTACTTCTTCCCCGGCGCCTTCGCCCCTGGCGCCCAGGACTACCCGCCCGGCTGGGCCGACATCCCGGGCGCCACGGGCTGCACCCTCGAATCCTTGACCTACGCCGCACGGCACGCCGACTTCGAGGCGGCCGGCGCCTCGATCCGTGGGGTCAGCACCCAGCGGCCCGACCAGCTGGCCGCGTTCGCCGCGCATGCGCGACTGCCCTACCCTCTCCTGTCCGACCAGGACAGCAAGCTCGCGGCCGGGCTGCTGCTCCCGACGTTCCGGGCGGCCGGCGTCGACCGCTTCAAGCGCCTCTCCCTGCTGGTCGATCCCGGCGCGACCATCCGGGCGGTGCAGTTCCCCATCAGCGATCCGGCCGGGTCGGTGGATGAGATGCTCACCCTCCTCCGCGGCCGGCAGCGCGAACACAGCTGATCGCGGGATCCGGGATGAAGCCGGGATGAAGCCGGGATGAAGCCGTGGCATGCGAAGCTCTGGCCGCTCGATCGCTTTGAGACGCGGAGGCCGGTGTGGAGTTCCTTCGGCTGCCGCCGCGGTACATCCACTGGGTGGGCGTCGCTCTGCTCAACGCGGCGGTCGCGGTCTTCTGGCGCTGAGAGGAATGACGGCTGATGAACGCTCTCAAGGATCGGGTGGCCCTGGTCACCGGCAGCTCACGAGGGATCGGCGCGGCGATCGCGATCGCGTTCGCGCAGGCCGGCGCCCGCGTCGCGGTGCACGGCAGGGACGAAGCCGCGCTCGCCGCGGTCGAGGCGCGCATCGCCGGGCTCGGCGGCGAGGCCACCAGCGTGCGGGGCGACGTGACCGTGGCCGCCGACCTCGCCCTGATCCGCGAGCAGATCCTCGAACGCTACGGCCAGGTCGACGTGCTGGTCGCCAACGCCGGCAGCTCGGACAGCCGGCCCACCCCCATCGAGGACATCACGGAGGAGAGCTGGCGGGCCGACGTCGACCGGAACCTGACCGGCACGTTCCTGACCGTGAAGACGTTCCTGCCCGACATGAAGCGGCGCCGTACCGGCAACATCATCACGCTGTCCTCCGCGGCCGGGCGCAAGCCGAGCGAACGGACGATCGTCGCCTACGCCGCGGCCAAGGCGGGCGTGCAGGTCTTCACGCAGGATCTGGCCGCCCAGGTGGGGCCGTTCGGGATCCGTGCCAACTGCCTCGCCCCCGAGACGGTCCTCACCGAGACGAACCAGCGGTGGATACCGGCCGACGTCCAGCGCTCGCTCGCCGAGGCGCACCCGCTGCGGCGGCTCGGCACCCCTGAGGACGTCGCCCGGGCCGCGTTGTTCCTCGCATCAGACGATTCGAGCTGGATCACCGGCGTCATCATCGACATCGCCGGTGGCGCGGTGCTGGTCTGAGGGCAGCACCGCGCGGTGGGTGATGGTGAGCAGGTGCCCGCTGACCCCGAGCAGCGACGGCACCGATTCCATGGAGCGCTGGGCGTCCAGCAGGAGTGCCCGGCGTTCCGGGTCGTCAAGCCAGTCGTTGACGTCGCCGTACAGCCAGAAGGCTCCCTCCAGCCCGTAGCGTTCGACGACGGGGAACCCGGCGTCGGCGAATTCGCCCGGGACCTCGTCCGGGTCGTGCAGGTAAGCGCTGAAGCCCCGGACAGGCGACAGCATGATGCCGTTCGCGGCGGCCGCGTGGGCGGCCTGCCGTAGGTGTTCGTGCAGGTAATGGCCCAGGTGTACGGTGTCGAGTACGGCCGCGTGGCGGTTGATCGTCGCCGCCGCCACCAGACCGCCGGGCCGCACCACCCGTTGCGCCTCCGTGAGAGCCAGCACCCGTTCGGCCCGGTCGGGCAGGTGGTAGAGCGGGCCCAGCAGCAGGACCACGTCCGCGCTCTCGTCGGGCGCCGGCAGGTGCCGGGCGTCGCCGGGCCGCGCCGTCACCCCGGTCAGCTCGGCGGCCCGCGCCACATGGAGCGGGATCGGATCCAGCAACTCGACGTCATAGCCGTCGGCGGCCAGCCATTCGGCGTGCACGCCCGGGCCGCCGCCCACGTCCAGAACACGTGCCGGCGCAGGAGGAAGCAGCCGGCGCAGGACATCCTGTGTCCGCCAGAACTCCAGCCGGCCGCGGCCTTCGCGAAGGCGGTCGTGCTCTCTGTCCTGCTCGTAGTACGCGAGCAGCTCTTTCGTCATCGCCATACTCGATCATGCCGGAGGGCGGAGATCGCGGGCAAAGGCTTAACGCCCTCAGCGGCGCGGCCGGTACCGCTCCAGGAACAGGTCGACACCGTCGGTGAGGAGGCGGTCGGCGAGATCCCGGGGCAGGCCGGCGCCGATCGAGCCGACGATCAGATGAGGGTAGATGGTCAGGCTGAAGAACTGCAGGACGGCCAGCTCGATGTCGGCGATCGCCAGCTGGCCGCGCGCGCACAGATCGCCGAACAGCTCGCCCAGCGCGACGGCGGAGTGGGCCGGGCCGTGCTCCTGATAGGCCTGGCCGAGCTGCGGAAAGCGGCGCAGCTCGCCGGTGACGAGGTTGCGCAGCGCCATCCTGGACGGATCGGTGGCCGCGACCGTCAGGGCGCGGGCGGTGTGGAGCAGGGCCTCGCGGATGTCCCCGGTGCCGGCGAGGCTGGTACGGACCTCCGCCATCGTCGTGTGCGCCTCCCCCATCGCCTGGCCGACGACCTCGGTGAACAGCTCTTCCTTGCTGCCGAAGTGGTTGTACACGGTCACCTTGGACACGCCCGCCGCCGCGGCGATCAGGTCCATGCCGGCGTCGTATCCCTCGCGGATGAACGTCTCGCGCGCGGCGGCAACGATGGCCTGCCGGTTGCGTTCGGCGCGCTTGCCCGTCGGCGCCGGCGACCTGGCGCTGTCTCTGCCCACATCCGCATATTACCTCTAACTGAACTCTTGAGTACAGGATCAACTGTCCTGTACTGTTCAGTTCAGTTAGAGGAAAGGATGAACGTGAGCGAGATTTGGGACGTGGTCCACGCCGAACGCGCGGCGCTGATCCGAGACCTGGAGGCCCTTCCCGCCGAGCGGTGGGCCACACCGTCGCTGTGTGCGGGGTGGGACGTTCACGACGTCATGGCCCATCTCACCGATGACGCCAAGACCACCCGCCTGAGCTTCCTGCTCCGCCTCGCCGCCGCCCGCTTCGACTTCGACCGCTACAACAACGCGGGAGTCACGCGGGAGCGGGCCGGCGACCCGCTGCTCACGCTCGCCTCGTTCCGCGCCGCGAGCCACCGGACCACCAGCGCGCCGGTGGCCGAGGCCAGCCGGCTGGTCGAGGCGTTCGTCCACGGAGAGGACATCCGGCGGCCGCTCGGCCTCAGCCGGGACTATCCGGCCGCGCACGTCGCCACCGCGCTGCGTTTCCAGCTCGGCACCGCCGTGGCGTTCGGCGGCGGCAAGGAGCGCGCACGCGGGCTGCGCCTGATCGTGACCGACGCCGGTTCCGACACCGGCGAAGGTCCCGAGGTGCGCGGCACCGCTCTGGCGCTGCTGCTGGCCGTGTCCGGGCGGCCCGTTCACGCAGATGAGCTCACGGGGCCCGGCGCCCCGGCACTGACCCGAGATGGAGGGCTTCACCATGGTTGACACCCGGAGAACGTCGCGCGACCTCGATGCCACGTTCACCGCCTCGATCGTTCCCGATGCCAACAGCGGCTGGCCATGCGTACGGCTGCCCGGCTCCGCGGACGTCTTCGGCACCGGCAAGGCCGTCAAGGTGGCGGGCACCGTGGACGGGCACGCCTATGCGGCGACCCTGCTGCCGATCGGCGGAGGAACGCACATGCTGCCGCTTCGCGCACCCTTCAGGAAGGCCATCGGCAAGGACCTCGGCGACGAGGTGACGGTGCACCTGACGCACCGGTTCTCCTGAGCGGGCCTCCCGGCCGCGCGTTCAGCGGCACATCGCGTCGATGAGGTCGGAAAAGTGCGGGAACTCGGCTCGTGCGGCGGCCACGATCGCGGCGGGGTCACGGCGGCGGCCGGGCCGGTCGTGCCGGCCCGGGCCACCTCGGCCAGGGCCGTGGGCAGTGCGAGATCTTCAGGTATGTCCGCCACTCCCGAGATATTAAACGATCACGGGCCGAGGTCAGCCGAGACGGGGGTCGGGGCCCTCGGTGATCCCCCACATCTCCGCGAGGCGGCCGTCGTCGATGCGGAAGATCTCGATCAGCGTCGGCCGCGCATCGCCGCCCGGGGCCGCGATCCCCTCGACGGTCGAGCGGATGGCGACTCGGTCGCCGTCGACCAGGATGTCCTCCGCGACGACGCGCATGTCGGGGAACTGCGTGGTGACCTGGCGCCAGACGTCCTTGCCCGCCTCGAACCCGGTGGTGCCGAGCGGGTGACTGAAGTAGGCGGGGGTGAACAGATCGGCGGCCTGGTCGAACTGCCGGGTGTTGAAGCACTCCTGCATCCGCTGCACCAGGGCCCGTGCGTCCTCGCGTGTGGTCATGGGCGTGATCTCCTCAAGGCCGGTGGATCGGCGAGCGGCGCGAGCCTCTAAGCGGTGCGCCGCCCCGGTTACCTTTCCGGAGTATACGGTGCGCCGCCCCGGTTATGCTAGGAACACGATGGCCAGCCGATCGCCGAAGCCGCCGGCAGCTCCCGGGAGTGACCGCGAGCTGCGAGCCGACGCGCGCCGCAATCGTGAGCAGGTTCTCCGCACCGCGCAGCGGTTGTTCGCGGCGGAGGGTCTCGGCGTTTCGCTGGACGAGATCGCCCGCCGCGCGGGCGTCGGCCCCGGCACCGTCCACCGGCACTTCCCCAGCAAGGAAGCCCTGTATCTCGCCGTCTCGATCGATCAGCTGAAGCAGCTGGCGGCGGAGGGCGAAGCGCTCGCCGCCACCGGCGATCCCGCGGCCCTGTTCACGCTGCTGTCCCGGATGATGTCCAGCGGCGCCGAGAACGCGGCCGTCAAGAGCGCGCTCCTGGCCGCCGAGTTCGACGTGCGCACCGCCGCCCCGGACGTCGCGGCCGACCTCACCAGCCGGGTCGCGGACCTGCTCGGCCGCGCGCACGCGGTGGGCGTCGTGCGCCCCGACCTCACCGCCGACGAGGTGATGGCACTCGTCGCCGGCGCTTTCGCCGCGATCCGCCACGCCAATGCCGAAAGCAGCCCCGAACGCTCGGCGCGCATCGCCCGGCTCATCCTCGACGGGCTGCGCCCCCGCACCACGTCCTGACCGCCCCCGCGGGGTAGACGGCAAACGTTTACGGATCATCCATCCAAGATCACCCGGTTGGACGCTGGTGATCTTTACGTTTACGACGTTTGTGCAATGCCCCCCACCGCACGTGGAAGGACATCAATGCGCATTTCCGCTCGGGCATTCATCGTCGCCTTAGCGACGGGCCTGGTTCTCAGCTCCGCGAACGTGGCCGGCACCCCGGCCTTCGCGGACGTGGACCCCGCCCTGGCAGCCCTCACCCAAGTGGTTCCCGAGATCGTCGAGGAGGCCAGGACCACCCCGCCGACCGAGATTCCCGACGGCGACGTCCAGCGGCCCTTCGCCGTCGCGACGGACCCCGACCGCACCCTGGTCGCGACCGTCGGCGAGAGCGACATCGGCATCGGCATGCCGGAGGCGGCGGGCACCGGCAACCAGCCGCTGCCCGGCCTGGTCACCTACGCCGCGAAGTCGCCCAGTGTCGCCTTCGCGCACCAGCGCACCGGCCAGATCGCCCGGGCGATGACCATCATCAAGGACGCCTCGGCGCCGACCGAGTACCGGTTCCCGATCTCCGCCCCCGAGGGCAGCATGCTGGAGGTCGAGGAGGACGACGGCACCGTCCTGATCTACAACAACGACTTCTATCTCGCCGAGATCGACCTGCCCTGGGCCAAGGACGCCGCCGGTAACGCCGTCCCGACCTCGTACCGGGTGGAGGGCATGACGCTCGTCCAGACGGTCAGCCACGTGGGCGCCGCGTACCCCGTGGTCGCCGACCCCGCGCTCAAGCTGCAGTGCGAGTGGTGGAAGGCCATGTGCCGGCTCATCTTCTCGAAGAAGCTCACCAAGAAGATCTATGGCGCCTGGTTCGTCGCCGGCGTCGCCGGCGCCATCGAGGCGATGAAGGGCGCCTGCGACAAGCTCAAGGGCAAGGCCAAGCTGATCTGCAAGATCGCCTACACGGCGGGTGGCGCGTCGGCCATCTACAAGGTCCGTGAAGCCGCCAACAAGAACCAGTGCTTCGCCGTCCGGTTCCAGGCGCCGGGCATCGTCTGGTACGAGGTCCGCAAGAAGAGCTGCCAGAGCAAGTAGGCCCGCACCGTCCTGACGCCCCCGCCCGGGTCCGGCGGGGGCGTCCCCTTACGCGCGCCCTCCCTCCCCTTACGCGCGCCCCGTCCGCTTACGCGCACTCCCTCCCGGAGCACCCATGCCTGCCCTCCTGTCACGGGCCCTCGCCGGTGGCCTCGCCCTCCTGCTTCTCCCCCTGGCGGCGCCCTCATCGGCCGCGGCCGTCCCCATCCAGAAGCCGGGCGACGATCCGAGCGCCCCCGCCGCCCTCGCGGCCGAGCCGAGCGCGCCCGACGAGCCCTCCGCCCGGCTGTCGGCCCGCCTGACCGGCCGCCGGGTCGAGGTCGCGGACGCCCGCACCGAGACCACCACCACCTACGCCAATCCGGACGGCACGCTCACGGCCGACTCGTTCGCCGGTCCCGTGAGGTTCCGCCGCGACGGCGCGTGGGCCCCGGTGGACATCTCGCTCACCAGGGCGGCGTCGGGCGAGATCGTGACCAAGGGCCACGGCCGGGCGCTCCGGCTCGGCGGCGGACGCACGGGCGCGGCGCGGACCGCCGGCGCGGCGGGAGCCTCCGACCTGATCACGATCGGCGCGGGCGCCACCAAGGTGACCCTGCAGTGGAAGGGCGCGCTGCCCGTGCCGCGCCTGTCCGGGGAGACGGCCACGTACCCGGACGTCATGCCGGGCGCCGACCTGGTCGTCACCGCCACCAGGACGGGCGCCGAGCAGTTCCTGTCGCTCAGGTCTCGCCCGGCCGCGCCGCTGACGTACACGCTGGGCCTGAAGGCCCCGGGCCTCGAACCGCGCCGGTCGGCGGACGGCGGCGTGGCGCTGGTCGACGCCTCGGGCAGGACCGCCGTCACCATCCCCGCGCCGGTCATGTGGGACGCCTCCACGCATCCGGTCTCCGGCGAGCACCTGCGCCGCGTCCCCGTGGCCATGAAGGTCTCCGGCCGCGACCTCGTCCTCACCCCGGACCCGGCCTTCCTGAACGACCCGGCCACGACGTACCCCGTCACCGTGGACCCGTCGCTCAACCTGGGCCAGGTCTTCGACACGTTCGTGCAGGAGGGCTACGGCACCGACCAGTCGGGCGCCACCGAGCTCAAGATCGGCGACAACGGCAGCGGCCAGGTGGCCCGGTCGTTCATCACGTGGAAGACGCCCGGCATCGCAGGCAAGAAGATCCTCTCGGCCACGCTCAAGCTCTGGAACCACCACTCGTGGTCGTGCGGCGCCCGCTCGTGGGAGGTGTGGTCGGCCAACAAGTCCTCCACGGCGTCGCGCTGGCCCGGCCCTGCCATGGTCAAGGAGTACGCCTCCTCCAGCCAGACGAAGGGGTACGGCACCGGCTGCGCCGACGGCTGGGTCACCGCCAACGTCACCTCGCTGGCGCAGCACTGGGCGGACATGGCCTACAAGGAGTCCGGCATGGGCCTGCGGGCCACCAGCGAGACCGACGAGTACGCCTGGAAGCGGTTCAACTCGGGCAACGCCTCGTCGCACGTGCCGGTCGTCTCACTCACGTACAACTCCTACCCGAGCACCCCGGTCTCGACCTGGGTCTCGCCGTTCAGCGACTACGACGGCACCCACTGGACCAGCTCGCTCACCCCGCAACTGCGCGATCACGTGCGCGACCCCGACGGCGGCAACGTGCGCGGCCTGTTCGACGTGTACGCGGGCACGACGCTGCTGATCGACAACCTCTACGGCGGGTACGTGGCCAGCAACGGCTTCTCCGGCGCGAACGTGCCCGCCGGCAAGCTGGCGAACGGCAAGACGTACACGATCCGGTCGTGGGCCGACGACGGCTCGCTGACCTCGAAGGCGTACCAGACGAAGGCGTTCTCCGTGGACACGGCCAAGCCGCCCGCGCCCAAGGTGACCTCGGCCCTCTATCCGGACGACGGCGGCTGGCACGGTGACGCGGGCAAGGCGGGCACGTTCACCCTCACCCCGGCGAGCACCGACACCGGGTGGATCGCGTACAAGCTCGACGGCGCCGCCACCACGAAGGTGCTGACCACCGGCGCGGCCGTCACCGCCACGCTGACCCCGGCCACGACCGGCGCGCACACGCTCAGCGTGCACACCATCGACAAGGCGGGCAACGCCTCGCCGGTCACGGCCCACACCTTCAACGTGGGCTCCGGCGCGGCCGTGGCCTCGCTCGCCGCGCCCTCGGACGGCCTGCGCAGCATCGGCAAGGTGCCGCTCGCGGTGACGGGGACGGGCTTCACCCAGGTCAGCTTCCAGTACCGCCGGTCCGATACCGACGCCTGGGCGGACCTGCCGGTGGCCAACGTCACGGGCGCCGACGGCAAGCCGCTGACCGCCTGGCCCGTGGCGGCCCCCAACGGGGTGTCCGGCCTGGTCTGGGACGCCGGGACGCAGCTCGGCGACGCCGCCGTCCAGGTGCGGGCGCTCGTCTCGGGCGCGTCCGGCGATCCGGTGGAGTCCCGTACGGCCGAGGTCGTCGTGGACCGCCGCGCCACCCGGGCCGCCACCGGCGAGGTCGGCCCCGGCGTGCTGAACCTGCTCACCGGCGACTACCTCCTCCGGACCACGGCGGGCGGCCCCTTCGGCCTGACGCTCACCCGCGCGGCCTCCTCGCGCGACCCCGGCACGGCGTGGTCGCCGGTCCTGACCCAGCTCAAGGAGACCACGGCCACCTCCGTCGAGCTGACCAGGGCCGATGGCACGCTGGTGCAGTTCACCAGGACCAGGGACGGCTGGCGGCCGGAGCCCGGGGCCGAGGACCTGACCCTCACCGGCGCGTACACGCTGACCGACGCCCGCGGCGAGGTCACCGCCTTCACCAAGCAGGGGCAGGTGTACGTCCCCGAGGGCCACGCCTACGAGCAGGCCGGCGACCGGCTCATGTCGCTCACCCGCTCCGGGCACACCCTCCAGCTCGGCTACGACGCCGCCGGCCGCCTGGCCACCGTCTCGCTGAAGGGCGCGGTGATCACCCAGTACGGCTACGACGGCGCGGGCCGGCTCGCCGAGGCGTGGGACCCGCGGCTCAGCCCGCCGCTGAAAACGCTCTACGGGTACGACGCGGCCGGCCGCCTGGCCACGCTGACCCCGCCCGGCGAGCTGCCGTGGACCTTCGCGTACGAGACCGACGGCCGCCTGCGCTCCGTCGCCCGCGCCACGCTCAAGCCCGGCACCGCCGACCAGGTCGCGGGCGAGGCGAAGACCGTGATCGGGTACGGCGTGCCGCTCACCACGGCGGGCGGCGGCCCGGCGGACGTGACGCTCCGGCACGTGGCCGCCTGGGGCCAGACCGCAGCGCCCGTGACCGCCACCGCGATCCACCCGCCGGGCTCCACGAACCGCCCCACCGTCACCTACCTCGACGAATCGGGCCGGCCGGTCAACGTGCTGACCCCGGGCGGGCACCTGTCCGCCACCGGCTACGACCGGCACGGCCACCCGGTGCGCGTGCTCACCGCCGCGAACAGGGAGCTGTCGCAGCGGCCCGAGACCGACTACCGGCTCGTCGAGCTGGCCATCACCGGCTACGGCCCGGACGAACGCGCCGAGCTGCTGTCCACCCTCTCGGCCTATGACGCGACCGGCCGCCGCAAGGTGGAGGAGCTGGGCCCGGTCCACATCGTGAACCTGGAGTCCGACGTGGACGACCTGCCCGCCGGGTACGCCATCGGCGCCAGGATCCGCACCGTCAGCACGTACGACGAGGGCCGGCCTGCCGCCGCGGCGGCGCGCGACCTGCCGACCACGACCAGGGCCGGCGCGGTGATCGTCGGGCGTGAGTCGAAGCCGGACGTGGACGTCAGGACCACTGCCATGGCCTACGACTGGGCCACGGGACGGCGGCTCAGGACGGTCCGCGACCCGGGCGGCCTGGCGGTCACCGCCGAGACGGCCGCCCCCGCGCTCTACACGGCGACCGGCGCCGCACCCTGCGGCGGGCACGCCGAGTGGGCCGGCCTGGTCTGCCAGGACGGCGGGCGGACCTACACCTACACGGCCTCGGGCCTGCCGCGCACGGTGACCGAGGGCGGCACGGTCACCACGATCGGGCGCGACCAGGCCGACCGGCCCGTCACGATCCAGGCCGGCGGCGAGGCGGCGATCTCCATCGGCTACAGCCCGGCGTCCGGCCGGCCCGCCGAGCGGTGGCGCGGCACGGAGAAGATCGTGACGGCCTACGACCGGCTGGGCCGGGCCGTCTCCCACACCGACGCGGACGGCGGCGCCACCCGCACCGAGTACGACGACCTCGGCCGCCCGGCCAAGGTCATCGACTCGGCCCCGTCCACCCGCGTCTACGCCTACGACCACACGGCCGAGCCGCGCGGCCTGCTCACGTCGGTCACCGACTCGGTGGCGGGCACGTTCACCGCCCGGTACGACGCCGAGGGCCGCCAGATCGAGGGCGGCCTGCCGGGCGGGCTGCACGTGCAGTCGCCGTACGACGAGCGCGGGCAGATCTACGCCCAGATCTACACGCGGGACGGCCTCGAGGGGCCGGTGATGATCGATCAGATCGGCCGGAACGTCCACGGGCAGGAGCTGCTGCGCATGCGTACGGACGCCATGATCGAGCGGCAGTCCGGCTACGACAAGGCGGGCCAGCTCACCTCGGCGCTGGAGATGGCGTTCCCGATGTGCACGCTGCGCCGCTACGACCACGACGGCGCGGGCAACCGGGTCCGGCTGGCCGTACAGGCGTCGGACGAGGACTGCCCGGTGGCCGACGACTCCGCCGCGAGCATCACGGCGTACGCCTACGCCGCCGACGGCCGGCTGACCGGCGACGGCTACGGCCACGACCCGGCGGGCCGCACCACCTCGCTGCCCGGCGGGCGGAGCGTCGGCTACTTCGCCGACGGCCTGCCCGCCAAGCAGACCTCCGGCGGGAGCACCCTGACGTGGACGCGCGACCCGGCGGGCCGGATCAGGTCGGAGACCACGGAGGCGGGCGCGGTCACCGTGCACCACTACGGCTCCGACGGCGACCGGCCGTCCTGGGCGGTGGCGAGCGGCGCGGTCGTCCGGCACGTGGCCGGCCCCGGCGGCGACCTGGCCGCACTCACGGGCGCGACCGGGGCGGTACGCCTCCAGCTGCTCACCGTCGACGGGCACGTCGGCACCGAGCTGGCGCTCGACGACGGCCTGGCGACCGTGATCGGCTACGACGAGTTCGGGGTGGCCTCCCAGCCGCGCCGTTACGGCTGGCGGGGAGGCGCGCTCAACCCGGCCACGCTGGACGGGACCGTCCTGGTGGCGGGGCGTCTGTACGATCCGTCGCTGGGCCGCTTCCTGCAGCGGCCGTACTGACAGCTTCGCGGTGACCGGCTCGTCAGGAATCGAGAAGCGCCGGTCACCTGGCCGCACCTAGCGTGATCGTCATGGACATCACCGTCCGACGGCCCCTGAGGAGACGACCATGACGCTCTCGCTCGACGTAGTCACGCTCGGCGTGCCGGAGGTGCAGGCCGCGCACATCTTCTACAAGGCCGCGTTCTCCCCCACCGCCGCGGACCACGGCCGGCACGTGCGCCTCGACCTGCACGGTGCCGGACAGGTCGCTCTGCACGGGATCGAGGCGCTGGCCGCGGACGCGCAGGCGGAGCCCGCGACCTCGGGTTTCCGCGGCTACGTCCTGTCCTTCATCGTCAGCCAGCCCAGGGAGGTGGAAACCGTACTGAACGCCGCCTTCCAGAACGGCGCGAGGGTCCTCAAGCCGGCGAAGAAGTCGCTGTTCGCCGGCTTCTCCGCGGTTTACCAGGCGCCGGACGGCGCCATCTGGAAGCTGGCGGCGCCCATCAGGAAGGACACCGGTCCCGCGGGAGAGCCCCCGCTGCCGACCGAGACCGCGCTCTTCCTCGGCGTCGCCGAGCCGAACGTGTCCAAGGTCTTCTACACGGCCTTGGGCATGATCGTCGACAGGGACTACGGCAGCAAGTACGTCGACTTCCGCCTGGCCCCTGGCACGTGCCGGCTGGGTCTCCTGCCCCGCCAGGTCCTCGCGAAGGACGCGGGCGTCGGCGAGGCCGGCACCGGCTTCCGCGCGATGGTCCTCACGTGCGAGACCGGGTCCCGCGCGGAGGTGGACGCCCTCGTGGCGGCGGCGGTCTCCGCGGGCGGCCGTGTCGCCGTCGCGGCCGGTGAGACGGAGCAGGGCTATTCCGGGCACTTCACCGACCCGGACGGTTTCCTGTGGAAGGTGGTCTCCGCGTGAGGACACCGGCGGCGCGGTGATAGCGTTTTTCCATGACCAGGGAGGACCTCGCCGATCTCGCGCGCCTGCGCCGGGCGCGGGACCTGATCGACCGGGATTTCGCCAAGCCGCTCGACGTGCCGACGATGGCCCGCCACGCGCTCATGTCGCCGTCGCACTTCTCGCGGCGATTCCGGGCAGCCTATGGCGAGACCCCCTACAGCTATCTCATGACCCGCCGGATCGAGCGGGCGATGGCGCTGCTGCGCGGGGGCATGAGCGTGACCGACGCGTGCATGACGGTCGGCTGCACCTCGCTCGGCTCGTTCAGCTCGCGGTTCACCGAGGTCGTGGGTGAGACGCCGAGCGCGTACCGCGGCCGCGACCATCAGGCGGTGGCGGCGATGCCCACGTGCGTGGCGAAGGTGCGCACGCGGCCGACGAGAAACGTGCCGGGCAAGGTCCGCGAAGAGGGCCACGCCGCCGCATAACGTGGGCGGCATGACCATCGCACTCCAGTATTGCCACATCACCGTCAACGACGTGGACGAGTCGCTCGCCTTCTACCGTGACGGGCTCGGCTTCGAGGTACGCAATGACGTCGCCTCCGGCGGGTTCCGCTGGGTCACCCTCGGCAGCGCGACGCAGCCGGGTGTCGAGCTCGTGCTCTCGGAGCCGCACGCCGGCCGTTCGCAGGCCGACGGCGACGCCCTGCAGGAGCTGCTCATCAAGGGTGTCCTGCCGATGACCATCTTCAGCACCGACGACCTCGACGCGACCTTCGAGCGGGTCAGGGCGGCCGGCGCCGAGGTGCTGCAGGAGCCCATCGATCAGCCCTGGGGGCCGCGCGACGGCGCGTTCCGTGACCCCTCGGGCAACATGATCCGGCTCCAGCAGGCGCCCAAGGCGTCGTCGTAGAGCGGAGAAAGGGGGGCGCTTGGCAACTCCGGTGCGACGTGGCACGATCGCGCAGGTGACCAGCAGACCCGCCGCGGTGCAACGCTTGCGCGACCTCGCGCGGCTGCGCCGTGTCCGCGACCGGATGGACCGGGAGTACGCGCAACCGCTGGACGTCGAGGCGCTCGCCCGGGGCGTGAACATGTCGGCCGGGCACCTCAGCCGCGAATTCCGGCTCGCCTATGGCGAGTCCCCCTACTCCTATCTGATGACGCGGCGCATCGAGCGCGCGATGGCGCTGCTGCGTCGTGGCGACCTCAGCGTCACCGAGGTCTGTTTCGCGGTCGGCTGCTCGTCGCTCGGCACCTTCAGCACCCGCTTCACCGAGCTGGTCGGCGTGCCGCCGAGCGTCTACCGGCGCCGGGCGGCGCGCACCACGGCGGGGATGCCGTCGTGCGTGGCGAAGCAGGTGACCAGGCCGGTCAGGAATCGAGAAGCGCCGGTCACCGAGCCGCAATTAGCCTGATCGGCATGACCATCACCATTCACGCGACCTTCCTCCCGCACAGCGACCCGGAGGCCTCCCTGGCCTTCTACCGCGACGTCCTGGGTTTCGAGGTCCGCGACGACGTGGGTTACGACGGGATGCGCTGGATCACGGTCGGGCCCGCCGACCAACCGGGCATGTCGATCGTCCTGGAGCCGCCGGCCGCCGTCCCCGGCATCACCGAGGACGAGCGCCGCATCATCACCGAGATGATGGCCAAGGGCACCTATGCCGGCATCCTCCTGGCCACCGCCGACCTCGACGGCACGTTCGAGCGGCTGCAGGCCGGCGACGCCGACGTCGTCCAGGAGCCGACCGAGCAGCCGTACGGGGTGCGCGACTGCGCCTTCCGCGACCCGGCGGGCAACATGATCCGCATCCAGCAGCTGCGCTGAGCCTACTGTTCCCGGCGGGCGGCGAAGCTCAGCAGGGTGATCGACGGGCGCAGATCGCGCGGGCCGGGCAGGACCGAGATCTTCCTGAGCGTTCTCGACCCCCAGGCCTTGCGGCCGGGCGGCGGCTGCAGGTCTTCGGCGGTGGCCACGGCGGGGATCTGCGCGGGCAGGCGGGCGGCCTCGGACACCGACAGGCTGAACGGCATGGGCGGCACGGTGTAGCGGTCGGACGTGCGGTAGCCCTTCATCGTCCGGTTCCGGAACGGGGCGGGGATCGAGTCGAAGAACAGCCGGCCGCCGGGGAAGCGCGCGGCGCAGTCGGCGATCAAGGACATCACCTGGTCGCGTTCGAGGTACATGAACAGGCCCTCGGCCGAGATGAACACGCCACGCGCCGGATCGACGGCGTCCATCCACGTGCGGTCCAGCGCCGAGGCCGGGATCGCGGTCATCCGCGGCTCTTCAGGGAGCACGCGTCCGCGCAGGCCGATGACGGGTGGCAGATCCACCGACAGCCAGTCGACGCCGGGCTGTCCCAGCCGCCAGTAGGTGGTCTGCAGGCCCTCGCCGAGTGCGACCACGGTGGCGGCGGGATGCCGGTCCAGGTAGGCGCGGATGGCGATGTCCAGGGCGAGGGCGCGCAGCGGATGGGTCTGGCTGGGCTTGCCGAACTGTTCGTAGTCGTAGTCGATCCTGCGGTAGAGGCGCTCCGCCAGCGGGTCGTGGAACGCGGAGCCGGGGTGCATCGACTCCTCCGCGCGGTTGCGCAGCGTCCACAGGCAGGTGGCCGCCACGCCGTCGAGAGTCGTTCCGTCGATCTTGTCTTCGGTCATACCCACCCCTAGATGAGTTAGGTAAGGCTTATTATCTCGCGGACCCTGCGGCGCTTATCGCGATGTGAGCGCCCGGCGACGGCTCGCGTGTCCGCAATGATCGCCGGTCGCGGGCCGCCGGGCGTCCTGCCAGGGGAGACTCCGGCCGCTACGACACCGGGAGGAGAAATCGCCCGCCTACCTCGCGGGAAGTAGCCTCGCCCGAGCTCAGGAGCGCGGGCGGCTCGGATCGGCTCCGTAGCGCAGCCCGTCGACGAGGAGCGCGACCATGCGCTTGCTGTACGTGACTCCCTCTTCGGCCACGGGCATGCACAGGTGGGCGACGGCGTACAGGAGGTCTCTGGGGCTGAAGTCGGCCCGGATCTCGTCGTTGGCCGCCGCGGCGTCGAGCAGCGACCCGAGGGTGGGTCCGAGCCGCTGCATGAAGTAGCCGGGCAGGGCGTCGAACGCCGGATCGCCCGAGTGCAGGGCCGTGGCGAGCCCCCGTTTGGTCGCCAGGAACTCGGTGTAGCGGTGCAGCCACCTCGCGAGCGCCTCCCCCGGCTCGTGCGCCGCGCTCAGCGCCGGGGCCGCGTCGGCGCAGGCGTCCACCTCGCGCTGGAACACGGCCTTGACCAGGTCCGAGCGCTGCGGGAAGTGCCGGTACAGGGTCCCGACGCCGACGCCGGCCAGGTCCGCGATCTCCTTCGCGGGCGCGTCCACGCCCGACGTGGCGAAGACGGCCTTCGCCGCCTCCAGCAGGGAGTCGACGTTGCGTTGCGCGTCGGCGCGCAGCCTGCGCGGCGCGCGTCCGAGTGCATCCTGACCCACGCCCTGGCCCACGCCCTGACCTATCGAGCCGGCCGGCGCCGTGTTCTCCGTCACGACCCTCCTCCATTTGCATAACCGGAAAGCCTTTCCGTATAGTTCCGGAAAGACGTTCCACTTCGGTCCAGGATACGGCATCCAAGAACACCTGCCACACCTCGACCACACTCTTCAGGAGAAACCGCATGCAGTACCGCACCCTCGGCCGGACCGGCATCAAGGTCAGCCCGTACGCGCTCGGCGCCATGATGTTCGGAGCCGTCGGCAACCCCGACCACGACGACTCGATCAAGATCATTCACAGGGCCCTGGACGCGGGGATCAACTTCATCGACACCGCCGACATGTACTCCAGCGGCGAGTCCGAGGAGATCGTGGGCAAGGCGCTCAAGGGGCGCCGCGACGACGTCGTGCTCGCCACCAAGGCCCGGTTCCCCGTGGACTTCGACCCCAGAGGCGCCACCCCCGTCGTCCCCAACCGGTCGGGCGCCTCACGCCGCTGGCTGATCCGCGCCCTGGACGACTCGCTGCACCGCCTGGGCACCGATTACATCGACCTGTTCCAGATCCACCAGCCCGACCCCGACACCGACATCGAGGAGACCCTCTCGGCGCTCACCGACCTGGTCCGCGCAGGCAAGGTCCGGGCCGTCGGCACCTCCTCCCTGCCCGCCTCGGACATCGTCCGCTCCCACTGGGTCGCCGAGCGGCGTGGCCTGACCCGGCTGCGCACCGAGCAGCCTCCGTACTCGATCCTCAACCGCGGCATCGAGCGCGAGGTCCTGCCCGCGGTCCAGGAGTACGGCATGGGCGCCCTGGTCTGGAGCCCGCTCGCGGGCGGCCTGCTCACCGGCCGCTACCGCAAGAACCAGGAGAACGCCACGCACCGCTCCCGGTTCGGCTTCCGGCACCTGAGCGACGAGCGCCGCCTGGACGCCGTCGAACAGCTCATCCCGCTCGCCCAGGACGCCGGGATCCCGCTGACCCACCTGGCCCTGGCCTTCGCGATCGCCCACCCCGGTGTCACGTCCGCGATCATCGGGCCGCGCACCATGGAGCACCTCGACGACCTCCTGGGCGGCCTCGGCGTCACGCTCACCGACGAGATCCTCGACCGGATCGACGAGATCGTGCCGCCCGGCACCGACATCGGCACGCTCGACATGGCCTACAACCCGCCCGCCATCGTGCACGCGCACCTGCGCCGCCGGCCCGCCGGCGAACGCGCCGCCGCCTGACCGCCGCACGCCCAGCTCGGAAGGACTGATCTTCATGACCCACAAGCAGCACCCCATCGGGACCGGGTTCACCGCCGCGTCCACGGCCGCCGACGTCCTCGCGGGCATCGACCTGACCGGCACGAACGTCATCGTCACCGGCGGCCACGCCGGGCTCGGCCTGGCGACCACCCGGGCGCTCAGCGACGCCGGCGCCTCCGTCACCGTGGGCTCGCGCGACCCGGACCGCGCCGCGGTCGCGCTGGCCGGGATCGAGCGCGTCGAGGTCAGCCGGCTGGACCTGCTCGACCCCGCGTCGATCGACGCCTTCGCGGCCCGTTACCTCGATTCCGGCCGTCCGCTGCACATCCTGGTCAACAACGCCGCCCTCGCCGGCTCCGGCGGGCCGATCCGGGACGCGCGCGGCTATGAGGCGCAGTTCGCCACCAATCATCTCGGCCACTTCCAGCTGACCCTGGGCCTGCTGCCCGCGCTGCGCGCCGCCCACGGCGCCCGGGTCGTCAACGTGTCGTCCGGTGCCCAGCGGTTCTCCGGCATCCGCTGGGACGACCCGCACTTCACCACCGGGTACGACGGTCAGGCCGCCTACGCCCAGTCCAAGACCGCCAACGTGCTGTTCGCCGTCGAGCTGGACCGCCGCTGGGCCGACGACGGGATCCGCGGCTACGCCGTGCATCCGGGCATCGTCGCCGGCACGGCCCTGAACAGCACGGCGGGCGAGGAGCAGTTGCGGGCCATGGGGCTGATCGACGAGTCCGGCCGGCCGATCATCGACCCCGGTCGCGGGAAGAAGAGCCCGCAGCAGGGGGCGGGCACCATCGTGTTCGCGGCGGCCAGCCCGCTCCTCGCCGGGATCGGCGGTGTCTACCTCAAGGACAACGACATCTCACCGCTGGACGACGAGCCGAAGCCCTTCCCCGTCGGCCCCGACGCGGAGGTCCCGGCCGACATCACGTCGCACTCCATCGACCCGCGGTCCGCCCAGCGGCTCTGGGAGCTGAGCGAAGAGTTGATCAAGGCGTGACGTCCTGCGCCACGCAGTAGGCGGCGGCGCCCACCGCGGCGGCCATGCGGCCGAAGGCGCCGACGACCGGGTCAGGCGCCTCCCGGACCTCACGTGACCGCGTCAGGCGCCTCCCGGATCCCGCGTGACCGCGTCAGACGCCTCCCGGATCCCACGTGACTGGATCAGGCGTCTCCCGGATCAGGTCGGTCGCCCGTACCGGCCGCCCGGGGGGTGTCGGGCGCGGCGTCGTAGCCCTCCTTCTTGAGCGCACGGCGGTAGGCGGCGTCCATGATCCGCCGGATCGGCCGGGCGAACACGGCCAGCGACCTGGCCAGCCAGCGCAGCGCCGGCTTCTGCACGCCGAGTTGCCGGGTCGTCGCCGCCATCAGCTCGGAGCGCGTGGCCGCGTCGGCGCGGTTGGCGTGGTCCCAGACGTTCGCGGCGGCGACGGCCTGGTTCGGCCGGACTTCGGCCCGTTCCACGGTGACGATGAGGGCGGTCTGCGGGACGGCGCTGCCCAGCGCCATGTCCGCCAGCAGCGTCGCGTCGTCCGTGACGACGGCGGTGCCGCTCACGTGCAGCACGTCGGTACGGCCGGGAACGAGCATCGCCGCGGCGAACCCGTCGTCGGCGAGCAGGTTGTGGGAGGTGTCCGCGCGCTTGTTGCCGCGCCGGTCCGGGATGGCCAGCGTGTGCCCGTCGATCACCCGGACGAAGCCGGGCGTGTCACCGCGCGGGCTCGTGTCGCCGCCGCCGTCGCGGTCCCAGGAGGACACGACGAAGAACGGCGTGGCCCGCAGGAAGCCGAGGACGCCCGCACTGGACAACGGGCCACCGGGGACAACGGCGCCAGACAGCGACCCGTCGGCGACGGCGGCGCCAGACAGCCACCCGTCGGCGACGGCGGCGCCGGACAACAGCCCGTCATCGTCGGCGGTGGGAGTCGGCGGTCCTGCGGCGGACGTGGGCGGAACGATCGGGGACCACAGCCGGGATCGGAGGATCGCGCGGGCACAGTGGACGTACGCCTGGCTGACGGCGACGACGATCCGGCCGGGGGATCGCCCGGCGACCGAGCCGTTCACCCGGAGGGTCTCGCCGACGCCGGGCAGCAGGAAGACGAAGGAGACCGCGCCCGACGCCTCCGCATCGGAGTCGAAGGCGATCCGCGCCGGCGATTCGACCTCGGCGAAGCCGGGCCTCCCGCCGACCACAGTCGTCCGGGGCCGCCCGTCGCCGTCGCGGTAGCCGAAGCCCGCGAGCGGTGCGAGGGCGAGCATGCGCCGGCAGGCCTCGTCCAGCTCCGGGAGCTCCTTCATCCTCACCAGCGCCGGCGGGCGGCCGATGATCGCTTCGAGCTGCGCCACGGTCGTGATCAGGTTCATCCGGCCGCGTCCGGTGAGCCGGCCGGTACGCCCGGAGCGTCGAAAAGCGCCTTGAGCGCCTGGACGTGCCCGGCATAGGCGCGCCGTCCCTCGGCGGTGAGGCTCACCCAGGTCCGCACCCGGCCCCGGCCGGTCGGCTTGGAGATCGTGAGGTAACCGGCATCCTGCAGCACCTTCAGATGCTTGCTCAGCACGGAGTCGGCCACGCCGAGAACGTCCCGCAGCACCGCGAACTCCGCGCTGGACGAGGCGGCGAGCACCGCGCAGATCCGCAACCGGTTCGGCGCGTGCACCACCTCGTCGAACCGCTCGCTCATGCGCCCGCCCGCAGATGGGCCCGCACCGCGGTGACGAACCGCCGGCCGAGGACGATCGTGGCGGCGAACCCTGCCACAGCCAGGCACCACACCGGCCACCGCAGGCCGGTCAGGGTCCCGAGGCCGAGAGCCGCGACGACGGACAAGACCGTCAACCCGCCCATCGCGGCGAGCCACCGCCCGGCGGGCCCGGCTTCGAAGCCGGACACCCAGACCCCGGTCAGGCTGCGATAGACGCGAGTGAGCGCACCGCTGCCGACGAGGAGCAGCACGACGCCCCCGACCTTGACCGCGGTGCCGCCGAACCCGCACGCGAGCACGCAACCGGCGAGCAGCAGCCCGTAGGTCGGGTGATACCACCACGGAGTGATCAGGCGGTCGGCGACGGCCGCACGGGCTTCCGCGATGACGGAAAGACTCTCGGCACCATTACTTTCCATAATGGAAAGTCAATCACATTCCAACTTGGAAAGTCAATGCGCGACCCCAGGTCAGGCCTCGCCACCGCCACATCGTCCACGCATAGCGAATGTATTGATCCCGGCGGCCACCCTGATGTCACACGAACCGAGAGAAGGAGACGCCGACATGACCGCCGTCCGCTCGCACCGCTACTCCGTCGCCGACGCCGACCTGGAGGAGTTCCTGGCCCGCCGCAGGTCCCTGGTCACGGCCATCAGGAAGGGACATCCCGGGCTCACCCGCGTCGCGCTGATCCGGCTCGACGACGGCACGTACACCGACACCTGGTACTGGGAGCGCGCCGAGCAGCTGGCCGCCGCGCTGGCCGCCATCAGCACCTTCGCGGAGGCGCCGCCGGCCATGGCCCTCACCAAGGACGCCACCGCCCAGAACGGCCGGGTCGTCGACGAGCACTGAGCCGATCGGACCGGTACCCTGCTCGCGAACTCCACCGGTGAGGAGTCCCACCACGTGTCCAAGTCGACCGGCGTTCCCTCCGCGACGGCGAACCGCTCGTATCGTGACGTGCTGCGCAACAAGCGCGTGGCCGGACTGCTCCTCGGCGACCTGCTGGCCAACATCGGCACCGGCATGATCATCGTGGCCATGCCCGTGCAGACCCTGCGCATCCACGGGCGCATACCCCCGGCGATCGCCATCGGGATGGTGGAGGCGGCGCCGTTCATCCTGTCCACGGTCGTGGCACTCGGCATCGGCCTGGGCAGGGTGCGGATACCGCCCCGCACCCTGCTGATCGCCGACTGCGTGCTGCGGGCGCTGACCTTCACGGGCCTGGGCCTGGCCGCCGTGACCGGCAGGCTCAGCCTGTCGCTGCTGATCGGCGGGCTGCTGCTGGGCGCGGCCTGCCGGATGGCCGCTGCCGGCAGCCGCCGGCTGCTCGCCACCTCGATGGCGGAGGAGCCGGAACGGTACGGCGTCAACGCCCTGCTGGGCCTGAACGGCAACGTCGCACTCTACGTGCTGGGGCCCGTGGCCGGCGGGCTCCTGGTGGCGGCCGGCGGCCCCGGCGTCGTGTTGTTCGCCGACGCGTGCGGCGCGCTGTTGCTCCTGGCCTGCGTACTGCGCTGGGTGCCGCGAACGGGGGCCCACGCGGAGACAGGAACGGGGACGGCGGAGGCGAGGACGGCAGGGACGGCGGCGCCGACGGATTCCGCGGACGCGCGGCAGGACGAGTCCGGGTGGCGCATCCTGCGCCGCCGCCCCGTGGCCGCCCGGCTGCTGGTCGTGGTGTTCTTCTTCAACTTCCTCTACATGCCGATCGAGGTGGCACTCCCCCTGTACGTCCAGGGCACCCTGCACAGCGGCGCGTCCGGCCTCGGCCTGCTCTGGGGCGCCCTGGGAGCCGGCGCGATCGCGGGCGCCGCCCTGGTCAACCTGATGCGCGGCCTCCCCCAGCGCCACCTGCTGGTCGCGATCATCGGCCTGTGGGCGCTGTGCCCGATCGCCCTGGCCGCCGTGGACGACCTGACCGCCGCGATGATCGTGTTCGCGCTGGGCGGCCTGGTCTGGGCGCCGTTCACCCCTGTCTCGTACAGCTTCCTGCAGTCCGGCCTGCGGCCCAGCGAGCAGCAGCCGGTCGTGACGCTCTGGACGACGGGGTCGGCGCTCGCTGCCCCGCTGGGCCTCGTGGCCGGCGGCCCGCTCATCCAGCTCACCGGCACCGGCACCGGCCTGGTCGTCTCGGGCCTCCTCACCCTGCTGCTGGTGCCCATCGCGGCGGTGAGCGTTCTGAAGCGGGGTGTTCGTTAACCGGCTCCATACATGCAAATATCTAAGGTCCTAGGACATTAGATGCATGGAGGAACCGGTGATCGAGTTCCATCTGGACGGCAAGTCCGGTGTCGCGCCGTATCTGCAGCTCGTCCAGCAGGTACGCCACGCGCTACGGCTCGGCGTGCTGCGCGAGGGCGATCGGCTGCCGA